>JANOLJ010000248.1:0-10859 GCA_031419715.1 Burkholderiales bacterium | reverse complement strand
CCACGCCCTTACCCGCAAAACCCGCCATCACAGCGTGCCCTGCCGCGCCCAAAATACCGTACAACCGACGCCAATTGCACCACCGCGTGCGCAGCCGGCGGGCATCAACTCCTCATCGGCCGGACTTTGACGGAACCGTGGCGGGATCGGCGTATGTATTGCCTTGGCCATTGCTACCTACTGCAACCCAGCCCGCGAACGCATCAAGGGTGAAGACGGCCAGTGACCCACTCAGCGCTGCAAGCAAGCAGGTTCGGGGAATGCCACGCTGAACACTTCGCATCGGGGGAACCCTTATGGCTGCCACGCGCAGGGCATTCACGCGTTGAACCAATGTATCCCACCCGGGGGAGCATGTGGTGGCAATGATCAAAGCGACGGCCATAGTCGCGCGCTCGAAACAACTGCGCAACATTGGTTCCGGTGCCGGGTGAAACTGGACGCGATAGTCGATGCCCTGCGCCGACCGTGGCGCCCCCCGCAGGAGGACGTTCGGGGAACGGCGAGGAACGATGCGGCTCGCCGGTCGAATCTGTTACGGAAATCTCGACCGGGTAACTTACCGGGTAACTTTCGCGGACAACGCTCCGTTTCCCGGGTAATTCGATAGAAACACGGCCTACCAGATTCACACCAAGCATCGCGCCGTATCGGCCGCCGCTCAACGCCCCGCCCGCGTCGGCCCACTGAGCGTCTTGAGGAACGCCGCCAGGTCGGCGAGTTGCGGCGGTGTCAGCTTCAGCGCCTGCGGCAGGCGCGCGCCGTCGGCGTGCAGCCGGCTCTCGTCGAGTTCGCTGTAGTGGCGCACCACGTCTTCAATGCTGGCGGCGCTGCCGTCGTGGAAGTAGGGGGCCGTCGCCTGCAGCCCGCGCAGGCCGGGCACCTTGAACTCGCCGAAGTGGCGCGGCTCCATCACGACATGGCGTGTGGCCACCGCAAGCGCGCCGTCAGCGGGCTCATCGGAGAATCCGCCCAGCCGGTTGTACGGACTGGCCAGCACTTGCTGCAATCCGCCCCAGCGCCCGGGGTCGGCACCCGCGGCGGTGAAGAAGGGCCGGCCGACATCGCCGAACTCGCCGTTCGTGAACGCGGGCCCGGCGTGGCAGAAGAAGCAGCGCCCCTGCCCGATGAAGATCTTCAACCCGCGTTGCGCCGATTCCGGATAGCGCGACGCGGCCATGGCGTCGCCGCGCGCGAGCGCGTCGCGGAAGTCGTCGAACGACGTGCGCGCTGACACCAGCGTGGCCTGGTAGGCGGCGAGTGCTTTCGCGGCATTGACGAGCAGTGATTCGCTGGCCACCGGTGCGCCGAATAACGTTCGGTAGCGTGAGCGAAGGCCCCGGTCGCGCCCGAGCAGGGCCGACACCGACTGGGGCGTCGCCGCGAGCTCGTCGCCAGCCGTCAACGGCGCGAGGGACGCCGCCCACAGCGAATCGCTTGCGCCGTCCCAGCCGAACCAACGTTGCTGCCCTGCATCGAGCAGGCTGGGCGTGTTGCGGCCGTGGCGGGTAAAGCGCCTGCCGTCCTGGAACGCGCGCTGGGGATCGTGGCAACTCGCGCAGGCCAGCTGACCGCTCGCCGAAAGACGCTTGTCAAAGAAGAGGCGGCGCCCGAGTTCGACCGCCTCGGCGTGGCCGTCTACCCGGTTGCCCGCGTCGCGCCGGGGTGTCGGCGGCCATGGTCCATGGGCCTGGATGCGCGCGTGCTCCTCTGCGGTGAATTCAATCGGGCCGGCGTGCGCAGGCGCCGACGCTGCCGCGATCAGCGCGGCCAGTGCCGTTGAGGCCCAGCCGATCACGGCAGCGTGATGCTGTCGACGAGCGTTTCGGTGGCGCCGGCCGCCCGCACATCGAGCCGCAACTCCCAGCGGCCTGGCATATGGAACATCAGACCTTCGGCGCGCCATCGGCCGGCGCCGAGCGCCTTCACGCTCGGGCGGTAGTTCATGCCATGCTTGTGCTCGGGCATCGTTGCGTCCACGCGCGCGAGCGTGGCATCGGCCGGGCACACCTGAACGTCGATGGCGAAATGGCGACCGACGGTGATCGGCGCGGCGTCGATCTTCCACGCCGCCTGCACCGCGCCGCGCTGCAAGGCCGGCGGCGGCAGCGGGCACGCCGCTGCGGCCGGCAGCGCCACGCCGAATACCAGGCCGAATACCAGGCAGAACACCACGCCGAGCGCCGCGCCAAGCGCCGAACAGGGCAGCGGCGCGGCGCGTGTCATGGCCGCTTCAACATCGCGCCGAACAGCGTCTCGCCGTTCTTGTAGGCGATGCGTTCGGCCACGTCAGTCGGCAGATCGGCGAGCCATTGCCGCGACCAGTTCGCGTGCTCGACGACGAAGTGCCAGCGCTCCGGCGTGAAGGTATCGGTGCCAACCATGAACCGGTCTGGAAACTCCATGAAGGCGGCGCGCCAGGCCGGCTCGACCTTGCCGTTGCTGGCGTGGTCGCTGCGGAATGCCAGGTCGCACCACAGGTTCTTGTGCTTGCGCAGCATCTCGCGCACCTTGTCGGGCGAGTCGAAACCCGAATGCGCCCACAGGATGCGCGCGTTCGGGTCTTGCTTGAACTGGCGTTCGATGGCCTCGGCATCCGAATGCGAATGCAAGTACAGCTTGTTCTCGCGCGCCAGTTCGACGACGCGGCGCACCACCGGCAGGTCGGCGTCGGCGCCGAAGACGTGGTACTCGCCGATGGCGACGTAGCGGTTCGCTTTCAGCCGCGCTTCAAGGTGCGCCACGATGCTGGCGTCACGCACCCAGGAACTCGTTTCGCCGCGATTGCGGTACGGGCGCAGCACCGGAATCACGAGGTCGGGCGCCTCGGCATAGAGCTTTTGCGTGCCGTCGTCGCTGCTGCTGGAGACCATCGCCGCCTTCAGCCCGGCCTTGCGCAGGATCGCGATGGCCGCTTTCGGCGGCAACTGTTCCCACGCGTCGTGGCTGTAGTGCAGGTGCGAATCGAAGATCGGCAGCGTCGCCGCGCCCGCGTTCAACGCGATTGAAAACACGCCCATCAGGGCGAGAAGAATGCGCATGGGTCAGGCTCCGTGCTCAGTGGATATGAATAGGGCGATGTTAGCGATCACCCCACCCTGCGGGTCAGACTTTCGGCCATACCGCTGGGTGCGAGCCGGGTGGCATGGACGGGCGCTGCCAGCGCGCTGGGGTTGCCGAAAAATCCGCGGCGTGGCGCAGCGCGACCACATCACCGAATCCGCCAGGGTAAGGCTGAAGAAATTCGTCGTGGTTCGGTGAGAGGGCCCCAAGGACGCCGCCTTGCGGCGCCCGTCCCCCGAGGGGATTGAGCAAAGGGGCAGAGCCACATTTGCTCAAGAGATCGGCTTCGCCCCACGAGACGCGCCCCAGACCGCGCAGCCAATGCCCGACCCCAGCCAGCGACACCTGCACATGCCAACTGCCGCCTTGCACGGCCTGACGCAGCAGTGCGGCCTGGGCGCCGAATGCGAGCAGATAGCCGGCTGCATAGTCGAGGATCGGCAGCGGCAACGCGCGGGGTTGCGTGGCGCCGTAAGCCGCGGCTTCTGCGACGTTGAAGCCGGTCGCGGTTTGAACCAGCGAGTCGAAGCCGCGGCGCGCCGACCACGGGCCCACCGGCCCATACGCCGACAGCGAAACGTAGACGATGCCCGGGCGCAAACGCGCCACATCCAGCGGGCCGAAACCCAATGCCGCGAGGGCGCCTGGCCGGTAGCCCTGCATGAAGACCTGCGACTCGCCGATCAGGCGGCGCAGGGCGGGCCGGCCGGCCTCGGTTTTCAGATCGACATGTGCCGACAGCTTGCCGCGGCTGGTGTCGGCAATCGACTCGATGTTGGGCAGCGATGGCGAATTCAGCAGCATCACGTCCGCGCCATAAGCGGCAAGCGTGCGGCCCGCCACCGGGCCGGCGAGGATGCGCGTCAGGTCGAGCACGCGCAGGCCGTGCAGCGGCGCATCGGTGCTTGCGGCGGCGCTCCAGCGCGCAGGCGCGGCAGCCGCTGAATCGTGCGCGCCTTCAATGGGGGTGATGCTCACCGTGGGTACGGTGGCAAGGGCGCGTGCCTGCGGGTGCGCGTCCCAGGCCGCGAAGTCGCGCGCGGCCGCCACCACCAGGCCGGCTTGCGCCGCGGCGGTTTCGAAGTCTTCCGCGCGCCATGTCTGCAGTGCGGCGTTCACGCTGGCGCGCTCGGTCGCCGGGCCGGCTGCGCAGCCGAGAAACTTCAGCGCGCCGTCGCGGTGGTGCGCGAAGTTCGCGTGGATGCGCACCCAGCCGGGCGCGCCGACCGCACTGCCGCACGGGTACAGGCCGGACAGCTTGTCCCATGGGTCGGGCACACGCCCGTTCAGCGAAAACCAGCCACGGCATTCCAGCGCGGCGTGGCGCATCGCCACGCCTACGCGCTGGCGTGCGCCGTGGCGCGCGAACCCGATCTCGGCGGCAGCAAGCGCCGCGGCCGCCAAGCTGGTCTGCGCCGCGGTGCCCACCGCGAACGACGAGGCGAGCACAGGTTCCCGGCCTTGCAGATCGGCCCATCCGAGCGCCTGCGGTGCCAGCCCTGCCGCATGCCAGAGCGCGGCGAGTGCTTCAGGCGGCGGTACGCAGGTCGGGCTTGGGTCCGTCATGGTGATGCGATCGATCGACGTCTCGCGAGAATTGTCGCGCCACACCCGCCTATGATGGGCGCAAACTTTTCCGGCCCACCATGCCCGTCAACCTTTCGCCTCCCGACCCTTCACTGTTGTTCCCCGTCCCCGGCGTGTGCCTGGGCATCACGATGGCCGGCGTGCGCAAGGCGAATCGGCGCGACTTGACGGTGATCGCCCTGAGCCCCGGCGCATCGGTGGCCGGCGTGTTCACGAGCAACCGCTTTTGCGCGGCGCCGGTGCAACTGTGCCGCAAGCACCTCGCGGCATCGCAACCCGGCAAGGAGATCCGCGCGCTGCTCATCAACACCGGCAACGCGAACGCGGGTACCGGCCAGGAAGGGCTGGATCGGGCGCTGCGCAGCTGCCAGGCGCTTGCCGCGCAGCTCGGCATCGCGCCCGAGCAGGTGCTGCCGTTTTCCACCGGCGTCATCATGGAGCCGCTGCCGATCGAGCGCATCGAGGCCGGCCTGCCCGGCGCGCTGGCCGACCTGGACGAAGCAAACTGGGGGAATGCAGCGCAAGCCATCATGACGACCGACACCGTGGCAAAGGCGGTGTCGCGGCGGGTGCAGATCGGTGGCAGATCGGTCACGATCACCGGCATGTCCAAGGGCGCCGGGATGATCCGCCCTGACATGGCGACGATGCTGGGCTTCGTCGCTACCGACGCGGCAGTCGCGCCGCAGCTCCTGCCCGAACTGCTGCGTGAAGCGGCGGACCGCTCCTTCAACCGCATCAGCATCGACGGTGACATGTCGACGAACGACTCGTTCATGCTGATCGCGACACACCAGGCCGGCCATGCGCCGATCACGCAGCTCGAATCCGCTGACGGTGCGCTGCTGCGCCAGGCAGTGATCGAGGTCTCGCAACAACTCGCGCAGGCGATCGTGCGCGACGGCGAAGGCGCCACCAAGTTCATCACGGTGCGCGTGGACGGCGGCAAGACGAAGATTGAGTGCCGTCTCGCGGCCTACGCCATCGCGCACTCGCCGCTCGTGAAGACGGCGTTCTTTGCGAGCGACCCGAACCTCGGGCGCATCCTCGCCGCCGTGGGCTACGCCGGCATCGCCGACCTCGACCAGAACCTCATCGACCTGTTTCTCGATGACGTGCACGTCGTCGTTAAAGGCGGGCGCCACCCGGGCTACCAAGAGGCTGACGGCCAGCGCGTGATGAAGCAAGATGAGATCACGGTGCGCGTCGATCTGCACCGCGGTCCGGCCCACGCGACGGTGTGGACCTGCGATCTCAGTGTGGACTACGTGAAGATCAACGCCGACTATCGCAGTTGATCGGGCGTCACCCCCTCGAACTTGCGGTATTGCAATGTCTGCCTTGCTTGAACCCCTGGTCTGCCAATCGGCGCTGTTTTCGATTCCGCCGGACCACTGCTACCTGAACAGTGCCTACATGGGCCCGTTGTCCAAGCCGGTGCAGCAGGCCGGCATGCAGGCGATCGCCCAGCGCGCGGCGCCGTTTGGCATCACCGCGGCAGACTTCTTCGAACCCGCCGAGCGCACCCGTTGCCTGTTTGCGCGGCTCGTCAATGCCGATCCGCAGCAGGTCGCCTTCGTGCCCACGGTAGCCTATGCCACGGCCATCGTCGCCAAGAACGTGCAGCCGCGCGCGGGTCAGAACGTGGTGATGCTGGGCGAGATGTTTCCGAGCAACGTCTACCCCTGGCGCAACTGGCGCGCCATCGGCGTCGAGATGCGCATGGTGGCCGCGCCTCAAGCGCCTTGGTCGACGCCGCACGCCGGCCGCAGCCGCGCCGCGCTCTGGAACGCCGCGCTCCTGGGCGCGATTGATGCGAACACCGTGCTGGTGGCCGCCGAGCCCGCGCACTGGACCGACGGCACCTTGTTCGACCTTGAGCGCATCGGCCAACGCTGCCGCGAAGTCGGCGCCGTGCTGGTGGTGGACGCCACGCAAACCGCGGGCGCCATGCCTTTCGATGTGCGCAGCGTGCAACCCGATCTCCTGGTGGCGCACAGCTACAAGGCGATGCTCTGCAACTACGGACTGGGTTTTGCCGTGTTCAGCGATCGATTTCTTGGCGCCAGCCCGCTCGAAGAGAGTTGGCTCACCCGCGCCGGCAGCGATAACTTCTCGCGCCTGGTCGAGTACGAAGACGGCTATGCGCCGGGCATGCGGCGCTTCGACACGAGTTTGCGTGCGAGCACCGGTTTGATCTCGATGCTCGAGGTCGCCTGCGGCATGTTGCTCGAATGGCAACCCGCACGCGTGCGCGACTATTTGCTGGGCATCGAGCGCCATGCGGTCGCTCGCTTGCGCACGCTGGGCTTCGAGGTGGCCGACGAAAACGAGCGCGCCGCGAACATTTTCGGCGTGAAGTTGCCCCAGGGCCTCGCACCCGAAGCCTGCCGCGCGGCGCTGGCGCGGCAGCAGATCCATGTGTCGGTGCGCGGCCACGCAGTGCGCGTCGCGCCGCATGTGTACAACAACGAGGCCGATCTGAACCGGCTCGCCGACGCGCTGCAGGAGTTGGTTCGATAGAAGAGTCAGGCGCCGCGCTGATCGCGCGTGACGGCATGAACAATCCAAGCCGCGCCCGCCGCGGCCAGCAAATGCTTGAGCGTATGGCCGCTGATCATTCCCGTGGCAACAAGCACGGCATGGTCCGCCGCTTCCATCGCCTTCGCGGCGGCGTACAAGCCGAGCACCGACCACCACGCGCCGGCGGGCGTGCAGGCGGGCTGCACCGCGGGCAGACGCAACAGCAGCGCCAGCGGCACCAACAGCATTGGCAGGAATTGCACATAGAGGTAGGGCCGCAAGTCGCCCACGCCGCGTTGTTCGGTGGCCCACCAGTAGACGACCGCGCCGGTGGCAATGAGCCAGCCCGCCGCGAGTACCGCAGGCGCGGCCCAGCGACGATGCACATGTTCAGCGAGCAGCGCGCAGGTGAGCGCCGCGCAGGCCCAGGCGATGGGGATGCGGTCGAACACTAGCGCGGTATTGTTCGGCGCCCAGTGATAGAACGCCGAGCCGGCCGATGTGCAAAGAATCGCCACACAGAACAACTGCCACGCCTTGCGCGACGGCCAATCCAGCGCTGACCGCGACAGGCGCCACAGCCCGAAGCCCCCGACGATTGCGAACAGCACATTGCTCAGCACGTCTGCCGCATGCGGCACGCCCAGCCAGGCGCGGGTGTCGGCGAAGGCGTGGTAGTTGTCCCACTGCTTGATCGGGCCCGGCAGCACCAGGCCGATGAACAGGGCGAGCGCCGCCCAGCCCAGCCACTGTGCGCGTGGTGCCGACGAAGCGCGGGGCAGCGACGGCGTGGTGGACTCAAGACTCATCGGGGTATTGGACAGCAGGACAGGATTGGCTCGCCATTTTGCTGTCGGCAGGCTCGCCATTTTGCTTGCCAGCAGGTGTGCAGGCCCGCTATCATCGCAACTCGCCGACGAGCACCCCCGGGCCGACGACATACATCGTCCGCCCCCCGTGGGGGTTGAGCAAAGTGGCGGAGCCACATTTGCTCAAGAGGTCCGAACCCATGAAGCTAAACGCCCCCCATACACAGCACGCCGGCCTCGTCGGCGGGAGCGCTGCGTTGGTGTGTTGGCGTGCAAGCATCGCCCGCACCACGGGCAAGCGATCCCACCCGGCGACGCCGAATCTGATGAACCAGATTCCGGCGCGCTTCTAACCCTCTCAGTCACCACTTCGAACCGAAGTACCGCTGAGAGTCTCAGCGGAAAACGGCACAGAGAAGTCCTTGTTCCGCTGCTTCGGGCCTCACCGCCCACCCGGGTGTCCACAAGACGCTCGCACAAGCAGAAGTTGGTGCAGTCATGAGAAGCGGTTTGAGAATGTGGCGAGGCGCGTTGCGCAATCGCTTTGCCCTGGCCCCTGGCGACTTGCTGCGCGACGCGGTGTACAGGCGCTTGTGGACGTCGATCCTGATCAGTTCGCTCGGCGGCCAGGTGACGATGCTGGCATTGCCGCTCACCGCGGCCGTGCTGCTGCACGCCAGCCCCACGCAGATGGGCCTGCTGACGGCGATGGAAATCCTGCCGTTCGTGCTGTTCTCACTGCCTTCGGGTGTGTGGCTCGATCGGGTGCGCAAGTTGCCGGTGTACGTGGTGGGCGAGAGCGTGCTCGCGCTCGTCGTCGCGAGCGTTCCGCTGGCGTGGTGGATGGGCTGGTTGTCGATGTCCTGGCTGTATGTGGCGGGTTTCGTCATCGGCACGGTGTACACGGTGGCGGGCAGCGCGGCGCAGATCGTGTTGACGCAAGTCGTGGCGCGCGAGCGCCTGGTCGAAGCACATGCGAAAAACGCGCTCGCCGGTTCCGGCGCCGAAGTGGCGGGCCCGGGCGTGGCCGGCGCGCTGATCAAGCTGGTGGGTGCGCCGATGGCGCTGCTCGTGGACGCGGTGGCGCTGCTCGTCTCGGCGGCGATTCTGCGCGGCATTCGCATCGACGAGAACCCGCGCCGGCCACAACAGCACGACTTTTGGCGTGACCTGAAATCCGGTGTGCGCTTTGTCGCGGGAAATCGCCTGCTGGTGACGCTGGCCGCTGCCGTGGGCGTGTGGCAGATGTGCCATCACGGGGCAATCGTCGTGCAGATCTTGTTCGCGACGCGCACGCTGGGCCTGAACGAGCAGCAGGTCGGGCTGTCTTATGTCGGCCTGGGCATCGGCACGGTCGCGGCCAGCATCTACGGCAACCGCATCAGCCAGCGCCTCGGTCCCGGCCCGTGCCTGGTGAGCGGCTTCGCGGTGTGCGGCGCGGGCTGGCTGCTGCTGTCGTTCGCGCCGGCCAATCTGTGGGGCACGTTGATGTTCTCGGCGATGCTCGTGCTGTTCGGTTTCGGCGCGGTGCTCGTGTTCATCAACTTCCTGGCGCTGCGCCAGGCGGTCACGCCCGCGCCGCTGCTGGGCCGCATGACGAGCACGATGCGCTGGCTGATTCTGATCCCCGCCGGCCCGGGCGCGCTGCTCGGCGGCTGGCTCGGCGAGCACATCGGCCTGCGCGCGGCGCTCGCGTTCGCGGGCGGCTGCGCGCTGGTGATGGCGGCCGTGGCGTGGCGCATACCGATCATTCGCGAACTGCGCAAGTTGCCCGAGCCCGAGCCGGACGGCGATTGGGTCGGCGGCGAAGCCATGGTGCGGCCGACGACGGCGATGGACCCGACTTGACGGCGCCTCGGGCGCTCAGAGCGCCTCAGGCCGACGCACCGGCCGGGGCGAAGCGGTCCACCGCGTCGGTGATGATGCCGTCGATGCGCAGCGCCAACAAACGCTGTGCGTCGGCGCCGTCGTTCACGGTGTAGACGAGGGCGCGCAGGCCAGCGCCGTGCAGCTTGTCGATCAGCGCCGCGTCCATCAGGCGATGGTTCGTGACCACGGCGACGCAGCCATTGGCCTGCGCCACTTCGAACCAGCCCGACCACAGCGTGTCGAGCAAGAGTGCGCGCGGTAGTTGCGCTGCGCCTTCGCGTGCGCCGCGCAGCGCTTCCGGGCGAAACGAGCTGAGCAGCGGCAAGGGCGCCTGGCCCGCCCAGAGCCGTGCCGCTTCTTGGGCGACAACGCGGCCGGTGTGTTCCTCGACCCCGGGAGTCGGCTTGATTTCGATGTTCAGCGCAAAGCCGTTGCGCAGGCAGTAAGTCGCGACGGCCTCCAGGCTCGGCAGCGGCTCGCCCGCATAGGCCCGGCTGTGCCAAGCGCCCGCGTCCAGGCGTGCCAGTTCGCCCCAGGGCAGCGCGCCGGCCGTGCCGCTGGCGGGCGTGGTGCGGTCGAGCGTGTCGTCGTGCAACAGAAAAGGCACGCCGTCGCTGCTCAGCTTCACGTCGCACTCGAAGGCGCGATAGCCGTGCGAGGCGCCGACCCGAAATGCCGCCAACGTGTTTTCCGGCGCCAGTTTGCCGGCACCACGGTGGGCGGCCCACAGCGGGTAGGGCCAGTCGTTCATTGGTGCACCCACAGCCCGGGGCCACGAAGGGGCCCCTCCGTGGCCCAGGCCGGTCCCGCCAGGCGGGAATGAGCCCCTACGGGCGGCCGGGTGGGGCTCATGCGTCCAGCCGCTGCTGCGTGGCCGGGTCGAACCAGTGCAGATGTTCGGGCGATGCGTGCAGCGAGGCGATGCTTCCCACGGTGGGCGCGATGCGCGTGCCCTCGATGCGCGCCGTGAACATGGCCTGGCCGAGTTTGCCGTACACCAGCCGCTCG
>JANOLJ010000247.1:0-1947 GCA_031419715.1 Burkholderiales bacterium | reverse complement strand
CCCCACTCCTCCTGGGGCGTAGACACCCTGATGCAGACGCTGCCCGCGCCCGCAAAGCTCCGCCCGCTCGCCACCCGCCCGCTGGTGGCGGTGGCGGGGTTCTCCTTCATCATGAACCTGCTGATGCTCGCACCAGCCATCTTCATGCTGCAGGTCTTCGACCGCGTGCTTTCCAGCGGCAGTCGGGAAACGCTGTTCCTGCTGCTGCTCGGCGTGGGCGCGGCGTTGGCGCTGGCGCTCGGGCTGGACTACCTGCGCAGCCGCTTGCAAGGCGTGGTGGGCAACCTGGTGGGCGATGCGCTCTTACCCGTTGTTGCACGGGACGTGCTGGCGCGCTCGGCGCGTTCGCCGGACCGCAACAACTCCGAGGCGCTGCGCGATGTGGGCACGGTGCGGAATCTCTTTTCCGCGCAGGGGCTGCTCGCGGTGTTCGACGCGCCCTGGGCCATCGTCTACATCGCCGTCATCTGGTTCGCGCACCCGGCGCTGGGCATCGCCGCGGCGTGTGCGGCGCTGCTCATGCTGGGCCTGGCGTTTCTGAACGACTGGCTGACGCGCCGCGACATCGAGGCGCTGCAGCGTGGGGCTTCGAAGGCGCAGCGTTACCTTGAGTCGTCGATGGTGAACGCCGAAGTGGCTGAGGCGATGGGCATGGGCGATTCGCTGCTCGGGCGCTGGCGCCAGATGAACCAGCGCGTGCAGCAGTTGCAGCGCCCCACGGCGCGGCGCAGTGTGGCTCTTGCCGCGTTCACGCGCAGCACGCGCCAGGCGGTGCAGGTGTTGATCCTGGCGGTGGGTGCCTATCTCGTCATCAGCCAGTTGGCCACGCCGGGCGTGATGGTCGCGGTAACGATTTTGCTGGGCCGGGCGCTCGCGCCGATCGAGCAGATTGTGGGGAGCTGGAAGGCGCTGGCCGAGGGCCGTGCCGCGATGCACCGTTTGCGCGTGTTGCTCGCCGCGCTGGGCCAGGAGCCCGAGCCGATGGAGCTGCCTCGGCCCGTCGGCGCGCTGGAAGCGGCGAATTTGATCCTGCGCACCGGGCGCGGCGACAGCTTGATTCTGGCCGGCGTGTCGCTCGGCCTGGCGCCGGGCAAGGCGCTGGCGGTCATCGGCCCGAGCGGCGCTGGCAAGTCGAGCCTGATCCGCGTGCTCGCGGGCTTGTGGGTGCCGAGCGCCGGGCATGTGCGGCTCGATGGCGTGGACATGACGACCGTGGCGCGTGAAACGATAGGCCCGCACATCGGCTATGTGCCGCAAGACGTGGAACTCTTCGCCGCGACGGTGGGCGAAAACATCGCGCGCATGGGCAAGGTGAATCCGTCGAAGGTGGTGGCGGCCGGGCGCGCCGCCGGAATCCACGAAATGATTCTCGCGCTGCCGCATGGTTATGACACGCGCATCGAGCCTGTGGGCGGCGTGCTCTCGCCGGGCCAGCGCCAGCGCATCGCCTTGGCGCGCGCGCTCTATGGAAATCCGAAGCTGCTGCTGCTCGATGAGCCGAATTCGAATCTCGACAACGCCGGCGAGCAGGCGCTGAGCGATGCGATCGAAGCCTTGAAGGGCAAGGTGACGGTGGTGATGGTGACGCACCGCACGAACCTGGTGAAGCACGCCGACAAGATGCTGGTGCTGGAAGCCGGGCGCGTGAAGCACTATGGGCCGAAGGATCAGGTGCTGGCGGCGATGAATGCCAGCGCGGCGCAAGAGATCAAGCGCGCCGGGCCGCAATTGACGAATGTGGCGAATGTGGCGGCGGCGCCGCCGCAAGCCATGGCTGCGAACGGGGTTGCGAACGGCGCGAATGCCGTGGCCGCCGGCGCGGCGCCCACGGGCCGCGCGGCAGGTGCGCCCACCGCGCAAGTGCGGACCCCGCAGGCGCCAACCGCACAAGCGCCAACCTCCACAGGCGCCCGGGTCGCTACCGCGACCGCCGCGGGCGTGAAGGCG
>JANOLJ010000246.1:0-42721 GCA_031419715.1 Burkholderiales bacterium | reverse complement strand
AGAAGTACGGCTATGAACTGGGCGTGCCGATGAACTGGAGCGCCTATGAAGACATCGCTGCCTTCTTCACGAACGATGTGAAAGAGATCGACGGCAAGCCGATCTACGGCCACATGGATTACGGCAAGAAGGACCCGTCGCTCGGCTGGCGCTTCACCGACGCCTGGCTGTCGATGGCCGGCACCGCCGACATCGGCATTCCGAACGGCCTGCCGGTCGATGAATGGGGCATCCGCGTCGGCGACGACAAGTGCACGCCCGTCGGCGCTTCCGTCTCGCGCGGTGGTGCGACGAACTCGCCCGCAGCTGTGTACGCACTCACGAAGTACGTCGACTGGATGAAGAAGTATTCACCGAAGGAAGCCATCGGCATGACCTTCGGCGAAGCCGGTCCGGTGCCCGCGCAAGGCCAGATCGCGCAGCAGATCTTCTGGTACACCGCGTTCACGGCGGACATGGTCAAGCCCGGTCTGCCGGTGGTGAATGCCGACGGCACGCCGAAGTGGCGCATGGCCCCAGGCCCGAACGGCCCGTACTGGAAGCAAGGCATGCAAAACGGCTACCAGGACGTGGGCTCGTGGACCTTCTTCAAGGACCATGACGCCAACAAGACGGCAGCCGCCTGGCTCTACGCGCAGTTCATCACCGCGAAGACGACATCGCTAAAGAAGACGATCGTCGGCCTGACTCCCATTCGCGAAAGTGACATCCAGTCGCAGGCGATGACCGATCTGGCGCCGAAGTTGGGTGGCCTGGTCGAGTTCTATCGCAGCCCGGCACGCGTGGCCTGGACGCCCACCGGCGGCAACGTGCCCGACTACCCGAAGCTCGCGCAACTGTGGTGGAAGAACGTGGCCGTGGCCGTGACCGGCGAGAAAACGCCGCAGCAGGCGATGGACACGCTGGCCGAAGAAATGGACCAGGTGATGGAGCGCCTGGAGCGCGCCGGCATGGCCGCCTGCCCGCCCAAGCTGAACGCCAAGGGTGACCCGAACAAGTACCTGAGCGATAAAGGTGCGCCGTGGAAGAAGCTCGCCAACGAGAAGCCCAAGGGCGAGACGATCGCCTACGACACGCTGCTCAATGCGTGGAAGGCCGGCAAGGTGAGGTAAGGATTGAGGCGGCGGCGAATGCCGCCGCCTGAAGGCCAACCAAGGCAGGCACCGCAAGCTGCCGCAACGAGGCCCTCGACGCGAAAGTGTCGAGGGCCTTCGTGTTGTTGTGGTGCTGAATCTTGCGGCATTGCGGCCTGCTCGAAACCGACATTCGCGGTGCCAATTCACGAATGCAGCAGGCCTCACCCGGGGTAACTGCCTGTGTTCGGGGTGCCTCGCTATGTTGGCGACATGAACACGCGAACGTTGCGATTTCTCGGTGCGGTGCTGGTGCCGGCGCTTGTGGCGCTTGGCGTTTCAATCGCAATGAACCTCGGTCCGGACGCTGCGCCGGCCACGCAACTCGCCCAAGCGACCCAGGCAGCCCGTTCCGCCGCATCGACCGGATCGGCCGTGAAGCGTGCCGCACCACGCGTCCAAACCGCGGATGCGATTCCGCGCATTGAGCGCATCGCGACGGGTCACCCGAACCGGCCCTATGAAATACGCGGCGCGGTTTACAAACCGAAGAACAAGGACGTTGCAGTGCGCGAAGTCGGCATCGCCTCCTGGTACGGCATGCCCTTCCACGGCCGGCCCACCTCGACCGGCGAGCGCTACAACATGTATGCGATGACGGCGGCGCACCCCACCATGCCGCTGCCCAGCTACGCGCGGGTGCGCAACCTGAGCAATGGGCGCAGCGTGGTCGTGAAGATCAACGACCGGGGCCCTTTCCATGGCAAGCGCGTCATCGACTTGAGCTACGCCGCGGCGCGCAAGCTCAAGATCACCGGCACGGCGAAGGTGGAGGTCGTGCGCCTGACACACGACGAAATCCGCAGCGGCGCGTGGCGCGATGCAAGCAAGAGCGCCACGATCAAGACGGCGCCGAGCCCGGCCGCGCCGCTGGCGAAAACCGGTGTGCTGATCGCGCGCCGCGACGATGCGATTCAGCGGACCGCGTCGAAGTAAGCCAGTCCCGAGTCGGCGTTCGCCGCCGGTCGCTTCGCGCCCGCCGCCCGAGGAAAAGCGCAACCGCCCGCGCAGCCGCCCGCGCAGCCGCGAGCGGCGCGCTACCCGAGGTGTGGAGCGTCAGGCAACTCGTTCTTGTCGGCGTGCGCCGCGTGCATCGGGAAGTGCTGCGTCAACAGCGCATCGACGGCGTCGATCGCGTCGTTCAGTCCGGCTTCGAAGTGACCCGCGCGAAACGCGTTGCGCATCGCCGCCAGGATGGCCTGCCAGCGCTGCGCATCGACATGTCGGTTCAAGCCGCGGTCGGCGACGATCTCGATCGCGTGCTCGGCCAGCAGCAGATAGATCAACACGCCGTTGTTGGCCTCGGTGTCCCAGACGCGCAGCTTGCCGAACATCGCCACCGCGCGTTCGCGCGCGCTCGCGCCACGCCACAAGTAGCTCATCGGCAGACCGGCCTCGACGCACAGGCGGATTTCACCGCTGTGGCGCTTTTCGCTCGCCTGAACCCGCGCTTGCAGCCGCGCCAGGCCTTGCCCGCCCAGCGCGCGCTGGGCGTCACGTTCGTCGAGCCAACGGTGTTTGAGGATGCGCAGCAATTTGTTCATCGCATTCACCAATCCCCCGACGCGCCGCCGCCTCCGAAGTCACCGCCGCCGCCCGAGGAGAAGCCACCACCCCCGGAGGAGAAACCGCCACCCCCACCACCAAAGCCGCCGCCCCAGCCGCCATGGCGGCCAGCATTGCCCAGCAGGCTCGACGCACCCGCGAACAGACCGAACAGCAAGCCCACGACGGCACCGATGATGGCCACAAAGAGGGTGTTGCTCACCAGCCAAGCGATGCCGCCGGTGGCCGCGGCCACAGCCAACGAACCCACACCCCGGCCAAACAAGCGCCGCGTGAGCCCGGCGACGATGGGCAGGCCGATGAAGGCGAAGACCAGCAGTTCGATCGGGTTCCAGTCGCCGAACAGGCCGCGTTCCAGGCTGCTGGGTGCCTGCCAGCCGGCCTTCGGTGCAGGCAGGGCCTCGCCTTCGACGCGTGCGATCAGGATGTCGAGCGCGGCGTTCAGGCCCCCGGCGTAGTCATTCGCGCGAAACGCCGGGCGCAATGCGGTGTCGATGATTTGGCGCGCCGCCAGGTCGGGCACGGCGCCTTCCAGCGCCTTTGCAACTTCGATGCGCACCCGCTTGTCGTCCTTGGCCACCACGAGCATCAGGCCGTCGCCGACGTCGCGCCGGCCGATCTTCCAGGCCTCGCCGACGCGCTGCGCGAACGCGGCGATGTCTTCCGGTGCGGTGCTCGGCACGAGCAGCACCACGAGTTGCGTGCCGCGGCGCGACTCGAACGCCGCCAGCTTGGCCTCGAGTGCCTGTTGTTGCGCGGCGCTGAGCGTCGCCGTCTGGTCGACGACTCGCGCCGTCAACGCCGGCACCGGCAAGACGTCTTGCGCGAACCCGCCAGCGCACGCCGCGAGCGAGAGCAGGGCGAGCACAAGAGCCCGGCAGCGGCGCAGCATCAGGCTCATGCGGACAACTTCTTTGCGCGCCAGTCAGGGCCAACGGGACCGCACAGGCGCGGCAGGTCTACTTCGACGCCGCCTTGTCGAAGCTCACCGCTGGCGGCGCGGAAATCTGCGCTTCGTTTTGCACCGTGAAGCTCGGCTTGATGGCGTAGCTGAACAGCATCGCCGTCAGGTTGCTCGGGAAGCTGCGCGTCAGCACGTTGTAGTCGGCCACCGTCTTGATGTAGCGGTTGCGTGCCACCGTGATGCGGTTTTCCGTGCCTTCGAGCTGGACGCGCAAGTCCTGGAAGCCCTGGTTCGCTTTCAGGTTGGGGTACTGCTCCACCGTCACCAGCAAGCGCGACAGCGCGCCGCTCAGCTCGCCCTGCGCGCGCTGAAATTTATCAAACGCCACCGGGTCGTTGATCAACTCCGGCGTCGCCTTGATGCTCGTGGCCGCGGCACGCGCTTCGATCACCTTGGTCAGCGTCTCCTGCTCGAAGTTGGCCTCACCTTTGACGGTCGCGACGATGTTCGGAATCAGGTCGGCACGCCGCTGGTATTGGTTCAGCACCTCCGACCAGCCGGCCTTGACCTGCTCGTCCAGGCGTTGGAAGTCGTTGTAGCCGCAGCCCTGCAGAGTCAGGGTGGCGACCACGATGGTGGCGATGGACCAGGCTCTTGAAATCATTGAACGCTCCTTGTCGGGTCGACGGGGTGCATGCTACCCCGCCCCAAGTTGCGGCGCTTTGCTTCACTTTCAAGGGTGGGGCAGGTCACGCCGGGCGGCGCCGCACCACCAAACGCGCCAGCGTGCGCCGCATGCGCTGCGGATCCAGCGGCTTGGTCAGGAAATCGCACATGCCGGCTTGCAGCGCGGCGTCGCGCTCCGACAGCAGCGCAGCGGCAGTGAGCGCGACGATGGGCAATTCCGTCGAGTTGTAGCTCTCGCGCAGCAGGCGTGTGGCGCTGTGGCCGCTCATCTGGGGCATGTGGACGTCCATCAGTACCGCATCGAACGGGCGCCCGATGGCCGCGGCCTTGAGCACTGCTTCGGTGGCCAGGGCGCTGTCCACCGCCTGCGCCACTTCGACGCCCCATTGTTCAAGTTGCGCCACCACGATCAACATGTTCACCGGGTTGTCCTCGGCCACCAAGATCCGCGCGCCGCGCAGTGCGTCGAGCTCTTCGGCTTCGTCATCGCGCGATGCGGGGCCCTGCGCCGAGACGGGCAAGGGCAGTTCCGCCCAAAACATGCTGCCCTGACCGGGGGCGCTTTGCACGCCGACCTCGCCTTCCATGAGGCGCGCCAGCTCACGGCATATCGACAACCCGAGACCGGTGCCGCCGAAGCGCCGCGTGGTCGACTCGTCGGCCTGGGAAAAGCGCTCGAAGAGTCGCGACTGGACGTCGAACTCGATGCCCGGCCCGGTGTCGATCACCGCCAGATGCACTTGCGAGCCGCCCAGACATTTCGCTTCAATGAGGATCTTGCCGGTGGCGGTGAACTTCAGCGCGTTGTTGATGAAGTTGCTCAGGATTTGCCGCACCCGCATGGCGTCGCCGACAACGTATTCAGGCAGGCCCGGGTCAAGCGCGAGCGCCAGGACCAGGCCCTTGGCTTCGGCCGTCGCTGCATGGGCCTGGGTCACGTCGGTGAGAACTTTGCGCAAGTCGAACACGGCGCGCTCGATCTCGATGCGCCCGGCTTCGATTTTCGACAAGTCGAGAACATCGTTGAGGATGCTCGCCAGGTTCTGCGCGCTGTCCAGCATGTGGGTCAGGTAGGTCCGGCGGCGTGGTTCGTCGATGCCGTCGTGCATCGCCAGGCGTGCCATGCCCAGCAGCCCGTTCAGCGGCGTGCGGATCTCGTGGCTGGTGTTGGCGAGAAACGCGCTCTTCGCGCGATTCGCCGCTTCCGCGGCGTCGCGCGCCGCCGCCAGGGCCTGCTCCGTTTGGCGCCGATCCGTGATGTCTTCAACGGTCCAGATCGTGCCGCCGCCGCTTGGGTCGGCCGGGTCGAGCGCCTGCGCCATGACGCGGCACCACAGCAGGCTGCCGTCTTTGCGCCGCACCTGGCGCTCCAGTTCTATGGGTTGGCCTTGCGCCAACAAGGGCCCGGCCAGGCGCCCGACTTCGGCATAGGCGGATTCGCTGGGCCACACCACTTGGCCGCTCTGCCCGATCAAGGTGCCGTTTTCCCAACCGCACATGCGCTCGAACATCGGGTTGGCGCTGACGAACCTGCGCTCGCGCGTGAACGCGATGCCGATCGACGCACGCCGCAGGATCGCGGCGTACTCCAGGCGAACGCGTTCGCTTTGCGTGATATCGCGCGCCACGCCCCAATAGCCGAGAAAACCGCCGTCGGCGGCGAAACGTGGCTTGCCGCTCACCTCCACCTGGCGCATCTGGCCGAAGTCAATTTCCACCGCGATCTGCAGCGGGCCCATCGGCCGATGCGCCTTCAAGTCGTCGAAGACCTGGCTGCGCAGGTCGGGCGGAATTCCCAACATGTCGGGCGTTTCCCAAGGGCGCAGGCCGAACCGGCTGTTGTGCGGCCCACCGAGCACGGCCGCGGTGCCGGAATCGGCGGGAACAAACCGCAACTGCGCGTCGAGTTCCCAATAGCCGTCGGAGACCATCGACAACAAGCTGCGAAAGCGCTGTTCGCGCTCGGCAATGTTGCGGTGCGCGGCCTGGGCAAAACGCGACACGATGAGTCCGACACTCAGGCCGCCGGCCAGCAGCAGGAACTGCGCGATCACCGGCAGCGACAGCGGCGCCCCGGCAACGCTGGCCACACTGTCGAGCCAGCCCGCCGCGTCGGCCGCGGTGAGCCCGGCCAAGACCACGCCGCAGACGAGCGCCAGGCGCACGGCGTGCCCGGCTTTTGCGAGCACGGCGACCAGACACACCAAGAGCGCGAAGAAACCCAGGCTGAGGCTTTGAATTCCGTGGCCGCTGCCGATGGCCACCAGCGTGGCCAAGGCGCACCCGATCCAGGCCAATCCGAGGATCGACCATTTGGGCGACAACGCCGCGGACTTCCAGCGCCACCACGCGAACAGCGTTGCCACGGACAGGCAGGCGCCGACGAGCCCCAACCGCACGGCCCACGACAGTCGCAAGTCGAGCAAGGCGAAAACCGCCGCACCCGAGAGGCACACTGCCAAGCCGAGCACATAAACGTGGCGCGCGACCGTGGTGTCGCTTTGCAAATCCTCGACGCTGTCAAGCGCGTCTTTGTCGGACAAGTGCATGGCGTCGCGCTGCGTCAGTGCCCCGCACACGCCCGATTCAAGGCTTCACGCGCCTGCATCGCCTCAGCGCGCGCCGCCTGGGCAAAGTCCCGCCCGCCGCTGGCATACAGAATAGCGCGCGAAGAGTTCACGACGATGGGTGCGACGGTCACGCCGGCGTGTTCGCGCCAGGCGGCGCGCACTGTGGCGCGGGCGTCGCCGCCCTGCGCACCGACACCCGGAATCAGCAACGGCAGGTGCGGCGCGAGTTCGCGCACCCGGGCGAGCTCTGCGGGAAACGTCGCGCCCACCACCAACCCGAGTTGGCCACCGCAGTTCCACGGCCCGTTCGCCAGCTTGGCAATGTGCTCGAAGAGCCGATCGCCATTCGCTAGCGTTTGCGCCTGCAAGTCAGCGCCGCCAGCGTTGGACGTACGGCACAGCAGGAACACGGCCTTGCCGGGATACTCCAAATAGGGCTCGATCGAGTCGAAACCCATGAAGGGCGACAGCGTCACCGCGTCGGCACGATAGCGCTCGAACGCCTCGCGCGCGTATTGCTCCGCGGTGCTGCCGATGTCGCCGCGCTTCGCGTCGAGGATCACCGGCACCTCGGGCGCGACGCCGCGGATGTGCTCGATCAGGCGCTCCAACTGGCTTTCCGCGCGCCGCGCGGCGAAGTAGGCGATTTGCGGCTTGAAGGCGAGCACCAGATCGTGCGTTGCATCGACGATGGCCGCGCAGAAATCGAAGATGCGCGTGGCGTCGCCGGTCATGCCGGTTGGAAACCTCAAAGGGTCGGGGTCCAGCCCAACGCACAGCAGCGAGCGGTTCAGTGTCTCGGCGTGGGCCAGCTTGGCGGCGAAGTTTCGTTCCGTCATAGGCGCCGCGCCAGGGCGGCGGCCAAGCCGGTGTAGTGGGCGGGCGTCAGCGCCAGCAATCGGTCGCGCTCGGTTTGCGGAATCTCCAGGGTGGCGATGAAACCATGCAGCGCCTCGCGGGTGATGGCCTTGCCGCGTGTCATTTCCTTCAAGCGCTCGTAGGCGCGCGGCACCTGGTAGCGGCGCATCACTGTCTGGATCGGCTCGGCGAGCACTTCCCAAGCCGCGTCGAGGTCGTCATGCAACGCCTGCGGATTCACTTCCAGCTTGTCCAGGCCGCGCGCCAGCGAGTCGTAGCCGAGCAGCGCGTGGCCCAGCGCCACCCCCATGTTGCGCAGCACGGTGCTGTCGGTCAGGTCGCGCTGCCAGCGGCTGATCGGCAGCTTTTGGCTCATGTGGGTGAGCAGCGCATTCGCCAATCCGAAGTTGCCTTCGGCGTTTTCGAAGTCGATCGGGTTCACCTTGTGTGGCATCGTCGACGAGCCGATTTCTCCTGGTGCGACGCGCTGTTTGAAGTAGCCCAGGCTGACATAACCCCAGACATCGCGCGACCAGTCGATGAGGATGGTGTTGCAGCGCGCCACGGCGTCGAACAGCTCGGCCAGCGCGTCGTGCGGTTCGATCTGGATCGTGTACGGGTTGAACGCGAGACCCAGCCGCTGCTCGACGACCTGGCGCGCGAACGCCTCCCAGTCAACGTTCGGGTAGGCGGCGAGGTGCGCGTTGTAGTTGCCCACCGCGCCGTTCATCTTCGCGAGCAGACGCACTTCCGCGACCCGCGCGCGCGCGCCGCGCAGCCGCGCCGCGACGTTCGCGACTTCCTTGCCCAGCGTCGTGGGCGAGGCGGTCTGGCCGTGCGTGCGGCTGAGCATCGCCAGATCGGCGTGCTGGTGTGCCATCGCGGTGAGCTTGGCGACGATGCGGTCAAGCGCGGGCAGCAGCACCGATGCACGCGCGCTTTTGAGCATCAGGCCGTGGCTGGTGTTGTTGATGTCTTCGCTGGTGCACGCAAAGTGCACGAACTCGCGCGCCGCGAGCAGTTCGGCGTGGCCGTCAAAGCGCGACTGCAACCAATACTCGACCGCCTTCACGTCATGGTTCGTCGTGCGCTCGATGTCCTTGATGGCCTGGGCGTCGCTCTCCGAAAACGCCTCGGCCAAGCCGCGCAGAAACTCGCGCGACGGCGGCGTGAGCGGCGCGAACTCGGCGAGCCCGGTATCCGACAAGGCGATGAACCACTCGACTTCCACCTGCACGCGGCAGCGCATCAAGCCGTACTCCGACAACAAGGGCCGCAGCGCGGCCACTTTGGCGGCGTAGCGGCCGTCCAGCGGGGACAGCGCCGACAAGGGGGAGGGGTTCATGGGTGGGGTAATAGCGGGTAGTGGCCGCGCGGTGCGCGACACAGGCGCAGGCGGTGCAAAGTGCTGACGATTTTATGCGGCCCGTCGACCCGCGCCGTCTTGCCCGGCCCGAGGGCACTCCGAGATTGCGCGTATCCTCTGCCGCGCCGCATGCGCACCTGAACTGCGGGAGGCACGAATGCCCACTGAATTGCCCAATCCGAGCAAGCACATCCGACTTACCTCGCACCCCGGCCAGCAGGGTGCGTCTGGTGCCCCCGCGATCCACTGGGGCGCGGCCCGCGCGGCCGAGCGCGGCCCCGTCGTCGGCACCACGGCCAATCGCAGCCAGCGCAACGTGATCGGCACGCACTCGGGCTCGTATGGCGTGTACCGGGCGCTTGCCGTCGCGGCAGGCAACCTGGAAAAGAACCATCGCGCTGACCTGACGAACACCGCGCCGACGCACCGCTTCGGCCCGTATCCGGCGTGGGGTGACGCAAACAAAATCGTCTCGATCGACCCCTGGGGCGCGCTGGTCGCCGAGGTCTATGCCGCTGAAATCGATGCCGGCTACGACATCCGCCCGACGATCGCCGTGACGCAGGCCCATGTGCACCTGCCGGAAATCCGCCAGGCGATGGCGTTCCAGCGCCTGCATGCCGACGGCAAGGTTCTGCTCGAAGACGGCTCGGCCGTTGTCACCAAGGCCGCCATCGAGCCGGTGTGGTGGCTGCCCGGCGTGGCCAGGCGCTTCAACGTCAGCGAGGCCGACCTGCGGCGCAGCCTGTTCGAGGAAACCGGCGGCATGTACCCGGAGCTTGTGACACGCAGCGACATCGAAGTGTTCTTGCCGCCCATCGGCGGGCAGACGCTGTACATCTTCGGCGACCCCGCCGACCTGGCGAACCCGGACGTCACGCTGACGGCGCGCGTGCACGATGAGTGCAACGGCTCCGACGTATTCGGCTCCGACATCTGCACCTGCCGCCCGTACCTGACGCACGCCATCGAGGAGTGCGTGAAGGGCGCGCAGGCGGTCGCGGCCGGCGGCCGAGGCGGTGTGGGGTTGATCGCCTACAGCCGCAAGGAAGGGCGCGCGCTGGGCGAGGTGACGAAGTTCCTGGTCTACAACGCGCGCAAGCGCCAGCTCGGGGGTGACAGCGCCGACAAATACTTCCTGCGCACCGAGTGCGTGGCCGGCGTGCAGGACATGCGTTTCCAGGAATTGATGCCCGACGTGCTGCACTGGCTGGGCATCGAGAAGATTCACCGGCTCGTCTCGATGAGCAACGACAAGTTCGACGCCATCACCGGCAGCGGCATCGAGGTCGGCGAGCGCGTGAAGATTCCCGACGCCTTGATTCCGGCCGACGCGCGTGTCGAGATGGACGCAAAGATCGCCGCAGGCTATTTCACCGATGCGGCAATTCCCGACGCCGCACAACTCACGCAGACCAAGGGGCGCGGCCTTGCCTGACGCGCTGGCGACGCTGCGCTCGGTGGCGACGGTTCGCGAGCGCTGCGCCAACATCACGCGCGCGGTGGACGCGGGCGGCTCGGAGCACTTCACGTTGGCGCGCGAACGCCTGAGCGGCGTGGTCGATCGGGTCGAGGCGCTGATGCGTTCGCGTGATCCGCTGCTCAATGTTCCCTACCACAGCCGCTGGCGCCACTTCGAGGCCGGCGGTGTGGACCGCAAGGCGCAACTCGACGCCGCGCTGGCCGGCAGAACCCAGGCGGCGCAAGCGCGTGCGCGCATCGACCTGACGGTGCTGAGCGTATTGCTCGACGCCGGAGCCGGCGCGCCGTGGCGCTATGTCGAAGCGCCGCATGGCGCGAGCTTTGCGCGCTCGGAAGGCCTGGGCGTGGCGAGTTTTCACGCCTTCATGACGGGGCAGTTTTCCTCCGACCCGGGGGATCCGTATCGGGTCGATGCGGCGGCACTGAAGCGCCTGACGACACAGCAACTCGGCGAGCTATTTCAGGTGAGCCCGGCCAACCCGCTGGTCGGCTTGGAAGGGCGCGCGCGCCTGTTGCGCTGCCTGGGCGAGAGCTTGCAGGCGCAACCCGCGGTGTTCGGCGGCGATGGCCGGCCGGGGGGCCTGTTCGACACGCTGACGCACCACGGACGCAACCACCGCGTCGCCGCGAGTCGCGTGCTGCGCGCCCTGCTCGACCACTTCGCCACGATCTGGCCCTCCAGCCATGCGTTGTGCGGCGAGCCGCTGGGCGATTGTTGGCCGCACCCGCTGGCAGGCGGCGCGGGCGAGAGCGCCGGCTGGGTGCCGTTTCACAAACTCAGCCAGTGGCTGGTGTACTCGCTGCTCGAACCGTTTGAGTGGGCCGGCGTCACGCTCACGGAACCCGAGGCCTTGACCGGTTTGCCCGAGTACCGCAACGGCGGCCTGCTGCTCGACGCCGGGGTCATCGTGCCGCGCGACGCGGCCGCCGTGCATCGGCGCTACGCGGCGGGCGATGCGTTCATCGTCGAATGGCGCGCGGCTACGGTGACGCTGCTCGACGATGTCGCGCTGCAATTGCGTTCGCGCCTTCACAAGACCCGCGACGAATTGCCACTGGCGCGCGTCCTCGAAGGCGGAACCTGGGCCGCCGGGCGCGCGATCGCCCGCGAACTGCGCGACGACGGCGCACCCCCGCTGCACATCGACAGCGATGGCACGGTGTTCTGAAATCGCAAAGCAAAGGAAGGAGATCGATGAGCGCACAAGTCCACCACCTCACGCACCCGCTGATCCAGCACAAGCTCACGTTGATGCGGCAAAAGGACCGCAGCACGAACAGCTTTCGCCGCTTGCTGGGCGAGATCAGCATGCTGATGGCCTACGAGGTCACGCGCGACATGCCGACGCAGTTGATCGACATCGAAACGCCGCTGGAGCGCATGCGCGCGCCGGTGATCGACGGCAAGAAGACGGTGTTCGTCAGCATCATGCGCGCCGGTGCGGGCCTGCTCGACGGCATGCTGCACGTCGTGCCCGGCGCGCGCATCGGCCATGTCGGCTTGTATCGCGACCCGAAGACGCTGGTCGCCGTGGAGTACTACTTCAAGATGCCGCACGACATGCAGGATCGCGACGCGATCGTGCTCGACCCGATGCTCGCCACCGGCAACTCGGCCGTCGCCGCAGTGGACCGGCTGAAGGAGACGAAGCCGAAATCGATACGCTTTGTGTGCCTGCTCGCCGCGCCCGAAGGCTTGAAGCACTTTTGCGACTCGCACCCCGACGTGCCGCTTTACACCGCGGCAATCGACCGTGAGCTCGACGAACACGGCTACATCTTGCCCGGCTTGGGTGACGCGGGCGATCGCTTGTTCGGCACGAAATGACGCCGCATGCGGCAACCCGCTCAACTGAATTTCAGGAGGAACGAACCATGATCAGTGTCACGATTCCCGAGGCCAAGTCTCGCCTTGCAGAGTTGATCGACCAGGTGAACACCGGCGAAGAGGTCGTGATCCTACGCCGCGGCAATCCCATCGCACGGCTCGTGCCGGGCACGGCAAAAACCCGGTTGACCACGCACAGCCTGGCGGCCACGCCCGCGCCCGGCGATACGCTGCTCGCTGGGCTGGAAGATCTGGGCGATACGCGGCCGCTGTAGCGGTGGGCGCGCCTGAGCGTCCGGGCTCAGCGCAATGCGGCGGCGCGAAAGAATTCGATGCGCTCTCGGTCTTCGGGGTGGGATGCGATCGCGATGCCCAGCCATGACGGCGAGTCGTCAGGCGTCGCGACGCGGTCCTTGGCGTCGTGGGTGTCTGTCGCGCGTTTGGCGCGAGCCGCATTGAGCTTTTCGAACAGGCCGATCATCACCGCGGGCGACACCCCGGCTGCTTTCAGAAACGCTGCGCAATGCGCATCGGCTTCGCGCTCCGCGGCGCGCGAGTAGCTGGCCTGACCGAGCACGACGGGCGCCGCCGCGAGGATGCTGCTGAAGTCGCCGAGCACGACGCTCGAGAGCAAGCCGATCAGGCTGGCCTGCACCACCATGCGCATGCCGTGGCGATGCCGCACATGGCCGAGTTCATGCGCCAGCACACCGCTCAGCACGTCCGGGTCGGCCTCGAACAAGCGCACCAGTTCGTCTGTCATGACCATCGTCCCGCCCGGCAGGGCAAATGCATTTGGGCCGAGACCCTGCTTGCCGCGGCCGCGACGAAACAGCAGCTCGTAGTCCGGCACGCTGCCGGCGGCCTGGGCCGCGACCGTGCGCGCGAACGCCGCGCGCACCCGCTCTTGCTGCGCGGGCTCGAGTGCGCTCGGCTGGGTCAGGTGCTCGTCGATCGTGGCCAGCGCGGTGCGCCCGAGTTCCTTGTCAATGCTGTGCGGAATGGCATGCAGCGCGGCGCGGCTGAACCACGGCACGCCCCACAGGGCGAACGACGTCACCAGCAACGCCAGGCCGGCCACGCTGGCCAGCACCCAGCGCCAGCTTTGCTGCGCGCGCACCACGGGCGAATCGGTACGCCCCGCCGCGCGCAGCCACACATCGCAAGCGCGAGCGTCGGGGCAGTGCAGTGTGCCGTCGCCTTTCAGGTGCGCAACGCGCGGGCCGTGGCGGGTGCGCTCCGACCATTGCACATCGCGAGCGAGCAGATCCAGCGTGACGGTCTCGCCTCGAACCCTTAAGGTCGGCCCCGACAGGCTGAGCGTGACGGCATGGGCGCGCGCGCTTTGCCCGTCGAAGTATTGCGCCGCCAGGGTGGCCTGCGCGGCGTCGGGTTGCCGCGAGGCAGAGGTGTCAGGGTCGGACACGGGACTCGAGCCAGCGGGCAGCGCGTGGGCGGGCGGCCTGGTGCACTGCGTTGCCTCGCGGCACTTACAGGCCGATGTCCAGCCCGAGCAGGTCGCCCGCGGCGTCGCCAGCCGCTTCGCCTTCATGGGCGCGCGCGCTCTCGATCAACGACTCGGGGTCGACGCGCGTCGTCACGCTCACCGCTTCAAGCCGCATGCGCGCCAGCGCGACGGAAGCGAACGGCCAGTACAAGCCCAGCGTCAGCAGCATCAGCACCCAGTTCTTCAGCGTCAGCCGCAGCAGCGGTAAAAATTCGAGCCGGCTGCGAAACCGCATCGACGAGTTGCCGGTGCGCGACCACAGCAGGTTCTGCATGCGCGACGTGAAATACGGGCGCGGCAGGAGCTGCACGACGAATACGCCGCCGATCGCGCCGATCATGATGGCAATGACTGCCGCGCCGAAGACGCCGCCTGTGCGCGGTGACGCCAACCCCAGTCCCGCCACCGCGGCGAGCGCGCCCGCCACGCCCGCCAGCGTACCCACGGCGAGCAGCACCACCCCGAGCGTTTTGAGGAACACGATGTAGAAGGCGCCGACGGTGCTGCGCAGCTCGGTTTGCTGCTGGGCCAGTGCGTAGTGGTTGTGTTGATAGCTTTTCAGGTTCCACCACAGCCACGGCGCGGCGAGCATGATCACAATCATCACGCCACCCAGAAAGGCGAAGTACCACTCCGGTGGTTTGGTTTCATCCGGGACGAAGAGGATCGCCGACAAAATTAGCAGCCCGGGGATGAACAGCGGCACCATCGCGCGGTAGGCGCCCGCCACGTCACCCTTGAAGCGAAACCGCAGGCCGCGCCAACTGGTATTGGCCATGCGGAACTGCATCGACGACTTGAACAGGGCAGGCCAGAGCGCGGCGATCAGTACAAACGCCACCAGGCCAGCGAACGCCGAAAAGTTGCCCGCCACCGAGTAGAGCAACACCAGCGCGCCAGTCAGCAGGTAGCCGCGCAGCATCTTCTTCGGGTCGCCATGAAAGTCGAGCGGCGCGCCGGCGACCTCGGTGCTGCCGTAGAAGTAGCGCAGGCGGCGCACCTTGGCCCAGGGGAAGTAGATGCCCAGCGTCACCAGCACGAGCAGCAGGTTGACGATCCAGATGCGGAAGTACTCGCTGCCCGAGCCGGTGAATTGCACCGACAGGTGGTGGTCACGCGGTTCGCGCGTCAAGCCGGGTGGGTTCGTGTTCACGTCGCTGCGGGGCACGCGCGCATCGCGCGTGGCCGTGGGTTGCGGGGCTGCGGCACTCTAGCATCGGCCTTGCAACAACTTACGTTCGCTAGAATCAGTTGCATCAGGCACACAAGACAAATTCCATGAAACTGATGGGTTCGCTGACCAGTCCTTACGTGCGCAAGGTGCGCATCGTGATGGCGGAGAAAAAGCTCGACTATCAGCTCGAACTCGAAGACGTCTGGGGCAACGATGCCATCCTGGCGCTCAATCCGCTGGGCAAAGTACCTTGCCTGGTGCTGGAAGGCCGCGAAACTGTGTTCGATTCGCGCGTCATCGTGGAGTACCTAGATTCACGTTCTCCGGTCGGGCGCCTGATCCCCGAACCGAACCGCGAACGCACGGAGGTCAAAACCTGGGAAGCGCTGGCCGACGGCGTGCTGGACGCCGCCATCCTGGCGCGCCTCGAGGCCACTTGGCCGGGGCGCGAGGCGCAACAGCGCAGCAGCGCCTGGATCGCGCGCCAGCTGAGCCGTGTTCACGCCGCATTGGCGTCGATGAGCACGACCCTGGGCGAACGCGCCTGGTGTTGCGGCACGCACCTGAGCCTTGCGGACATTGCCGTGGGCTGCGCGCTCGGCTATCTTGACTTCCGCTTTCCCGACATCGCCTGGCGCGCTGCGCACCCGAATCTGGCGCGCCTGTTCGACAAGCTGGCGGTGCGCCAAAGTTTCATCGATACCGCACCACCGGCATAGGCGGCGAAACGCGGGCGCGCGTCCGCGGAAGCACGCCCGCGAAAGATCAGTCCAGTTGCCCCGCCATGGCGGCGGCGCGCCGGTCGAATTGCAGTTTGCGGTACAGAGTGCGGATGCTCAGGCCCACGTCGTGCTCCGTCGTTTGCATTTCGTTGGCAACCTCGTGCACCAGGTAGCCCTCGCCGATGCGCTCAAGCATGCGCAACTGCGCCTCGCTCAGGCGCAGCGCTTCACGCGTATCCCCGCCAAAGCCCGCGCTGTTCCAGGCCGGCGCGTCGAAGAGCAGTTTGGCCTGGCGCGCGATCGTCGGCGCCATCGGCGATTCGCCTGCGAGCACTTGCAGGATGGCGTCGCGCAGGGTTTCGACGGCGCTGCCATGCAGGTAGTAGCCATCGGCGCCTTGCGCGATTGCCGCCATCAGCGACGGATCGTCCAGCGACCGGGCGCCGACCAGCAACATCGGGCGCGCGTCCCGCGGTTGGCTGCTCAGTTCGTCAATCAGGGCCTCGAAGTCGCGGCCGAGGCGTGGCAGATCCACCAGCAGCAGGTCGGGTGGGCGGATCTTCATGCTAAGCAAGGCTTGAGCCAGCGTCACTGTCAGGCCTGAAACCTCCATGTCCGGCATCGCGGCAATTGCGCGGCGCAGGTGTTCGCCGACAGTCGCATCGTTCTGGAGCAGGAGCAGGCGAGGCATGGTAGTGGCGAGATGGCAAGGCACCGGCATGGGGCACCCCATTGTTCGCCAGCAGGCGAATCTGCCTACCCCCGGAACCAGGGGTGGGTGGGCAACTACCCTCAGCTGGGCTGCGCCCTCGCGGCGACGGAAAAGCTCGCGGCTTGTGCCATCGGCCAATAGACCTTGAACACCTGGTGCGGCGCGTCTTCCGACAACAACGCGCCGGGCGCGACAAACGGCAGCAGGTTGGCGAGCAGCTTGACGCCGTGGTCCGAAGTGCGCCGCACGATGTGTGAGGCGCTGATCTGCCCGGGGTGCGTCAAGCCCGCCGCCTGCACCAGCTCTTTCAAGGCTTTCAACGTGTTGTCGTGAAACTGGAAGACGCGCTCCGTCTTGGTCGGCACGACAAGCGCCTGCTGGCGCCGCGCATCTTGCGTCGTCACACCCGTCGGGCAATGCCCGGTATGGCAGTGCTGGGCCTGGATGCAACCGAGCGCGAACATGAAGCCGCGCGCCGAATTGCACCAGTCCGCGCCCAGCGCCATCATGCGCGCGATGTCAAAGGCGCTGACTACCTTGCCGGCGCAGCCCAAGCGAATCTTGTCGCGCAGGTTCAAGCCGACGAGCGTGTTGTGCACCAGCAGCAGGCCTTCTTGCAGTGGCGCGCCTACGTGGTCGGTGAACTCCAGCGGCGCGGCGCCGGTGCCACCCTCCGCGCCATCGACGACGATGAAGTCCGGCGTGATGCCCGTCTCCAGCATCGCCTTGGCGATCGCGAACCACTCCCAGGGGTGGCCGATGCACAGCTTGAAGCCGGTGGGTTTGCCGCCCGACAACTGGCGCAGTCGCTCGATGAAGTGCAGCATCGCGAGCGGCGTGTCGAAGGCACTGTGGCGTGCCGGCGAGACGCAGTCCACGCCTTCGGGAACGCCGCGCGCCTGGGCAATCTCGGCCGTGACCTTGGGGCCGGGCAGCACACCGCCATGCCCCGGCTTGGCACCCTGGCTGAGCTTGAGTTCGATCATCTTCACTTGCGGCTCAGCCGCATTCTTCGCGAAGCGCTCGGCGTTGAACGAGCCGTCGTCGTTGCGGCAGCCGAAGTAGCCCGAGCCCACTTCCCAGATCAGGTCGCCGCCATGTTCGCGGTGGTGGCAACTGATGCTGCCTTCGCCGGTGTCGTGCGCGAATTTGCCGCGCCGCGCGCCGGCGTTCAGCGCCAGGATGGCGTTGGCGCTGAGCGCGCCGAAGCTCATCGCCGAAATGTTGATCACGCTCGCGCTGTAGGGCTGGGCGCGCGTCGGCCCGACGACGACGCGAAAGTCGTGCGAGTGCAACTGGCTGGGAACCAGCGAGTGGTTGATCCATTCATAGCCCATCGCCGCCACGTCGAGTTGCGTGCCGAAGGGCCGCTTGTCGGAGTCGCCCTTGGAGCGCTGGTACACCAGCGAGCGCTGCTGGCGCGAGAACGGCGCGGCGTCGTTGTCGCCTTCGATGAAGTATTGGCGGATCTCCGGCCGGATGAATTCCAACAGGAATCGCAAGTGGCCGATCACGGGGTAGTTGCGCAACACCGAGCGCTGCGACTGATGCAGGTCGCGAAACCCCAGGCCCACGAGGAACAAGAAGCCCAGCGCCGGCAAGCCACCGATGCCCAGCGCAAACCAGCACAGCGTGCTGACGGCCAGCCCGACGCCGCACAGCAGCCAGGCGCTGTAGCGCACAGGGAAAAACCGATCGAGCCGGTAAAGCCACGCAAACATAGTGCTCCTCGCGACAGTGCGACATGCTAGGTCGGCGCCACGGCGCGCAGCCTTGCAGAAGGGCGTGAAAACAGCCCCAGTTCGTCGCGACAGTCAGGCGCAGCGCGCGGGTCGCGCCCGCGCCGGCCGCAAGGTAGGCGCCGCTATACTGCCGCTCAGCGCTGATTTGTTCCGGCTTGCGGGCGCTTTAGAAATGCCGCTAAAGACAGGACGCGCAAACCCCGTTGTCCCGCTGAGGCGTATCGCGATACCGGGTTTTTGTCGTTTCCAGTTCATGCACTCCGTCGGTCCCGTCGAAGCCAAATTCGAACATTTCTCGCAGCCGCTGTTGCTGCGCAGCGGCGCCACGCTGCCCGACTACACACTCGCCTACGAGACCTACGGCCAGCTCAATGCGCAGCGCAGCAACGCCGTGCTCGTGTGCCACGCCCTGAACGCGAGCCACCACGTCGCGGGCACCTACGCCGGCAAGCCGCGCAGCGAAGGCTGGTGGGACAACCTCATCGGCCCAGGCAAGCCGCTCGACACGGACCGGTTTTTCGTCATCGGCGTGAACAATCCCGGCTCGTGTTTTGGCTCGACCGGGCCGATGCAGACGAACCCCGCCACCGGCCGCCCGTGGGGCGCTGACTTCCCCGTGGTCACGGTGGAAGACTGGGTCGATGCGCAGGCGCGGCTGATGGACCGCTTGGGCATCGACATGCTGGCCGCCGTTCTGGGTGGCAGTCTTGGCGGCATGCAGGCCTTGAGCTGGGCTTTGCGGTTTCCGCAGCGCCTGCGCCATTGCATCGCGGTGGCGACGGCGCCGAATTTGTCGGCGCAGAACATTGCGTTCAACGAAGTCGCGCGCCGCGCCATCATCACCGACCCCGATTTTCACGGCGGCCATTACCTGGCACACGGCACGCTGCCGGGCCGCGGCCTGCGCGTGGCGCGCATGATCGGCCACATCACCTACCTGAGCGACGACGCGATGGAGGCCAAGTTCGGCCGCGAGTTCAAGACCGGCGCGCCGGGTTACTCGACGCAGGACATCGAATTCCAGATCGAAGGCTATCTGCGCCACCAGGGCGACAAGTTCAGCGAATACTTCGACGCGAATACCTACTTGCTGATCACCCGCGCGCTCGACTACTTCGACCCGGCGCACGAGTTCGCCGGCAACCTGAGCGCCGCATTCGCCGCGGCGCGCTGCAAGTTTCAGCTCGTGAGTTTCACGACCGACTGGCGCTTCTCACCGGCGCGCTCGCGCGAGATCGTCAAGGCCTTGCTCGACAACCGCCTCGACGTGAGCTACGCCGAAATCGCCGCGCCTCACGGGCACGATGCCTTCTTGCTCGACGATCCGCGCTACCACGGCGTGTTGCGCGCCTGTTTCGCGCACATCGCGAGGGAGGTGCAATGAGCCCGGCGCACGGTCGCCCGAAGCCAGGCGTTGCCCCCACGGGGGGCCGGCCGTTGTACGCAACGGTCGGGGGGCCGTCATCGTGAGCGATCGCGGCGACATGGAACTGATCGCGGCCCTGGTGCCCGAAGGCTCGCGCGTGCTCGACCTTGGCTGCGGCGACGGCGAGCTGCTCGCCCACCTTCAAACCACGCGCCGCTGCACCGGCTATGGCATCGAGATCCTCGATGAAAACGTGCTCGCCTGCACCCAGCGCGGCGTGAATGTGATCCAGCTCAATCTTGAGGAAGGGTTGGCGATCTTCGAGGATCAGAGCTTCGACGTGGTGCTGCAACTCGACACCCTGCAGCACCTGCGCAACACCGAGAACATGCTGCGCGAAACGGCGCGCGTCGGGCGCTGTGGCATCGTCAGCTTTCCGAACTTCGCGCATTGGCGCAATCGCGTGAGCGTCGCGCTCGGGCGCATGCCCGTGACCAAGGTGATGCCCTATCAGTGGTACGACACGCCGAACATCCGCGTCGGAACCTACGCCGACTTCGAGACCCTGGCGCGCAAGGGCAGCCTACGCATCCTCGACGCATTCGGCATCCAGGAAGGCTCTGTCGTGCGGCATCTGCCGAACCTGCGCGCCAGCGTGGCGGTGTTCAAGTTCGAGCGGAGGTAGGCGGCCAGCCCCTGCGCGGACGGGCTGGCGCGGGCCCGCGCCGCTCAGCGCCCGCCAGCCTCGGCTGACAGCGGCGCCACCGGTGTCAGCGCGTCGAACTCCGCGGGGCGCTTGTCTTTCCATGCGGCAATCGCGAGTACCATCTCGTCGATGTCGAAGATCGCGCTTTGCAGCAGCGTCATTTGCTGCAACGCCGCCGCCGTGCCGTGATCGCGGGCGTGGTTCAGCGCGAGTTTGCTGCCGGCGATGGCCAACGGCGACTTCGCGGCGATGTCGTTCGCCAGCGCCAGCGCGTGCTTGAGCAAAGCCGGCGCGTCGGGCAGCACCGCGTTCACTAGCCCGCAGCCAAGCGCGCGTTCGGCGTTCACGCGCTCCCCCGTGTAGGCCATCTGCCGCGCCACGCCTTGCGGCACGATCTTCGGCAGGCGCTGCAGCACGCCCACGTCGGCCATCATGCCGATGTGAATTTCCTGCACCGTAAAAAACGCGTCGGCGCTGCACACCCGGATGTCGCAGGCGGTGGCCAGATCCAGCGCGCCGCCAATGCAGCCGCCCTGCACGGCGCAGATCACGGGAAAGCGCACTTCGTCCAGCGCACTGAAACAATCGACGAGCCGCCGCAGCGACTCCTGGAAGCTCAGGCGCGAGCGCGCGCTGCCCGTCACCAGCATCGCTTCCTCGCCGTCAAAGACATCAAGGGCCATGCCGGCGCTGAAATGTTTGCCGGTGGACGAGATCACGAGCACGCGCGTGCTTCCCGCATCGGCCAGCGCGCGCACCGCATCGCGCAGCGCCGGGAAGAACGCCGGTGTCATCGTGTTCATGCGCTCCGGGCGGTTCAAGACGAGCTGTGTGACGCCGTGGGCAGTGGAAACTTCGAAGAACTCATTCATGGGAACTCCTGGGTGAGACTGCGTAATGTGCCGCAGCCAGGCTCGGGCCCGGCACCGGGCAAGCCCGGGGTCTGCCCGCGGATCGGGCTCCTAAACTCGGCCCATGACGACACATCAACTCGCCGCTGTCGATGGCGTGACATTGCAATGGCGCGAATGGCCTCGCGCGGCGCCACGCGGTACGGTGATCCTCGTGCACGGCCTGGGAGAACACCTCGGTCGCCATGAAGACGTGGCGGCGCGGCTCAACGCCTGGGGCTGGCGCGTCGCGGCAGCCGATCTGCGTGGCCACGGCCGCAGTGCGGGCGCGCGCGGTGGGTTGCCCCATGCCGACGCATTGCTCGACGATTTGAGCCGGCTGATCGACGTTGTGCGAAAGCCCACCGACGGGCCGCTGGTGCTGCTCGGGCACAGCATGGGCGGCCTGATCGCGAGCCGCTTTGTCGCCGAAGGCTTGGCAGCGCAGCCCGCGCCGTGGTGGCGCGAGGTCGATGCGCTGGTGCTGTCTTCACCCGCGCTCGACCCCGGCATGAACGGCGCGCAAAAGCTGCTGTTGGCGGTGCTCGGCCGCCTGGCCCCACACCTCGCGGTGAGCAACGGCCTGAAGCCGGCGTGGATTTCGCGCGACTCCGCCATCGTGCGCGCTTACATCGCCGACCCGCTGGTGCACGACCGCGTCACGCCCGCGCTGGCGGGCTTCATCGTCGATGCGGGCGCGATAGTGCGCGGCATGGCGCCAAAATGGCGCGTCAAGACCTTGCTGCTCTACGCCGGCAGCGACCGCTGCGTCGCGCCCGCCGGCAGCGCGGCGTTCGCGGCCGCTGCCCCGGCGTGCGTGACGACGCGCGAATTCGCGGCGCTGTTTCACGAGATCTTCAACGAGCCCGAACGCGACGCGGTGTTTGCGCAAATGCGCTCCTGGCTCGATGCGCTCGACACCGCCTAAACTCGCGCCACCGCCTCTGCCAAGGATGTCCCAATGAACGCACGCGACCCCTCCCTGCCGCTGCTGCCCGACGAGACGAGCGCGCTCGCGGCTTTCGCGAATAGCGCCTGGGACCAGGAGATCGTCCCAGCGATCACCGATTACATCGGGGTTCCCGCTAAGAGCCCCATGTTCGACCCCGACTGGCAGCGCAACGGCTACCTGGATCGCGTGATCCGCGACGCCGCGACATGGGTCGAGGGCAGGCGCATTGCCGGGCTCAAGCTGGAAGTCATACGCATCGAAGGGCGCACGCCACTCATCTTTTTTGAAGTGCCGGCCACCCGAACGGAGACGGGCGACACCGTCCTGCTCTACGGCCACCTCGACAAACAGCCCGAGTTCAGCGGCTGGCGCAACGACCTCGGCCCCTGGACGCCGAAGTACAAGGACGGCCTGCTCTACGGCCGCGGCGGTGCCGACGATGGCTATGCGGTGTATGCGGCGCTCACCGCAATCGCCGCGCTCGACGCGCAAGGCATTCCCCGGCCGCGCTGCGTGGGCGTGATCGAGAGCTGCGAAGAGAGCGGCTCACCCGACTTGCCGGCGTACATCGACATGCTCAAACCCCGCCTGGGCAACGTGGTGCTCGTCGTGTGTCTGGACAGCGGCGCGGGCAACTATGACCAGCTCTGGCTCACGACCAGCTTGCGCGGCATGGTCAGCGGTGTGTTGAAGGTCGAGATCCTCAGCGAAGGCGTGCACTCGGGCGACGCGAGCGGCCTGGTGCCTTCGAGTTTTCGCATCCTGCGCCAGGTGCTCGATCGGCTCGAAGACAGCAAAACCGGCCGCCTGCTGCCGGCCAGCCTGCACTGCGAGGTTCCGGGCGACCGCATCGAACAGGCGCGCGCCACGGCAAAGATCATCGGCGACGACGTCTGGAAGCGTTTCCCCTGGGCCTGCGGCGCCGACGGCACGACCTCCCTGCCGACGACGACCGACCCGACCGAAGCGCTGTTGCGTCGCACCTGGCAACCCACCTTGTCGGTCACCGGCGCCGAGGGCTTTCCGGAACTGCGCAATGCCGGCAACGTGCTGCGCCCATACACCGCGTTCAAGCTGTCGCTGCGCCTGCCACCGCTGGTGGACGGCAACCTTGCAGCCGCCGAACTGAAGACCCTGCTCGAGGACAACGCGCCCTACAACGCGCGCGTCACGTTCGCCGCCGATGGCCGCGCCGGCGCACAGGGCGCGACCGGCTGGAATGCGCCGTCGCTGGCGCCTTGGCTCGAAAATGCGCTTCATGCCGCGTCACACGCGAACTTCGGCGCGCCTTGCGCTTACATCGGCCAGGGCGGAACGATCCCGCTGATGAGCATGCTGCAGCAGGGCTTCCCGGCCGCGCAGATGATGGTGTGCGGCGTGCTCGGCCCGAAAAGCAATGCGCACGGCCCGAATGAATTCCTGCACGTGCCTTACGGCAAGAAACTCACCGCGTCGGTGGCGCAGGTGATCGCGGCTTGCCCTTGAGCGCCGCGGCCTCGGGTGGCTCGCGCTTCACCGCATCGTGCGCGGGCTCGGCCAACCCGAGCATCGAACGCGCCACCGCCTCGGCGACTTCAATGCCGTCGATCGCCGCCGACATGATGCCCCCGGCATAGCCCGCACCTTCGCCTGCGGGGTACAGGCCAGCGATGTTCACGCTCTGATAGCTCTTGCCGCGCGTGATGCGCAGCGGCGATGAGGTGCGCGTCTCCACGCCGGTCAGCAACGCGCCCGGCATCGCAAAGCCGGCGATGCTGCGCTCGAACGCCGGCAGGGCTTCGCGAATCGCGGTGATGGCGTACTCGGGCAGGCTCATGCGGCCGGGTTCGCCCAGATCGGTCAGCGTCACCCCGGGTTTGTAGGAGGGCTCGACGTTGCCCAGCGCCGTGGAGCGCCGCGCCGCAAGGAAGTCGCCGACGAGTTGGCCCGGTGCGTGGTACTGCCCTCCCCCGAGCTCGAACGCCCGCGCTTCCCACAGGCGCTGAAACGCAATGCCGTCCAGGGGATTGACGTCGCCGTCCCCTTTGTCAATCACGCGGCCATCCTGCCGATAGTCCCGCGGCGTGATGCCCACGACGATGCCCGCGTTGGCGTTGCGCTCGTTGCGCGAATACTGGCTCATGCCGTTCGTCACCACATGCCCGGCCTCGGACGTTGCCGCCACCACGGTGCCCCCCGGGCACATGCAAAAGCTGTACACCGAGCGGCCGTTGGCGGCGTGGTGCACGAGTTTGTAGTCGGCCGCGCCGAGCAACGGGTGGCCGGCGTTCGGGCCGAAGCGTGCACTATCGATAAGGCCCTGCGGGTGTTCGATGCGAAACCCGAGCGAAAACGGTTTCGCCTGCATGAAGACGCCGCGCGCATGCAGCATGGCAAACGTATCGCGCGCGCTGTGGCCCAGGGCCAGCACGACATGGTCGCTGCGCCATTGCGCACCGCTGTGGGTGGTCACGCCGCGAATCTGGCCCTGTTCGATCAGGACATCGGCGACGCGCTGCTGGAAGTGAACCTCGCCGCCCAGCAGCTCGATCTGCGCGCGCATCTTTTCCACCACGCCGACGAGGCGAAACGTGCCGATGTGCGGCTTGGCGACGAAGAGGATTTCCTCGGGCGCGCCGGCTTTGACGAATTCGTCGAGCACCTTGCGCGCCAAGTGGCGCGGGTCGCTCACCTGACTCCACAGCTTGCCGTCGGAAAACGTGCCGGCGCCGCCCTCGCCGAACTGCACGTTCGATTCGGGGTCGAGCTCGCCTTTGCGCCACAGGCCCCAGGTGTCTTGGGTGCGCTCGCGAACGCGCTTTCCGCGCTCCAGCACGATCGGTGCGAGGCCCATTTGCGCGAGCAACAGCGCGGCGAACAGGCCGCACGGGCCGAAGCCGATGACGAGCGGGCGCGGCGCGGCGCCGGTGCGCACCGCCGGGCCGTCGCCACCGGCCTGGGCGACAAAGTGATAGCGCATGTCGGGTGTGCGGCGCAACTGCGGGTCGGCGCCGGCCCGGGCGAGGATCTCGGGCTCGTCATCAACGTCGCAATCGACCGTGTAGACAAGCTGGATCGCACTGCGCTTGCGTGCGTCATAACCGCGGCGAAACACCGTGAATGCGCGCAGCCGCGCTTCGCCGATGCGCAACCGCCCGATGATCGCCTTGCGCAGCGCCGCGTCGCCATGGTCCAGCGGCAGGCGCAGTTCGGTGAGGCGCAGCACGGCTCAGTAAAACGCCACGCTGCGCTGCACGCCCATCAGCGGCTCCAACAGACCGGCCAACGGCCGCAGCGGCGCGTAGCGCGTCGCCACCTTGTGGGCATAGTTGAAAAAGCGCGGCAGGTCTTCGCTGTACTTCGGCTTCCCATCTCGGTGTTTCAAGCGACAGAAGATGCCGAGCACTTTCAAGTGGCGCTGCAGGCCCATCCACTCGAGTTGACACCAGAACTCGCCGAAGTCGTCGCTCAACGGCACGCCGGACTTGCGCGCCGCTTCCCAGTAGCGCACCGCCCAGTCGAGCTCATGCGCTTCGTCCCAGGAAATGAAGGCGTCGCGCAGCAGGCAGGCGGGGTCGTAGCTTGCCGGGCCGCAGACGGCGTCCTGGAAGTCGAGGATGCCGGGGTTCGGCGCGCACACCATCAAGTTGCGCGGCATGTAGTCGCGATGCACCGCGACTTGAGGCTGCGCCAGGGCGCTGGCCACCAGGTTGTCGCAGGCACTGGCCCAGATGCGCTGCTGCGCCTCGCTCCAGGTGACGCCGTATTCGCGGTGCACGCACCATTGCGGAAACAGCGCGAGTTCGCGGCGCAGCAGAGCGTCGTCGTAGGGCGGCAGGCCGGTGGCGTCGCCGTGGCGCTGCCACGTCACCAGGGCGGCGATGGCGTCGCGCATCAGGACGGTGATCGCCCCCTCGTCGCGCGCCGCTTGCGCCGACAGCAGCTCGTTCAGGTACAAGTTTGTGCCCAGGTCGCTGAGCAGCAGGAAGCCGTTCACGCAGTCTTGTTCAACGATGCGCGGCGCGTTCAGCCCGGCGCGCATCAGGCGCGACGCAATGTCGACAAACGGGCGCACGTCTTCAAGCGGTGGCGGCGCGTCCATCACGACATAGGTTGCGCCGCCTTTGGCGTCGACACGGAAATAGCGGCGAAAGCTGGCATCGCTGGAGGCCGGGCGCAGGCTGGGCGCCAACAGGCCATGGCTTACGGCCACCGCGGCGAGCCAGCGGTCGAAGGCCTGTTCGCGCGCTGGATCAGCCCACACGATGTCGGGCAAGGCAGGGGTGGTGTTCAATGGGTCTTGGTCTAGGGTTGGCGCAGTTCGCGCGGAGGTCGATTCAGTCAGTCCGCTGCCCGCGTCTTGCGTGTGAGCAGGTCGGTGGCGCGGGCGCCGACCTGCCATGCCGCAGGGCTCGTGGATAATTGATTCTACAAACCACCCTGCTCTCCGCGCAGGCGCTGGCTGCCGATCCGCTGCGCGACTGGTCAGTGGCCGCGCGCCGCCTCGCCTGCCTTGCCGAAGAAATCGCCCCCATTGCCTGCGGAACCGTTCCGCCCTGCGCTGCGCCTGCTGGGCGCAGCCGCGCTGCTGCTGGGCGCCGCGCCCGGCCATGCCCAAGACACTGCGGTCGAACCGTTGACACTGCGCCTGTCACCTGAGTTGCAGTTGCCGGCGCGCGGCCCGGGAGGGCGCGCGGCGATCGTGCTGCGTTCGCGAGAAATTCGCGGCCGGCCCGACTTGGAGACCGTGGCCGAAGGCGACGTGGAACTGCGCAGCGCCGGCCTCGTGGTGCGTGCCGACAGCCTGAGCTACGACCAGGCCGACGACCTGGCGGTGGCACGCGGCAACGTGCGCGTCAGCCGCGACGGCAATGTATACACCGGCCCGGAGTTGCAACTGCGCCTGCAGCGCTTCGAGGGCTTCTTTGTCAACCCAACCTATCTCTTTGCGCGCAATGGCGCGGGCGGCACCGCGCAACGCATCGACTTCCTCGACGACGAGCGCATCATCGCCACCGGCGCCAACTATTCGAGTTGTCCGAGCGACGGCGCCAGTGGGCCGGCCTGGTGGCTCAGCACCGACAGCATCAAGCTCGACTTCGCCGCCAACGAAGGCGTGGCCGAGAACGCGGTGTTGCGCTTCTACGGCGTACCGATCCTGGCCGCGCCGGTGCTGAGTTTCCCGCTGACCGACGAGCGCAAATCGGGCTGGCTGCCCCCGGGAATCAACTTGGACAGCAAGAGCGGTCTGCAGGTGGCGATTCCGTACTACTGGAACATCGCGCCGCAGCGTGACGCGACGCTGACACCGGTGGTCAGCGCGAAGCGCGGCGTCGGCATGGAGTCGGAGTTCCGCTACCTTGAGCCGCAGCATCAGGGCGACATCGACTTGCGCTACCTGCCCAACGACCGGCTCACGGGTGCGTCGCGCTTTGCCCTCAGCGCGGCGGCCGACGCCAGGCTGCCGCTGGACGTTCAGGCGCGCGCACGCTGGCTGCGCGTCTCCGACGATGACTACTGGAAAGACTTCTCCCGCGGCGTGCAGAGCCTGACTCCGCGCCTGCTCGGCTCGGAACTGGCGCTGAACACGTCGCTCGGCGACTGGGCGCTCTACGCTCGGATGCGGCGCTGGCAGGTGTTGCAAGACCCCGCCAGCGCGATCGACGCGCCTTATGAGCGCGTGCCCCAAATCGGCGCCAGCTACTCGGCGCGCACCGAGGCCGGCCCGCAGACCGGCGTGGAGTTCGAGTTGAACCGCTTCTCCGATGCGGCCCGCGGTGCCAGCGTGGCACGCGCCAGCGGCGTGCGCGCACATTCGCTTGGCTGGCTGGCCTGGCCCGTGGTCACTCCGGGCTGGACGCTGACGCCGAAAATCGCCTACAACGCTGCGGCCTACGCCCTGGATCGCCCCGTCACCGACCCGATCACCGGCCAGCCCATCGATGGCCGGCGCAGCATGGCGCGGGTTGTGCCCACACTGAGCCTGGACAGCACCTGGCTGCTGGAGCGCGACGCCGTGTGGTTTGGCCGATCGACGCGCCAGGCCCTTGAGCCGCGCGTGCTCTATGTGAATACGCCGTATCGGCGCCAGGACAGGCTGCCGAACTTCGACGCCGCGGCGAAAGATTTCAACTTCGACTCGATCTTCACCGAGAACGCGTTCGCGGGTGTGGACCGCGTGTCCGACGCACACCAAATGACGGCCGGCGTGACAACGCGCATCCTCGACGCACAAACCGGCGCCGAAGCGATGCGCCTGGGCCTGGTGCAGCGCTATCTGTTCCGTGACCAGCTCGTCACGCCCGACGGTGCGCCGCTGACGCAGCGCTTTTCCGATGTGTTGCTGCTCGGCTCGACGACACTCGTGCCGAACTGGAAGCTCGATGCCTCGGTGCAATACAACCCCGACGCGAACCGCGCGGTGCGCTCCGTCGTCGGCGCGCGCTATTCACCCGGGCCGTTTCGCACCGTGGCCGCCACCTACCGTTTGGCCCAGGGCGCGAGCGAGCAGGTCGAGCTGGCCTGGCAATGGCCCCTGCTGGGCGCGACACCAGGCACGGCGTCGCTTCGCTCAAGCTCGGTCGCCGGCAGCTCAAGCAGTGCATGCACCGGAAGCTGGTACAGCGTGGGCCGGGCCAACTACAGCACACGCGACCGGCGCGTCACGGACTCGATCCTGGGTTTTGAGTTCGACGCCGGATGCTGGATCGCGCGTGTCGTCGCGGAGCGCCAGTCCACCGGCCTCAGCGAAGCGACGACGCGCCTGCTGCTGCAACTGGAGTTGGTGGGCCTGTCCCGGCTCGGTACGAACCCGTTGCAGGTCTTGAAGGACAATATCCCGGGATACAGGCTGCTGCGCGAGCAGCGCACGCCGATCGATCCGCTGAAATCGTATGAATGAGAATGCATGAGGCCTTGGGCTTGAGACAAGTTGCGGCAACCCTCCTGAGCACGGCTGTCGCAAGCGCGCTGGCATTGACTGCCGCTCCCTGCGCGGCGCAGGCGCGCGACACCCGCATCGGCGACTACATCGTCGCCGTGGTGAACCAAGAGCTGGTCACGGCGGGTGAGTTGCAGTTGCGCCTGGCGCGGCTGCGCGACAACGCCACCCGCAGCGGCAGCACCCTGCCACCGGCCGACCAACTGCGCCAGCAGGTGCTGGACGCGCTGATCGACGAACGCGTGCAAGTCACCCACGCCCGCGAAAGTGGCCAGCGCCTGGACGACGCTGAGCTCGACCGCGCCGTGGCCAATGTGGCGCAGCAGAACCAGATCACACTGGCGCAGTTGCGCGAACGGCTGCGCACTGAGGGCATCGACTTCGCGCGCTTTCGCAGCAACGTTCGCGACCAGATGCTGTCAGAACGGGTGCGCGAGCGAGAGGTGCTCGGGCGGATACGCGTCAGCGACGGCGAAATCGACGCATTCCTCGAAAAGCGCCGCGAGGCGACGCGCGGCGCCGATCAGTTCAACATCGCGCAGATTCTGGTCACGGCTGCGGAGGGCGCCGACGACGCCACGCTCGCGCAACGCCGCGCGCGCGCCGAAGCGGCGTTGAAGCGGGTGCGTGGCGGCGAGGCCTTTGAAGCCGTGGCACGCGAAATCTCGGAAGACGGCAATCGGGCCCAAGGCGGTGCCATCGGCATGCGCGCGGCCGACCGGCTGCCCGATTTGTTCGTTGACGCCGTGCGCTCGTTTCAGCCTGGCGAAGTGGGCGCAACGTTGGTCCGCAGCGGCGCCGGGTTTCATGTGCTCAAACTCATCGACAAGCGCGACGGTTCTGGAACGACCGTTCAGCAAACCCGCGCCCGGCACATCCTGTTGCGTCCATCGCCTCAGCTTCCTCAAGAGGCTGCGCTGCAGCGGCTTGCCGGATTCAAACGCCAGATCGCCAGCGGGTCGAAGTCATTCGAACAACTCGCGATCGACAACTCGGAAGACGGCAGCGCCGCGCAGGGCGGCGACCTCGGCTGGTCTTCGCCCGGCAGCTTGGTGCCCGAGTTCGAGGAGGCCATGAACGCGTTGGCGCCGGGCGGCGTGTCGGAACCCGTGGTGTCGCGCTTCGGCGTGCACTTGATTCAGGTGATCGATCGACGCGACACCACATTGGAGCCCAGGCAGATTCGCGAACAGGCGCGCAACGTCTTGCGCGAGCAGAAGTTCGACGACGCCTACGTCGAGTGGCTGCGTGAGCTGCGCGCGCGCGCCTACGTCGAGTTTCGCGAGCCTCCGCTGTAGGAGGCTGCCGACCGCGGCGCCGTGAAACATATCGCCCGCAAGCGCTTCGGCCAGCACTTCCTGGCCGATCGCGACGTGATCGAGCGCATCGTTCAGGCGATCGAACCGCGGCCCGGCCAGGCCCTCGTCGAAATCGGCCCCGGCCTGGGCGCGCTGACCCAGCCTTTGGTCGAACGCTGCGGCAAGCTCTGTGTGATCGAACTCGACCGCGACCTCGCCGCGACGCTGCGGCGCCGCGCCGAACTGGAGGTCATCGAGGCCGACGTGCTGACGGTGGACTTCGCGGCGCTGGCACAGGCCCGCGGCGCCAAGTTGCGGGTCGTTGGCAATCTGCCGTACAACATTTCCTCGCCGATCCTGTTTCATCTGCTCGACTTCGTGGGCCATATCACCGATCAGCACTTCATGCTGCAGGCCGAAGTGGTGCAACGCATGGCGGCATCACCCGCCACCAAGGCGTATGGCAGGCTCAGCGTGATGCTGCAATGGCGCTACGCCATCGAGCACTTGTTCGACGTGGCGCCCACCTCATTCGAGCCGCCGCCCCAGGTCAACTCCGCGGTGGTGCGCATGCAGCCGCTGCGCGACTTCGCGGCGGTTCCGGCGGCGCACTTGAGCGAGCTGGTGCGGGTGGCGTTCTCGCAGCGCCGCAAACTGTTGCGCCACACCTTGGGGCGCTGGTTGGAGGCGCGCCAGTTTGCGGGCCGCTTTGACTTGCAGCGCCGCGCCGAGGAGGTGCCGGTCGCCGAATTCCTGGATCTGGCCCACGCGACCGTGGCCTGACGCCGCGGCGCGGACGCGCCGAAATGAAAACGGCGGTCCGAGGACCGCCGTTTCGCGCTGCCTGCGCTGCCGATCGCCCCGCGCTATGCCGCGCTAAGCCACATCGACGTGTCGAAGGCGCTGCTCATCAACGGCATGTTCATGCCGAAACTCGCACTCGTCGAACTCTTCGCGACGCCCTTGGCTGGCTTGGTCGCGACGTTCTGGGCCACCTCGGTAGCCCGCTCCCATGACCCGAATTCCTGGGAGCGGGCTACTGAAAAGAATAGAAACATCGGAACGGTACTTTGCGCTCCGCCCAATAGTCGGCCGCGTCTCGAAACACATCGAGCAACTGTTCGCGCGCCTCCCGGTCGAACTTCGGGTTATCAGGAAGTTGCTCCAATACCACCACGAAGCCCGGCTGCGAGCCCGACTTGTGTACCAGGTCGGTCATGCAGTCGAACAAGGCATCGAGGTTCTTGCCGAAGTGCGAGGGGAACATGAACGCCTCGGCAATGCCTTCCAGCACGTCTTGCTTGGACTGCGCCGCGGTCAGGTTGGCGTACAAAAAATGCTGGCCCACGCCTTGCGCGGCCTGCAACAAGTCGTCGGCGCGATAAGCGCGTATCGACTGAACGATATTGGGTCGGACGGTCTGCAAAAGCATGGTCGCGATCCTCCTGTGGTCAGTGAAAATTCTTCTTGGAGCAGATCACTGCACGATCCGCTTGAAGCTCGCGTAATGGTCTGCCGTATAAAAACAAGCCTCGGGCTGCGCCGGTTGACTCCCTCCACAAACAATGCGCCGCGCGCCTCGGTTGCGCGCGCCCGGCGTTTGCACGGTGTACTCGCGGTAATAGCCGCGTGGGTGCATCGGCAGGGCACGTTCCCGGTTTCCGAACGTCGTGCCGTCCTTCGCGTACGGGAATGGCCCTCCCGAGCGAATCAACTTTTCCGTCATTTGTGCTTCCGGCGGCAGTAACGCCCTGGACACAATACCGGGTTCCTGATTGGCCTCTTTCGCCTGCGCCAAGTGCACAGGCACTGCAAGAATTACCGCTGTCGTGAGAGCGAGCCCCAACTTTCCTAGCGCTCGCTGCAAGCCCAGCCGGCCAATCAAAAACACGGGTAATCCCTGAAATGCGAAGTGCGAATGGTACAGAAATCGCACTCAAAGCTCAAGCACACGCCTCATATTCGGGCGCACGAACTGCGTTGATAGCGTGCGCACACATGCGCCATTGCCTTTTGGGAATGGCATTGAACGGGTCTGAAACTCGCCAATTTCGAGCTCTCCTGGGACATACCGCGATTGACAGTTGTCCCCGCAAGGGCGCGGGCCATTGAGCCCGCCGATGGCTGGCCTCGGCCGGCGCAAGGCCAGCCCGAGCGGCCCCCAGCGCCAGCCGATCAGCGACGCGCGGCGTTCGCGTCAGCCACCGTCACAGCCGCCATATTCACAATGCGGCGCACCGTCGCCGACGGCGTGAGGATGTGCACCGGCTTGGCCGCGCCGAGCAGCACGGGGCCGATTGCGATGCCGCCGCCAGCCGCTGACTTGAGCAGGTTGTAGGAAATGTTCGCCGCGTCGATGTTCGGCAAGACGAGCAGGTTGGCTTCTCCGCTCAAGGTGCTGAACGGCATGAGTTCGGCGCGGTAGGCGGCGTCGAGCGCGGCGTCGCCGTGCATTTCGCCGTCCACTTCGAGCCACGGCGCGCGCGCGCGCAACAGCGCCAGGGCATCGCGCATCTTCACCGCCGAGGGCTGGTTGCTTGAGCCGAAATTGCTGTGCGACAGCAGCGCGGCCTTCGGGCGCAAGCCAAAGCGCAACATCTCCTCGGCCGCCATCACCGTCAGCTCGGCGAGCTGCTCGGCGCTCGGGTCGTAGTTCACATGCGTGTCCACCAACATCACCATGCGCCCGGGCAGCAGCAGGCCGTTCATGCAGCCATAGGTCTTGGCGCCCTCGCGCAGGCCGATCACCTGGTCGATGTAGTGCAGGTGCAGCCCCGTCGTGCCCCAGGTGCCGCACAACATGCCGTCCACTTCGTCGCTCTTGAGCAGCATCGCGGCGATCAACGTCAGGCGACGCCGCATCTCGATCTTGGCCAACTGCGCCGTCACGCCCTTGCGCGCCGTCATCTCGTGATAGCTGCGCCAATAGTCGCGAAAGCGATGATCGTTTTCGGTGTTGACGAGATCGTAGTCGCGACCCTCCTTGAGTCGCAGGCCGAATTTTTCGATGCGCTGCACCAGGATGTCAGGCCGGCCGATCAGCGTGGGCCGCGCCAGGCCTTCGTCCACGATCACCTGCACCGCGCGCAGCACCCGCTCCTCCTCGCCTTCGGCGAACGCGACCCGCTTGCGCTGCGCGCGTTTGGCCAGGTTGAAGATCGGCTTCATCGTCGTGCCTGATGCGTAGACGAAGCTGAGCAGCTTCTCGCGGTACGCATCCAGGTCTTGCACCGGGCGCAGCGCCACGCCTGATGCCGCCGCAGCCTGCGCCACGGCGGGCGCGATGCGTATCATCAGGCGTGGATCGAAGGGCTTGGGAATCAGATAGTCCGCACCAAAGCTCAGCGTCGCGCCAGCGTAGGCTGCGGCCACCACTTCGCTTTGCTCGGCCTGGGCCAGCTCGGCGATCGCATGCACCGCGGCGATCTCCATCTCGATGTTGATCGTCGTCGCCCCACAGTCCAACGCCCCGCGGAAGATGTAGGGGAAACACAAGACGTTGTTGATCTGATTCGGGTAATCGGTGCGGCCTGTGGCGATGATCGCGTCACTGCGCACCTCTTTCACCTCCTCGGGCAGGATCTCGGGCGTGGGGTTGGCCAGCGCGAAGATCACCGGATTCGGGTTCATGCGCGCGACCATGTCTTTCTTCAGCACCCCACCCGCCGACAAGCCGAGAAAGATGTCAGCGCCGGTGATCGCTTCACCAAGGCTGCGCTGGTGCGTGGCTTGGGCAAACACGATCTTGTCGTCGTCCATCAGCTCCTTGCGGCCCTCATACACGAGTCCCGCGAGGTCGGTGACCCAGATGTTGTGGCGCGGCATGCCGATCTTCACGAGCAGGCCCAGGCACGCCAGCGCCGCCGCGCCAGCGCCGGAGGAGACGAGCTTGACCTGCGTGATGCTCTTGCCCGTGACCTTGAGCGCGTTCAAGATGCCCGCGGCGACGACGATCGCCGTGCCGTGCTGGTCATCGTGGAACACCGGAATCTTCATGCGCGAACGCAGCGCGCGCTCGACGTAAAAACAATCCGGCGCCTTGATGTCCTCCAAGTTGATGCCGCCAAACGTCGGCTCAAGCGCGGCGATCAGGTCGATCAGCTTGTCGAGGTTTTTTTCGTTGACCTCCAAATCGAATACGTCGATGCCGGCGAACTTCTTGAACAGCACCGCCTTGCCTTCCATCACCGGTTTCGCCGCGAGCGGGCCGATGTCGCCCAGGCCCAGCACCGCCGTGCCGTTCGTGATCACGGCGACCAAGTTGCCGCGCGCCGTGTAGCGAAATGCATTTGCCGGGTCAGCGGCGATTTCTTCGCACGCCGCGGCAACGCCCGGCGAGTACGCCAACGCGAGGTCGCGTTGATTGATCAGCTGCTTCGTCGGCGCGATGGCGATCTTGCCCGGCGTCGGGAACTCGTGGTATTCAAGCGCCGCGCGGCGCAACTCGACGCGCTTTTCTTCGTAGCTGGACATGGCTTCTACTTTCGCTGTCGTTGCGTGACCTCGTGGGAGGTGGGCCGGGTGCGCGGGGGCGCTGAGAACCCGAACCGCGCCATTGTCACCGTGTCGGCCGCGGCGCGGCGCGGCCCGCGCAGGGGCGCCCATAATTCCGCGACGGCGACGATCGCTCCCCACCACCACCACCTCCTCCTCCTCCACCTGACCCGCCCATGCCGCTTGGCGAATTCGAACTGATAGCCAAATTCTTCACCCAGCCCGTGCGGCGCGCTGCCCTGGGTGTGGGTGACGACTGCGCCCTGCTGCGGCCCACGAGCGGTCAGCAACTCGCAGTGTCGAGCGACATGCTCGTCGAAGGGCGCCACTTCCTGTCCACCGTTGCGCCAGACGCACTTGGGCACAAAGCCCTGGCCGTCAACCTGAGCGACCTGGCGGCGTGCGGCGCGGCGCCGCTCGCCTTCACGCTGGCCTTGGCTCTACCGCGCGCCGACGAAATCTTTCTGCGGGACTTCTCGCGCGGCCTGATGGAATTGGCGCATGCCTTTGACTGCGAGCTGGTGGGGGGCGACACCACACAAGGCCCGCTGACGATTTGCATCAGCGTGTTCGGCGAGGTGCCGACCGGCCAGGCCTTGCTGCGCAGCGCGGCGCGTGCGGGCGACGCCTTGTACGTCAGCGGCACGGTGGGCGATGCGCGCTTGGCGCTCGAATGCTTTCGCGGCAACGTCGCGCTGGCGGGCGATGGCTTGAGTGCCGTGCGCCGTGCCATGGAGCGCCCCGAGCCGCGCGTGGCGCTGGGCGTGGCGTTGCGCGGCATCGCGACGAGCGCGATCGATGTTTCCGATGGCCTGCTCGGCGATCTCGGTCACATCTTGCGCGCCTCTGGGGTCGGCGCCACCGTGCACGCCGACGCGCTGCCGCGCAGTGCCGTGCTCGCCGCGCAGCTAAGCGCGGTGCAGCGCGAGTGCACGCTGGCCGGAGGCGACGACTATGAACTCCTGTTCACCGCGCCCGTAGCGCGCGGCGCCGACGTTCAAGCCGCAGCCCGGCAGGCGAGCGTGGCCGTCACCCGCATCGGCCTCATCGAGGCCACGCCGGGCCTGCGCCTGCTCGACGCACACGCGCATCCGATCGCCCAGAACTTCGCCGGCTTCGACCACTTTCGTTGACCCGCGATGTTCGAGCGCGAATCTACCCTCAACCCGCCCGTCGCGATCGCGACGCGCAAGCCGACGCCGGGTTTCGTTTTCAGCCACCCGGCGCGCGCGATTGCCCTGGGTTTCGGCTGCGGCCTGTCGCCGTTCGCACCGGGCACGGTGGCCACGCTCTGGGCCTGGCTCGTGTTCACGCTGGCCCTGCCGCACATGGACGCGGCGCGCTGGGCCGCGCTGCTGATGAGCTGCACGTTGATCGGCGTTTGGGCCTGCGCGCGAACCGCGCGCGAGCTCGGCCTGAGCGACCCCGGCGCCATCGTCTGGGACGAAATCGTCGCCTTCTGGTGCGTGCTGTGGCTCGTCACCCCCGCGGGCTTCTGGGCGCAGTTGTCGGCGTTCGCGCTGTTCCGGTTTTTCGACATCGCCAAACCCGGTCCGGTGGCATGGGCCGATGCACTGTTCAAAGTGCGGCGCGGCGAGGCGATCGGCTGGCTTCAAGGCTTCGGCATCTTGTTCGACGACTTTGTCGCGGCGCTGTGCACGCTGCTCGTGATCGCGCTGTGGCGATTCATATGACGCGCTGCATATGACGTGCTGCATATGACGTGCTTTGAGCCCGAGGTACTCTCGCTGGCGCAGGCCTTGCTGCGCAGCCGCGCCACGCTCGCGACCGCGGAGTCTTGCACCGGCGGGCTGATCGCCGCGGCCTGTACCGCCGTGGCGGGGTCGAGCGATTGGTTCGAGCGCGGCTTCGTCACCTATTCAAACGCGGCGAAGGTCGAGACACTCGGCGTCGGTGCCGCGCTCATTGCGGCACACGGCGCCGTGAGCGGCGAAGTCGCCCGCGCGATGGCGACGGGCGCCTTGCTCCACTCGCACGCCGACGTTGCAGTGGCGGTCACCGGCATCGCCGGACCGGGCGGCGCCACGCCGGGCAAACCGGTCGGCACTGTGTGGCTTGCCTGGGCGCAGCGCGGCAGCCCGGCGCAGGCCGAATTGCTGACCCTGCACGGCGACCGCGGCGCGGTGCGCGAACAGACAGTCCTGCACGCATTGCACCGCGTGCAGGCTCTGGCCGAGGCCATGCCCCTGCCAGCGGCGACGCGCGAATGAGCATCCTCGTCGCCGCCGATTTTTCGCCCACGGAGTGGCAGGCATGGTGGCCAGTCCTGGCCGAGGCGCTGCCCGGTGAGACCCTGGTGCGTGAGCCTGCCGACTTGTCGGACGTCGAGATGGCGCTGGTCGCGAATCCGCCACCCGGCCTGCTCGCCACCTTGCCGCGGCTGCGCTTCATTCAATCGCTGTGGGCGGGAGTCGACCGGCTGCTCGCCGACGCCAGCGTGCCGCGCCACATCCCCTTGGCGCGCATGGTCGACCCCGTGATGAGCCAGGCGATCGCCGAGACGGCGCTGTGGGCGACGCTCAGTCTGCATCGCGACTTCTTCGACTATGCCGAGCAGCAAAACCGGCGCGAGTGGTGGCAACGCCCACAGCGCCGCGCCGACGAGGTGACGGTCGCCGTGCTCGGCCTGGGCGAAATGGGCCGTGCCGCGGCGCTGCGTTTGGCCGGCAACGGCTATCGGGTCTTGGGTTGGAGCACGCGACAGGTGGCACTGCACGGCGTGACCACGCGCAGCGGCGCGGCCGCGCTCGCCCCCACGCTAGTCGAGGCCGAGATCGTGGTCAACCTGCTACCGCTGACCGATGTGACGCGCGGCCTGTTCAACGCGCCAACCTTTGCGCAGATGCGGCGCGGCGCCAGCCTGGTGAACCTGGGACGCGGCGGCCATGTGATCGAAGCCGATCTGTTGGCCGCCCTGGCGAGCGGCCGGCTGCGCTATGCGGTGTTGGACGTATTCGCCCACGAGCCACTCGCGCCGGACCATGAATTCTGGACCCACCCGCGCATCAGCGTGCTGCCGCACATCGCCGCCCTCACCGACCCGCGCAGCGCGGCACAAGTCGTCGCGCGCAATGTGCGGGCGCTGCGCGGCGGCACGCCGCTGGCGCATCTGGTCGATCGGAGTCGCGGCTATTGATCGCCCGCCGGGCCGCACTCGGCCAGCCCGGCCCGGCCCTGCGGGTTCACGGCATCAATGCCAGGCGCAGCGGCGTGCGCGCGGCGCGGCGCGTCGTTTGCTGTAGCAACATCAGGACGAGTTTGTTCAAGGCCTGCCACGGGTCGGCCGGCCAGTCGGCGTGGCGCAAGCCCTTCACCAGGCCGTCGCACACGCTCGCGGCGTCTAACAATTGCGCCAGCGTTGCCTCACTGAAAAACGGCAAGGCACGCTCGATCAGCCGTTCGCGCGGGCCCCAGACGCGCGCCTCGCGCAGCGCCAAGGGCAGCGGTTGGCCGGCGCGCACCGCTTCCTTGATGCGTTTCAATGCGCGGATGTCCTCGGCAATCGCCCAATGCACGAGCACCGCCGCCTCACCCTCGGCTTGCAGGCCCTCCAACATGCGCAGGGCGCGCCCCACCTGACCGGCCAGAACCGCTTCGCCCAGTTTGAAGACGTCGTAGCGAGCCACGTTCAAGACCGCCGCTTCGATCTGCTCGAAGCTCAACTCGCCGCTTGGGTACAGCAGCGCGAGTTTTTCAATCTCCTGGTGCGCGGCGAGCAAATTGCCTTCCACGCGGTCGGCGAAGAAGTTCAGCGCGTGCTGGCCGGACTCACCGCCTGGCATGCGCTGGCCGCGCAGCGCCAGACGCTGGGCAATCCACTGCGGCAAGGCCTTGCGCTCGATCGCATCAATGCGTACCGTGATTCCGGCGCGCTCCAGCGCGCCGAACCAGGCGCTGTTCTGCTGGGCGCGGTCCAGGCGTGGCAGCGAGACCAGCGTGACGTTGTCGGCGCCTGGCGCCGTCACGCCGTCGCAGTAACTTTGCAGTGCATCGGACCCGTCCTTGCCCGGTTTCCCGCCGGGGATTCGAATCTCAATCAGTTGCCGGTCGCTGAACAGGCTCATTTCGCGCGACGCGCCGAGCAGGCTGCTCCAGTCGAAACGCGCGCCGCTGACGGTGTGCACCTGGCGCTCGGTGCAACCGGCGGCGCGCGCCGCGGCACGCAGAGTGTCGAGCGCCTCTTGCGCGAGCAGTGGCTCGTCGCCCCACACCGCGTAGAGCGGCCTGAGCCCCTTGGCGAGGTGCGCGCTCAGCTGCTCAGCGCGAACTTGCATGGCTGGGTGAGCGCTGCGTCATGGGGGCCGCTGGCCTACAGCGCCGGCACGGCGGCCAGGCGCCGCATCACTTGCGCGACGATGTCACTTTGCATCGCCGTGTACAGCAGCGCCTCTTCCTGCTCCTTGGCCAAGGCGTTGGTTTCGTTGTAGCTCATGTCGCGGCTGAGCAGAATTTCCGTGGCGGGCAGCAGATCCTTGCCGCTGGCGCTGCGCAAGCGGAACTGAAAGCGCAAGCGCAATTGCAGTTCGCGCACCTGGCCGGCGGCGGTGCTGGCCACGACGCTCTTTTCGCGTTCATCACTCAACGCTTCGAGCACGACTTGCGCGGCCGCCGCGCTTTCCACCACCTGCGTCGTGCGGCTGGCGGCCAGACTGCGGCGCAACTCTCGGGCGAGCGGCGAGGCCTCCTTGAAACCCTTGAGCTGGACGCTTTGGAACAGCAGTTCCGGCGTGCGCCGCAACTCGAAGCCGCAGCCTGTGACCGCGGCAGCCGCGATCGCGGCAACCACGGCGCCCAGCAGCGCCCTCCATGCGTCACGCCGCGGCTGCATCAAACCACGACGTTGATGAGCCGCCCCGGCACAACTTTGACCATCTTCGGCGTTGCCGTGCCGCCGAACCGGATGTAGTCGGGGCTGGCCAGCGCCACCGCGACGATCGTCGCCTCATCCGCATCGGCAGCCACGCCGATCACGCCACGGCGCTTGCCGTTGACCTGCAAGACCAACTCTATCTGGTCTTGCACCAGCGCACCCGGGTCGACCCGCGGCCAGGGCGCGTCGAGCAAGTCGCCCGCCTGCACCGCATAACCCAGCTCGTTCCACAGCACCCAGGTCAGGTGCGGGCACGCAGGGTAGAGCGCACGCAGCAGGATGCCGAAGCCCTCACACAGCGCCCGCGGCGCGTCTTCGCGAAACCCTTCCAATGCATTGAGCAACTTCATCGCGCCGGAGACGACGGTGTTGTACTGCATGCGCTCGTAGTCGAACGTGATTTGGCGCAGCAACGAGTGCAGCTCGAAGCGCAGCGCTTTCGCTGCGGTTTCGGCTGAAGGTTCGGCTGCGGGTGTGGCCGCGGGCTCGGCGGCGCCCAAAGTTGTTCCGGCGCGGATGGCTGCGGCGTGCTTCACCCCGAAACCCCAGACGCGGCGCAGGAACCGGTTCGCGCCTTCCACGCCAGAGTCGTTCCACTCCATGGTCTGCTCGGGCGGCGACGCGAACATCACGAACAGCCGCGCCGTGTCGGCGCCATGGCGGTCGATCACTTCCTGTGGGTCCACGCCATTGCTCTTGGACTTCGACATCGTCGTCCAGCCTTCGTACTCGACGGCGGCGCCGTCGCGCTTGGCGCGGGCAGACAGCACATGGCGGTGCTCATCGCGCACCACGTCGAGATCGTGCTCCCAGAAGTATTCGCGCCCGCCCTCGTTGCTGGTGCGCACGAAGGCCTCGTTCAGCACCATGCCTTGCGTCAACAGCCGCGTGAATGGCTCGTCGATCGCGACGAGTTTCAGGTCGCGCATCACCTTGGTCCAGAAGCGCGCATACAGCAGGTGCAGGATGGCGTGTTCGATGCCGCCGATGTACTGGTCCATCGGCATCCAGTACTTCGTTCCCGCGCCGACCATCGCCGTGGCGTCGTGCGCGTCGCAGTAGCGCATGAAGTACCAGGAGCTGTCGACGAAGGTGTCCATCGTGTCGGTTTCGCGCTTCGCCGGTTTGGCGCAACGCGGACAGGCGACGTTCAGGAACGCCGCGCATTTGTTCAGCGGGTTGCCGGTGCCGTCGGGGATCAGGTCTTCGGGCAGCAGCACCGGCAACTGACTCTCCGGCACCGGCACGACACCGCATTTGGCGCAGTGCACGATGGGAATCGGCGTGCCCCAATAGCGTTGGCGGCTGATGCCCCAGTCGCGCAGGCGCCAGGTGGTCTTCTTTTCGCCCAGGCCCTTGGCTTGCAGCGCGGCGGCCACCGCGTCGATCGCGGCGACGGTACTCAATCCATCGAAGGCGCCGGAGTGCAGCGTGACGCCGCGCGTCTTGTCGGCGTACCAGTCTTGCCAGCCTTGCACGCTGAAACGCTCGCCCGCCACGGCGATCACCTGGGTGATGGCCAGGCCATGCTTGCGCGCGAATTCGAAGTCGCGCTCGTCGTGGCCGGGAACGCCCATCACGGCGCCGTCGCCATACGCCATCAGCACATAGTTGCCGACCCAGACCTCGATGCGCTCGCCCGTCAGCGGGTGCTCGACAAACAATCCGGTCGGTACGCCCTTCTTCTCTTGCGTCGCGAGTTCGGCCTCCGTCGTGCCGCCCGCCTTGCACTCAGCGAGAAAGGCCGCGACCCCGGGTTGCAGCGTCGCCGCGCACAGCGCCAGCGGATGTTCCGGCGCGACGGCGCAAAACGTCACGCCCATGATCGTGTCGGCGCGCGTGGTGAACACATACATCCGCCCGTCGCCGATGAGCCCGCCCGCGGCGTCGCGAATCTGATGCGGGAACGCAAAGCGCACGCCGACGCTCTTGCCAATCCAGTTCTCTTGCATCAGCTTGACGCGCTCCGGCCAACCCGGGAGATCGTTCTGCACGCAGTCGAGCAGTTCGCCCGCGTACTTCGTGATGTTCAGGTAGTAGCCCGGAATCTCGCGTTTCTCAACCGGCGCGCCGGAGCGCCAGCCGCGCCCGTCGATCACCTGTTCGTTCGCGAGCACGGTCTGGTCCACCGGGTCCCAGTTCACGACCTGGGTGCGCCGCTCGGCAATGCCGGCGTCTAACATCTTCAGGAACAGCCATTGGTTCCACTTGTAGTAGGCGGGGTCGCAGGTCGCGACTTCGCGGCTCCAGTCGATCGCCAACCCCATCGCCTGCATCTGGCGCTTCATCGTCGCGATGTTGTCGGAGGTCCAGCGCGCCGGCGGCACCTTGTTTTTCATCGCCGCGTTTTCCGCCGGCAAACCGAATGCGTCCCAACCCATCGGCATCAACACGTTCATGCCGCGCATGCGCAACTGGCGCGCGAGCATGTCATTGATGGTGTAGTTGCGCACATGGCCCATGTGCAGCTTGCCGCTCGGGTAGGGCAGCATCGAACAGGCGTAGTACTTGGGCCGCTTCGGGTCTTCGGTGACGCGGTAGGCGTCGGCCTGGGCCCACGCAGCCTGCGCGGTGCGTTCGATCTGGCTGGGTTTGAATTCTGGGTTCATCTTGACTGGTCTGCTAGGAGCCTGGGCTTGGTGCGCCTCGTGATGCATGCAAGGGGCTGGCATTTTGCGAGGCTCGCTTGCGGCCCGATGCTGACCTTTGTAGCGGGCGGCATGCCTGCGTGGAGCGGCGTGACAGGCGGCCTGGGGTACGTTCTCCGGCCCACGCTCGCGGGGCACCGGAATCGGCCCACCTGCGTAATGCCATCAACACGGCGTTCTCTTGCTGAGGTCGAGGACACCGCGAATCGGTCCTGCGCCCGTACCCCAAACCGCCTGCCCCGACACCCGGGCGGCATGGCGAGGCGCGGCATGCCACCGCAGGTTGAGACCGGGCGCCGCCGTCGC
>JANOLJ010000245.1:0-31066 GCA_031419715.1 Burkholderiales bacterium | reverse complement strand
AGCATATCCTCACCGCGATCGCCGTCGAGGGCGCACCGGTACCGACCAAGCTCAACGAGGTCACCATCATGCTGGTGGTGCTGGGGCTCATCGACGTGGTGATGATCTCGAACCTGCTCATCATGGTGATCGTCGGTGGCTACGAGACCTTTGTGTCGCGCATGAACCTGCAAAGCCACCCCGACCAACCGGAATGGCTGAGCCATGTGAATGCGTCGGTGCTCAAGGTCAAGCTGGCCACCGCCATCATCGGCATCAGTTCGATCCACCTGCTCAAGACCTTCATCAACGCCGACAACTACACCGAAAAAGTGCTGCTCTACCAGACGGTGATCCACGTCACGTTCCTGCTCTCGGCCCTCGCGATCGCCGCCACGGATCGGCTGATGGCCGGCATCCCCGTGGGCGGCAGTGGCTCGAAGCACTAGGAGCAGCGCATGACGGCCATTCGATATGCCGACTTCGTGGAGAGCGTCGCCGCGGCACTGCAGTACATCAGCTACTACCACCCAGCCGACTACATCGAACATCTGGCACGCGCCTACGCGGCCGAACAGAGCCCGGCGGCAAAAGACGCGATCGCGCAGATCCTCACCAACTCGAAGATGTGCGCCGAGGGCAAGCGCCCGATCTGCCAGGACACCGGCATCGTCAATGTGTTCCTGAAAGTCGGCATGGGCGTGCGCTTCTGTGACTTTCCGGGCAGCGTGGAAGACGCCGTCAACGCCGGTGTGCGCAAGGCCTACCTCGACCCCGATAACAAGCTGCGCGGCTCCGTCGTCGCCGACCCTCAGTTCGAGCGCAAGAACACCGGTGACAACTCGCCCGCCGTGACCAGCGTGACCCTCGTGCCGGGCAACACTGTGGACGTGCAGGTTGCCGCCAAGGGCGGGGGCAGCGAGAACAAGAGCAAGTTCGTGATGCTCAACCCAAGCGATTCGGTCGTCGATTGGGTGCTCAAGACCGTGCCGACGATGGGCGCGGGCTGGTGCCCGCCCGGCATGCTGGGCATTGGCATCGGCGGCACGGCGGAGAAAGCAATGCTGCTCGCCAAAGAGTCGCTGATGGAGCCGCTCGACATGTTCGACCTGTTGAAACGCGGGCCGAAGAGCAAAGTCGAGGAAATGCGCATCGAGCTGTTCGAGAAGGTGAACGCGCTGGGAATCGGTGCGCAGGGGCTGGGCGGGTTGAGCACCGTGCTCGACGTGAAGATCGCGCTCTACCCCACGCACGCCGCAGGCAAGCCGGTGGCGATGATTCCCAACTGCGCGGCAACGCGCCACGCCCACTTCGTGCTCGACGGCTCGGGCCCGGCGTACATCGACCCGCCGAGCCTGGATTTGTGGCCCGACGTGCGCTGGCAGCCCGACTACAACAAGAGCTGCAAGGTCAACCTCGATACTTTGACGAAGGCCGAAGTTGCCGCCTGGAAACCCGGCGAAACGCTGCTCTTGTCGGGCAAGATGCTCACCGGGCGCGACGCCGCGCACAAGCGCATTCAGGACATGCTGGCCAAGGGAGAGAAGCTGCCGGTGGACTTCACGAACCGCGTCATCTACTACGTGGGTCCAGTGGACCCGGTGCGCGACGAAATCGTGGGCCCGGCAGGCCCGACCACCGCAACGCGCATGGACAAGTTCACCGAGATGATGCTCAGCGAAACCGGGCTCATCGGCATGATCGGCAAGGCCGAGCGCGGACCGGCAGGCGTCGAGGCGATCAAAAAACACAAGAGCGCGTACTTGATGGCGGTGGGCGGCGCGGCTTACCTCGTCGCCAAGGCGATCAAGAAGTCCACCGTGCTCGCATTCGCCGACCTCGGCATGGAAGCGATTTACGAGTTCGACGTGCGCGACATGCCGGTCACGGTGGCTGTCAGCTCCGACGGCACTTCGGTGCACGAGACCGGCCCGCGCGAGTGGCGCTCGCGCATCAGCAAGATTCCGGTCACGACTGTGTAATCGCCGGCAGCAGCCCAAGCGCGACCCGCAGCGACGCGGCTTCTGCGGCACCGAACAGCGCGGCGGCGAGCTGCCGTTCACGCTGCGCCACGAGCGCGAGAAATTCTCCGGCGCCACCCATCGCGCGAAATGCATCGAAGCCGCGTTCCAGAAAGTCTTGCAGATCGCCCAGCCCCGCGGCTCGCGCGGGGCCACGCATCAGGCGCAGGCTCTGGCGCAGCAGCGGCTTGCTCACGATACGGTCGAGCGACGCGCCGACGTCGATCGTCAGCGCAATCTGCCGTTCGCGCTGCGCAGGCGCCCCGGCCAAGCGCCACGCGGCCACATACGACGCAGCGTCAAGTGCGCCGCCTTGGCGTTGAGCCACATACGGCGGGGCGTCGAGCGCGCCGCCCTGGCCTTGATGCTGCTGGCCCATCGCACTGTCGAGCTGTTCTGACAACGCGTGCAAGCTGACCACGATGCCCACCACGTCCACGACTTGCGCCGGAAACAAGCGCACCAGGGCAGGAATGACACGCGCGAGTTGCGCGTCGCGCTGCGAAAAGTCTTGCGGCCCGTACAACTCATGAAGGAAAAAGCGCGCCGCGCCGCGGTAGCGGGTGCTGGCCAACAGATCGGTGTAGGTGAATTCGAAGCGTTGCTGCTGAAAGCGCTTGACGGCGCGCACGCGTGCCTCCAGGTCGGGTGTGACCAGACGCCGCTGGCGCTCGCGCTGCACGGCGTCGAGCTGCTGCAAGATGGCGGTGGCGTCGAAATGCATGGGCGTGGGGCGGGTCCGGCGAGTGTGCATCATGCCGCCTCGGGTAAACGGCGTGCGCGCTGCCTTGGCACAGGGCGTGTATGCTGCCGGCGCATCTGAATTGGGCAGAATCAGGGCATCCGCCCCGAAGCTGACACATGGAATCTCGCGTACAACTCGTCTACTACGGTGAAGTGATCCGCGGCTTCAAGCGCTCCGACGTGCGCGAAGATCTCGGCGACCTGCTTGAGATCGACGAGCGCAATCGCGGCGCATTGTTCAGCGGCGCACGCATCGTGCTCAAGAGTTCGATGGACTTCTTCGAAGCACAGGGCTACGAGGAGCGGTTGCGCGAGGTTGGCGCCCATGTGCACATCGAGCCCGATGATGACGTTGAGCCGGGCAACGGCACACCCGCAACTGCCCTCACTCAAGCCGCGGCAACAGATGCCAATCCGCAACGCGGTGTCGCAGCCGCAGACCAGCCACGCGGCGTCGCAGCCGCCGGGGGCGATGCACCCGCTGCCGGCATTTCGGCGCCGCCTGCTGCCGCCTCCGTGCCTATTGTGTTGGCGGCGCAGGTGATCGACATCACCTGCCCGAACTGTGGCGAAAAGCAGCCTCAACGGGCGATCTGCCGGTCCTGCGGGTCCGACATCGCGATGGCGATCGCGCACAAGCGCGAGACGGAGACCGCGCAGCGCCTGCAGCGCCTGGCCGACGCGCGCGCGCGCCACGACCTGGCGCCGGTGGAAGACCACGCCGCACCCGACGCGCCCTCTGCCTGGGGACTGGGCTTTTCCGGGCGCCTGGCGCGCCTGCCTTATGTCGCGGCGATGTGCTGGGTCGCCCTGGCGGTGAACCTGCTGTTCGTCTTCGCGATCCCGAACCCGGGGGTGTTCAAGCTCTACACGCTGATCATGGGCACGTTGCTGCTCGCTGTTTTCGCTACACGCTTGTCGATTCTGCGTGCCCACGACTTCAACGGCAGCGGCCTGTGGGCGATTCTGCTGTGGATTCCCTACCTCGGCGCCGCGGCCGCGCTGGCACTCGCGCTGCTGCCTGGTACGCCCGAAGACAATGACCAAGGCGGGCGCCCGCGCGCCGGCAATGCGCTGTTCACGGGGCTGGCCGTCGTGCTGATGTCGCTCACGCTCGTCGCCACCTACCGGTGGATCGCCACCATGGTCGAAGAGGTTCTGCCCCGTGGTGGCGCACCGGTGGAGATCGCGAAAGAAGCCGACATCCTGGCGCGCCTGCCGTGGCCCAACGCGGTGGCGGTGTTTCGCGACGAATACATGGCCGGTCCAGGGAACAAGGCGTTCGCGGCGTCGCCCAGCGGAAGCTGGGCCTGGAAGACCGGCTCCGCCTCGCCCGAAGCAGCCGCGGCTGCGGCGCTGGACAGTTGCGACGCCAAGCGCGATGGCTACACCCGCCCGTGCGAACTGATCAATGTGAACGGCCGCTGGGTCTCGCGCTGAGCGTTTGCGGTTGAGCGGTTGCGGTTGAGCATTTGCGGTTGAGCAATTGCCGCCGCGCGTTTGCCGTCAAGCTTTCCCCGCTGCGGGCGTCGCACCGAGGCCATGCGAGGTTCCGTGCGGCGTCTCAGCCGCGCGGGTGGTGCACGGCGTGCAAGGCTTTCAGGCGCTCGCGCGCGACATGGGTGTAGATCGTCGTCGTCGAAATGTCGGCATGTCCCAGCAGCAGTTGCACTGCACGCAGATCGGCGCCGTGGTTCAGCAGGTGCGTGGCGAAAGCATGGCGCAACGTGTGCGGCGACAGCGCAGCGTTGATTTCAGCGCGCTGCGCATGGCTCTTCACGATTTTCCAGAACATCTGGCGCGACATTGCCGCGCCCCGCGCCGTGACGAACAGCGCGTCGCTGGCGCGCTGCTTGAGTATCGCCGGCCGGCCCTGAGCCAGATAGCGGCGCAGCCACCCATGCGCCTCTTCGCCGAACGGCACCAGGCGCTCGCGCGAGCCCTTGCCGGTGACGCGCAACGCGCCTTCGCTCAGGCCCAGGTGCACGCTCTTGAGCGTGACGAGTTCGCTCACGCGCAGGCCGCTCGCATACATCAGCTCCAGCATCGTGCGGTCGCGCAGCCCGAGCGGCGTGTCCACATCGGGGGCTGCGAGCAAGGCCTCGACCTGCGCCTCGCTCAAGATCTTCGGCACCCGCAGCGCCTGCTTCGCGCCCAGCAGCTTGAGCGTGGGGTCGGCGCGAACGTGGCTCTCCCTCAACGCCCAGCGGAAATAGCGTTTGAACACGGTCAGGCGCCGGTTCACGCTGCTCGCCTTGCTGTTCGCGTGGCGTGTCACGCCGTACTCGAGCAGGTCGGCCTCGCTCGTGAGGTTCAGGTGGCCGCCCTTGGCTTGCCCGCGCCACTGGGCGTACAGCGTCAAGTCGCGCCGATAGGCGGCGAGTGTGTTGGCCGACAAGCCGTCTTCGATCCATAGCGCGGCGATAAAGGCGTCGATCTCGGCGGACCCGGCGGGCGGATTGGGTTTTGCCATGGCTCAGTGCTGCTCGAGCGCCCAGTCGATGTGCTCGCGCACCATCGGTGTGGCAGATGCGCGGCGCATCGACAGCGCGTGGCTGATGTCGCGCTGCGTCTGCGCCTCGGTTGCGGCACGATAGGCGTTGCCCAGCGCGACCGCGAGATTGCGCTGCCAGCGCTCGAAGCCGATGCGCCGGATCGCGCTGCCCTCGGTGCGCTGCAGGAATTCGGCTTCGCCCCACGCCCACAGCCCGAGCAGCGAGACGTCGGCCACGGGTTCGCGAGCATCGAAATCGGGCAGCGTGCTGCGCTGCGCGTAGCGGTTCCAGGGGCAGACGAGCTGGCAGTCGTCGCAGCCGTAGATGCGGTTGCCCATCGGGGCGCGCAGCTCAAGCGGAATGGGGCCGTCGTGCTCGATCGTCAGGTAAGAGATGCAGCGTCGCGCGTCGAGCCGGTACGGGCCCAGGATGGCCTGGGTCGGACAGACATCGATGCACGCGCTGCACGTTCCGCAATGCGCAGCCGTAGGCGGGGTCAACGGCAACTCCAGGTCTATGAAGATTTCGCCGAGGAAGAACATCGACCCGGCGTCACGCTGCAATGCGAGGGTATGTTTACCGCGCCAGCCCAGGCCGCTGCGCGTGGCGAGTTCCACTTCGAGCACGGGCGCGGAGTCGGTGAAGACGCGGTGGCCGCAAGGGCCCACCGCATCGGCCAGTTGCTTGGCGAGTGTGGCCAGGCGCGCACGCATCACCTTGTGATAGTCGCGGCCACGGGCGTACACCGAAACCACCGCCTGGTGGGGCTCGCCGATGCGCTGCCACTCCGCCTCGCGCCAGTTCTGCGCAGTCGCGCGCGGCAGGTAGTCCAGACGTGCCGTGATGACGCGCAGCGTACCCGGTAGCAGCTGCGCGGGCCGGGCGCGTTTCAGGCCGTGGCGCTGCATGTAGTCCATGCGGCCGTGGCAACCCTGCGCCAGCCATTGCAGCAAACCGGGCTCTGCGTCGGCCAGATTCACATCGGCCACGCCGATCTGGGAGAATCCCAGCGCCGCGGCCCAGCCGCGCATCTCGCTCAGCAGGTGATCACCGTCCAGCACCACACCATCTCTTCGAGCCAGTTCCATGGGTCGATTCTAGGAACCCGCAATGCGCGGTGGTCCGACGAAGCCGATTGCGCCGCCTGCGCACAGGTGCTGGCCCGGCACGCGGCGCTGCGCAATGCCTTCATCGAGCTGCGCGGGCCGCTCGGCGCAGGCAAGACGACTTTTGTGCGCCACCTGCTGCGCGAACTCGGCGTCACAGGGCGCGTCAAGAGCCCGAGTTATGCGGTCGTCGAGGCTTATGAACTGCCTGCGTTCAACTGCTGGCACTTCGATTTCTATCGCTTCAAGGATCCGCACGAGTGGGAAGACGCCGGCTTTCGCGATCTGTTCGCCGCGCCGGGCCTGAAGCTGGCCGAGTGGCCGGAGAAGGCGCAGGGCGTGTTGCCGGTCGCCGACCTGCGCATTGACATCGAGCCGGTGCCCGCTGACCACCGTGAAGTGCGCCTGACCGCCTTCACGCCGCGCGGCATGGAGTTGCTCGCATGATGGGGCCGAGCCGGCGCACCGCGCTGAAGGCGATGGGTGGCCTGGGTGGCCTGGGTGGCCTGGGTGTCCTTGCACTCGGCCTGGGCGCAAGTGACATCGCGTGGGGCGCGACCATCGTCGCCGTGCGCGTCTGGCCGGCGCAGGACTATTCACGCATCACGATCGAGTCCGACGAGCCCTTGACGGAGAAACATTTCCTGCTCCAGGATCCGCCGCGCCTGGTGATCAACGTCGATGGCCTGGAGCTCAGCCCAGGCCTGCGCGAACTCGTCGGCAAGATCACGCCGGACGACCCCTACATCGCCGGCTTGCGCGTGGGCCAGTTCCAGCCCCGGGTGGTGCGCCTGGTGATCGACTTGAAACAGGCGATTGCGCCGCAGCTCTTCACCTTGGCGCCAATCGCCGCCTACAAGCATCGACTCGTCTTCGACCTCTACCCGGCCCAGGAGCATGACCCGTTGCTCGCGCTGATACGCGACAAGGAACTTGCTGAGCAACGCGCCGCAAAAGCGGTTCAAGAAGCGATCGGTGACATGACGCGTGGGGAAACGCCGGGCGGCGCTGCGAGCAGTGTCGCGGCCTCGCCCGGCGCGGCCAGTGGCCTGAGCGCGCCGGCCGTGGTCGGCCCGCCGGTGCTGGCAGGCCAGAGCAAGGGCCGCATCGACCGGCTTGTCGTCGTGGCCATCGACCCCGGGCATGGCGGCGAGGATCCGGGCGCCATCGGCCGGCGCGGCCTGCGTGAGAAAGATGTGGTGCTGGCAATCGGCCTGCAATTGCGCGACCGCATCAATGCGATCAGCGGCATGCGCGCGATGCTCACGCGTGACGGCGACTACTACGTGCCGCTGTATGACCGGGTGCGCAAGGCGCGCCGGGTGCAGGCCGACCTGTTCGTCTCGCTGCACGCCGACGCAGTGAAGACACCGAAGGCGCGCGGTGCATCGGTGTTCGCGCTGAGCACGCGCGGCGCCAGCAGTGCCACCGCGCGCTGGATGGCGGAACGCGAAAACGGCGCGGATCTCGTGGGCGGCGTGAACACCCAGAACAAGGACGCCTCGGTGGTGCGCGCCATGGTCGAAATGAGCACGGCAACGCAGATCAAGGACAGTCTGAAAATCGGCCAGGAGGTGCTGGGCCACATCGGCAGGATCGGGCATCTGCATAAAGACCATGTCGAGCAGGCCGGCTTCGCGGTGCTGAAGGCGCCCGACATTCCGTCGATCCTGGTCGAGACGGCGTTCATTTCCAACCCTGGCGAAGAGCAGAAACTGCGCGACCCGAAGTACCAACAGCAGCTCGTGACGGCGCTGGCCAGCGGCATCAAACGCTATTTCGCGAAGCACCCGCCATCAGGGCGGCAACGCACGCTGTAAGTCGAAACCATCCACCTCGAAAGCCCGCCGCCATGCTGCACCCCCAGGCCAGAGCCCTGATCGACTTGCTGGAAGAGCGCGGCGTACCCGCGATGCACACGCTGAGCCCGATGGAATCGCGGCGCCTGTACCGCGAGCGGCGCCACCTCGTGCAGCCCGATCCACCCGAGGTGGCGCAGGTGCAATCGTTGAGCGCCACCGGGCCGCACGGCGCGATACCGCTGCGTTTGTATCGCCCGCTGCGAAGCAGCGCAACGGCATCTGCCGCGCTACCGGTATTGATCTACTTCCACGGCGGCGGTTGGGTGATCGGCGACCTCGACACGCACGACACGCTGTGCCGCGAACTCGCCAACGGCGCGGGCGTCGCGGTAGTTTCGGTGGACTACCGCATGGGCCCGGAGCACCGCTTCCCAGCCGCCGTGGATGACTGCATCGGCGCGACGCGCTGGGTTCACGCCCAGGCCGGCGCGCTCGGCCTGGACGCGCAGCGCATCGCCGTGGGTGGCGACAGCGCCGGCGGCAACCTCGCCGCCGTGGTGGCGCTGCACGCGCGCGACGCGGGCGATTTGCCGCTGGCGTACCAGTTGCTCATCTACCCGGCCACCGATATGCGGCGCATCGCGCCGTCACACGCGCGCAACGGCCAGGGCTACCTGCTGACGAGCGACACCATGGCCTACTTTCAGGACCACTACATCACCGACCCGGCGCACGTGCCCGACTGGCGCGCCTCGCCGCTGCTGCACCCGAACCTGCGCAACCTGCCGCCGGCCCTGGTACTGACCGCCGGCTACGACCCGCTGCGCGATGAAGGCATCGCCTACGCCCAAGAACTGAGCCTGGCCGGAAACCGCGCGACGCACATCGGCTTCGAGCGCCAGATCCACGGTTTCATCCTGATGGGCCGGGTCATCGACGAGGCGAACGAGGCAGTGGCGATCTGCGCCGCGCAACTGCGTCGCGCGCTGGCGGCTTGAACGAGTCGGGAGTGTTCGCTTTCGGCCCGTAGCTGTCTGTCGATGCAGGTTCGGCCTGCCGTCGTCGTGGCCGCAGGGCGACGGCGGTGCCCCCGTTCTCCGGCCCGCGCTCGCGGGGCAGCGTCGCAGCCTGCAAACCTCAGCCGCGTCAACACGGTTTCGCCCTGGATGCGTTGAGGACACCGCGAATGGTGCCTGCGCCCGGGGGCACCACCGCCGCCCTGTGGCACCTTGGGTGGTGTGCCACGCCGTTGCCTGCCACCCGGGTGTCGGGGCTGGCGGTTTGGGGTACGGGCGGCAGGTCCGATTCGCGGTGTCCTCGACCTGGGCCAGAGAACACGGTGTTGATGGCGCTACGCAGGTGGACGCAATCCAGTGCCCCGCGTGGGTGGGCCGGAGAACGAACCCAAAGCCGCCAGCCACGCTGCTCGACGCCTGCACGCAGCTCACAACGAAGGTCAGCGCCGGGTCACCAGCCCACCGCCATTTCCCCGCATTCGATGGCGAATGGATATCAGTAGTCGGAGCTGCTGCCCGGCGCCAGGTTGTCGAACTTGGTGAGTGGCTTCAGGAACGTCAGCTTCACCGTGCCGGTAGGGCCATTGCGCTGCTTGGCGATGATGATCTCCGCGACGCCGGGTTCCTTGCACGCGTCCTTGGTGTAGTACTCGTCTCGGTAGATGAACATGATGACGTCGGCGTCCTGTTCGATCGCGCCCGATTCGCGCAGGTCGCTCATCATCGGGCGCTTGTCGGTGCGCGACTCGACGCTGCGGTTGAGCTGCGACAGCGCGAGCACGGGGCACTTCAACTCCTTGGCCAGGGACTTCAGGCCGCGCGAAATTTCGCCGATCACGGTGGCGCGGTTTTCGTCGGAGTTGCTGCTGCTGCCGCTCATCAACTGCAGATAGTCGATGACGATCAGCCCGAGCTGGCCGCATTGGCGCGACAGGCGCCGCGCGCGCGCGCGCAGTTCGCTGGGCATGAGCGCGCCGCTCTCGTCGATGAACATGCTGACCTTGCCGAGTTTCTCTACCGCCTCGGACAATCGCCCCCATTCGTCGTCGCGCAGCTTGCCGGTGCGCAGATTGCTCTGGTCGATGCGCCCGAGCGAGCCGACCATGCGCAGCGCGAGTTGCGCGGCGCCCATTTCCATCGAGAACACCGCCACCGGCAGGCCTTCACTCACCGCCACATGTTCGGCGATGTTCAGCGCGAGGGCGGTCTTGCCCATCGACGGGCGCGCCGCGAGCACGATCAGGTCGCCGGGTTGCAAGCCCGCCGTCATGCGGTCCATGTCGTAAAAACCAGTGCGCACGCCGGTCACTTCCTCGGCGCCGTTTTCGTGCAACTCGTTGACGCGGTCGATCAGCTGCACGACGAGCGTGTCCATCGTCTGGAAGCCGGCGCGCGAACGCGAACCCTCTTCGCCGATGCGGAAGATCTTCGCTTCAGCTTCGTCGAGGATTTGCGCGACCGGCTGGCCTTGCGGGTTGAACGCAGTGGTGGCGATTTCGTCGCTGGTCGCCACCAACTTGCGCAGCACCGCGCGCTCGCGCACGATCTCGGCATAGCGCCGGATGTTGGCCGCGCTGATCACGCTTTGCGCGAGTGAATTCAGGTAGGCCAGGCCGCCGCATTCGTCGCCCTTGCCCAGGCTTTGCAGTTGCTCGAAGACGGTGATCACGTCAGCCGGCTTGGTGGCGTTGATCAACGCGCCGATCGCGGCATAGATGTGGCGGTGCTCGAAGCGGTAGAAGTCGCTGTCGGACAGCAGGTCTCCCGCCCGGTCCCACGCGCTGTTGTCGAGCAGCAAGCCGCCGAGCACGCTTTGTTCGGCTTCCACCGAGTGCGGCGGTATGCGCAGTCGCGAGACCTCTTCGTCGGGGGCCCGGCCGGGTGGGGTGTGACCCAGCGGGCTCGATGTCGAAGAATCGCTCAGCGTTGCAACCATCGCGCCATCATACGGTCGATTTCGCCGCGCGCCAGTGGGCAACGCTGTGGACAAGCCGGGTGAAAACTGTGTGAACTTCGAAAGCGCCCGGGCACGGCGCCAGGCGAAAAAAAAGGCTGGATGATCCAGCCCTTTTCACCACCGATGCGCCGCCAGGTCACAGCCCGGGAACGCCGATCATTCGGCCTCGGCGACGACGACCACCTTGACTTCCACCGTCACATCGGTGTGGGGTGCCACCTTCACGATGTGCTCACCGACCGTCTTCAACGGCCCGGTGGGCATGCGGATCTGCGCCTTCAGCACCTTGAAGTCGATGCGGTTCAGCGCTTCGGCGATGTCATGGTTCGTCACCGAGCCGAACAGGCGCCCGTCCACACCGGCCTTCTGGATGATGTGCACCGAGCGGCCATTCATCTTCTCGCCCAGCGCCGTCGCGGCGGCGAGCTTTTCGGCGGCCGTCTTCTCGAGTTCGGCGCGCTTGAGCGCGAACTCCTTGATCGCGACCTCGGTCGCGCGGCGTGCAATGCGTTGCGGTATCAGGTAGTTGCGCGCAAAGCCGTCTTTGACTTTGACCACATCACCCAGGTTGCCGAGATTGGCCACCTTGTCGAGCAGGATCACTTGCATGGGGGTCTCCTAGACGCGGTGCTGGTCGCTGTAGGGCAGCAGGGCCAGGAAACGCGCCCGCTTGATGCAGGTCGTCAACTGGCGCTGGAAGAACGCGCGCGTGCCGGTCAGGCGTGCCGGCGTGATCTTGCCGTTCTCGCTGATGAAGTCGCGCAGCGTGTCGACATCCTTGTAGTCGATCTGCTTGACACCGGTGACGGTGAAGCGGCAGAAGCGCTTGCGTCGGAACAGCAGCGACTGGGTGTTGCGTTTCGGTTTGCGGTCCTTGTTGAACCGGCCTTTACCACGTGGCGGGGGCATATTCGTTCCTCTTTCAGTTTGTATCGATGGGGCAGGTCAATCTTGGGGCGAGACCGTCAGTCCAGCTCGGTCACATGAAAAACCACACCTCGACCGTTGCGCTGCGAGCCCAGGAAACCAGCAAATCCATGCTCGATCCCCATCTCCAGTTGCGCCAGGCGCTGCACGATTTCTCCGATGCCTCGGGCCTTGATCTCGACTGACACCTTGCGCGGCTGGCCGTCTTGCGTGACCTGGGAGTCGTGTTTCAAACTCATGTCCAGGGCAGGCAGGCCGGCCGGCGTGTAACGCATCGCGCCTCGCTGCACGAGCTGCGCGCTCAGAACCAGGCGGTTCATCGCGCATCAACTCAGGCGGCGCCGCGCGGCAGCGGTGCCGGGATTCAGGCCTCCTGCGGCGCGCGGCGCGACTCTTCGCGCCCGGCGTTCTTCATCATCACTGACGGCGTGGTCTCGGCTTGATCCTTGAGCACCGTCAGGTGGCGCAGAACGGCGTCGTTGAAGCGGAATCCCGTTTCCAGCTCGACCAGCGCTTCCTTGCTGCACTCGATGTTCAGGCACAGGTAGTGCGCCTTGGCGAGCTTCTGGATCAGGTAAGCCATCTGGCGACGGCCCCAGTCTTCGACGCGGTGGACCTTGCCGCCACCGGCGGTGACCACACCCTTGTAGCGTTCCAGCATGGCCGGAACTTGTTCGCTCTGATCCGGGTGGATCAAGAGGACGATTTCATAGTGACGCATTCAAACTCCTTGTGGTTTCCGACGGGTTCCCGTTCGGTTGAAGCCACCCCGAGCGTCTGACTGGGTGTGGCAAGGCGAGCCGGCGATTATAGACACGCAAAGAAAAAAGGCCCCCGGTTTCCCGAGGGCCCCGCATCAATCAAACCTCAATCAGGTCTGGCCCAGCTTCAGGTCGGGGTAGCGCACGTGCTCGACGAGCTCTTGCGTTTCCTTGCCCGGAGCGGGTGTCAACAGGCTGACGATGACGATCACCGCAATGCCGACCGGCACGCCGAACAGGCCGGCGGAAATCGGCAGGATGCCCCACCAGATGTTGTCAGCCACCGGTGACGTGACGCCGAACACGCCACGCATCCAGACCTGTGTCGTGGCCATGTAGTAGAACGTCGTGCCCAGGCCGGCGATCATGCCCAGCGACGCCCCCCACTTGTTGGCGCGCTTCCAGAAGATGCCCAAGACGAGCGCCGGGAAGAAGGTTGCCGCGGCGAACGAGAACGCCGCCGATACCAGGAACAAGATGTCCGCCGGTTTTTGCGCCGCCACTGCCGCCGCCGCCAGCGCCACGACCACAAGCAAGGCCTTGGAGATGGAGACGCGCCGCGCTGTCGAGGCGTTCGGATCGATCATCTTGTAGTACAGGTCGTGGCTGAGCGCATTGGCGATCGTCAGCAACAGGCCGTCGGCTGTTGACAGCGCCGCAGCCAGGCCGCCCGCCGCCACCATGCCCGACACGACATACGGCAGACCGCCGATTTCGGGCGTGGCCAGCACGATGATGTCGCCACTGATGCGCATTTCACCGAGTTGGAAGATGCCGTCCTTGTTGATGTCCACCACCGACAACAACGCCGGGTCGACGCGCGCCCAGTTGCCAATCCAGGCCGGCAGTTTGTCAAACGGTGTTCCGACCAACACGTTGAAAACCTCGTACTTGACGAGCACCGCCAGCGCGGGCGCGGTGAAGTACAGCAGGAAGATGAAGAACAGGCTCCAGGTCACCGAGTCGCGCGCTTCTTTCACCGACGGCGTTGTGTAGTACCGCATCAAGATGTGCGGCAACGCGGCGGTGCCCACCATCAGGCAGAAGATCAGCGCGAGGAAGTTGCGCCGGTCGGTGTCGAACAGCTTTTGCGCCGCCGCGTCGCCGTTCGGGTCGCCCCTGAACTGCTGCGCGTGCGGCGCCATGCCGGCCAGCGCTCCGGTGCGCGCCGCCGCCGCGGTTCGGTCTGCCGTGTACTTCTTCTTCGCGTCGTCGGCATTCGCGGGCAAGGCCGCGAGCGCCTTCTCGGCTGCGGTGATCTGGGCCAGCGGGCCGTTGGTGGCCTTCAGGTCACCCAGAGCCTTCTCGGCAGCGGCCTTGTCCGCTGCCATCGCCGCAGGTACGTCCTTGAGCTTGGCGTCTGCCGCGGCAACCCGGTCCTTGTAGATCTGGATGACTTCCAGCTCCTTCGGGTCCTTCACCAACTGCTTCTCACGCTCCGTCACCTTCTGCAACTGGTAGCCGTATACCGCCTGCGGCACCGGAACGCCGGTCTGCTTGACTGACAGCCAGATCACCGGAACCAGGTACGCGACGATCAGGATGATGTACTGCGCCACCTGCGTCCAGGTGACGGCCCGCATGCCACCGAGGAACGAGCACACCAGAATGCCGCCCAGACCGACGAAGATGCCGACCTCGAAAGCGAAGCCCGACAGGCGAGTCGTGATCAGGCCCACGCCGTAGATCTGCGCCACGACGTAGACGAAGGAGCACAGGATCGCGCCGACGATGCCGATGAAGCGCGGCAGGTTGCCCTCATATCGTGCACCCAGGAAGTCGGGAATCGTGAACTGGCCGAACTTGCGCATGTAGGGCGCGAGGAACAGCGCGACGAGGCAGTAGCCGCCCGTCCAGCCCATGATGAACGCCAAGCCCGCATAACCTTGCAGGTACACCGTGCCGGCCATGCCGATGAACGACGCCGCGCTCATCCAGTCGGCGCCCGTGGCCATGCCGTTGTACATCGCAGGAACACGCCGCCCGGCCACGTAATACTCCGAGGCGTCTGTGGTGCGGCTCATGATGCCGATGCCGGCATACAGGCCTACCGTGGCGAGCAGGAAGATGAAGCCGATCCAGTTTCGCGGCAAGCCCATCTGCTCGAGCACGGCGAGCACGAGGACGAAGACGAAGAAGCCGCCTGTGTACCAGGCGTAGACCTTGTTGAGTTGCGACTTGAAGGTCGCGGTGGACGCCGAATCGATCTTGGCGCCGTGTTCGAACATTCCAGCCATGTCAGTCCTCCTCGTGCACGTTGTGCTCGATATCGAGCTTGTTCATGTATCTGGCGTAGTACCAGATGATCAGGCAATACACGATCAACGCGCCCTGCCCACCCATCCAGACGCTGAACGGCCAGCCGAAGAACGTGAAGTTCAGGTCACGCGCGTAATAACCCACCACGAACGTCACCACAAACCAGATCACCAGCAGGATCGCCGTGATCCGCAGGTTCTTCTGCCAGTAGGACCGGTGCCTTTCAGAAACTTGCATCGAAGTTGCCTCCAGTATTGTTAATTCCCGAGGCGCAGAACCTCGGAACCCTCGTCATCCTCCGCGTCGCCGCGCCTCGCGGTCCACACGTTGGTGCCCGTATCACGCGTCTGCGGCGCGTGAGCTTCGTCAATTTCAAATTGCCAGCCCGGTTTCGCGCTCCAACTGGGCCGCGACCTTGGGCTCGAAGCCCTTCAGATGCACGATGATCTTGCGTGCCGCGTCGGGGTCATGAAGATCCATGTGCACCCGGGCGAGCTGGTACCAGCCGTACGGGCTCATCGGCTGGAGTTCGGTGTTGCGCTTCAGCGCCGCGATCGCTTCGTCGAAGCGGCGTTGACGGATCAGGGCCAAACCCAGGCCATACCAAGCCCGGTCCAGCTTGGGGTCCAGGTCGAGTGCGCGGCGAAACGCGTGTTCGGCTTCGTCAAGGCGCTGCGACTGCTCAAGCAGATACGCGAAGTTGAACCAGTCCGCCGCGCTGCGCCGCGGGTGGGCCTGGGTCAGCTCGGCGGCGTCGGCAAGCGCGGCGTCGTTGCGCCCCATCTGGGCGTACAGGTGGGCACGGCTGGCCAAGGCGTAGGCGTCGCCCGGCCGCAGCCTCAGCATTTCGGTGAACGCCTCAAGAGCGCGGGCGCGGCGACCGAAGACGAGCAACACCAGCGCCTGCAGTTTGAGGCGCCAATAGTTCAGCCGATAGTCCAGCCAATGGTCATTCATCGGCACGCTTCGATTCCAATCTTCAGGCACAGGTCTATCCTCACGATCGTCACCACCAGCCACAACATCGACAACAACAAGAATGCGGCGAGCGGCAAGTGCCGATCGATCACCTGGCGCGGCGCAATGAAGCGCATGCCACGCACCACTGGCTGCGTGACAACGGCAAAGACTCGGTAGAAGAAATTCGACTCACGCTTGGCCCCGGCGAGCAGGCCGAGCAGCCACTGGGCGACGAACGCCATCAGCGCGATCTCCGCGAGCAGCTTCACCGACGACACGAACAACAGCATGCGCGACCCTGTTCAACACATCCGTGTACTCTACGGCGCCAGACCTTACCGACGGCTTACTGAATCGCTCCTTCGCGGGTGAACGAGATCAGGGTTTGCCCAGGTGCGAAAAGGCCGTCGCGCGGTATTGCTTGCTAGAGTCCGCGCGCCGCTTCACTGCACAACCCGACCGCACAACCTGACCGCACAACCCGACTGCACAACCCCGAGCGCGCCTGGTGCGCGATGCCGCCATGAACTCTATTGTTCCGACATTCACGCCGACGTTCGCGCAAGCCTGGTGGTTGCTGTCGCTGGCTATCCTGTTCGAAATTTGCGGCACGGTGTGCATGCGGCTGTCCGATGGCTTCACAAGGACCACACCGTCAGTACTCATTTTCGTGTTCTACGCAATTTCGTTTGCATTGAACACCTTCGTCATCAAGGTGCTCGGGTTGAGCGTCGTCTATGCGGTGTGGTCCGGAGTCGGCACCGCGTTGACCGCGGCGATCGGCGTCTTGTATTTCAAGGAGCCGGCCACCGCCGTCAAACTCGCCAGCATCGGTCTGGTGGTGATCGGCGTGCTGGGTGTGCATGCGAGTTCACGCGCCTGATGGCGCGGCCTGCGCCAGCTGCGGGCGCATTACACTTCGACCATGACGATGACCCTCGGTGGCGCTCCCCAGTGGAGCAGTTCAAGCGCAGCCGCTGCTGCATTGGCCGCCCCCGAAGCTTGGCACGCCACACGCGCCCAGACCTCGCTCGCCACGCAGATTCATGGCGACAAGGAAGAGTACCTGTCGGGCCAGAAAGGCGAGATCGGCCGGATCACCGGGCCGAATGAGCGCGAACTGTTCGTGTCGTGCGACGCCGGGCCGGCGCTGCAACAGCAGTTCGAGCAGGTTCATCCCGAGTTCATCGTCGTGCATGACATCGGCACGACCTCGTCGCGCAAACTGCTGCGCGGCTTGGCTGCGGCCAGTGGGCGGGCCCTGCAAAAGCTCGTGATCCGCAGGCAGGGCTACGGCCAGGCCCTGGCAACGCTGTACTTCCTTGAGTTGCCTGCCTCGAACGGCCAAACTTTGCGCATGTACACCACGCAGGCCGAAACCGACGCGGCCGCGCGCAAGAGCATTGCCCGGATGTTGCTGGCGTTCAGCCGGCTGGGCGTGGTGATGGTGGGCAACGTGTCCGCGGAGCTGCTGCAGCCCGAACTGAACGCGATGCGCAACGACATTGCCGCGGGCCCCTGGCACAACCGGCAGTTGCTGATGCTGCCGCTGGGGTCGACGTCGAATTTGGTTGCGCTGGGCGTGGACCTGGCCGATCGCACCGGCATCACGATTCGAACCACTCCTGTGGTTTCACGGCCTGCGGAAGCGTGGGGCTACATCAGCGACACCTGGAAGCGGTTCAACGGGCACGACGCTGCCGATTCATCATCTGCGCCGATCTCCACTTCGTCTGGCACGGCGGAGATCGTTCCTGAACTGGCGGTGGAACGGCCGTCGTCGGCGCTGCCCTGGTCCGGATCGTCCTTTTCGTCGACTTCCTCTGGCGCTTCGGGCTATCCGTCCCTGCCCCCGCGAAGCGCCGCCCGTGAGCCGGTGCTGCCGTCGCGCGCGACGGCACTGCCGCGCACATTCAGAGACGAGGCGCCTACCTCACCCACACCCGCACCCCTACCTGCGCGCGCCGCTGCGTCATCGGCGAATGGCGGCGTCGCGGCCGCATTGGTCCGGGCCGCCGAGGTCCGGGCCGTCGCGCCGATCGCGCAGATGGGTTTATCGGTCCTGTCGAGCTTTGTCGATTCAACGCGTCGCGAGCAAGCCCCGCAGCTGACGATCCAGGCGCCGCTGGCTACCGAACAAGGCATGTTGGCTCGCTATGTGCGCCTGCTCAGCGCTCTGAACGGCATGCGCAGCTGCTGCATTTTTGACGTCAGCACGGGCGCGCGCCTGGCCCACAGCGGCAATTCGCCCAGTGCCAGCGAGCTGGGCCGGCAGGGGCAGATGCTGCTGGCGATGATGAAGTCCACGGCGAAGGCACTGGGCAGCGGCGAGGCGTTTCCGGAAGCCGCGATCACGCTCGAGTCCCACCACCTGCTGTTGCGCGGTGTGCCGAAGCACCCGCACGCTGCCCTGCACGCGGTGTTCGACAAGGCCACTGCGAACCTGACGCTCGCGCGCCTTCAGGTGTTGCGTCTGGACGCCCTGTTCGAGGAAGCGCCCCGCGGAGCTTGAGCCCGTTGCTGACCTTCGTTGCTCGCTGCGTGCAGATGTCGAGCAGCGTGGCAGGCGGCCTGGGGTACGTTCTCCAGCCCACGCTCGCGGGGCACCGTACTCGGCCCACCTGCGTGGCGCCATCAACACCGTGTTCTCTTGCTCAGGTCGAGGACACCGCGAATGGTTCCTGCGCCCGTACCCCAAACCGCCAGCCCCGACACCCGGGCGGCATGGCACGGCGTGGCATGCCACCGCAGGTTGAAACAGGACTGCGGTGGTGCCCCCGGGCGCAGGACCGATTCGCGGTGTCCTCAACGCATCCAGGGCGAAACCGTGTTGACGCGGCCGGGGGTTGCGGGCTGCGACGTTGCCCCGCGAGCGTGGGCCGGAGAACGGGGGCGCCGCCGTCGCCCTGCAGCCACGACGTCGGCAGGCCGCCCTTACCCAGACCCGTCAGCAACGGGCCGATGCCAGCCCGCCATTTCCATGCAGTCGAATGCGAATTGGTATGAGCCGGGCAACCAAGGGCGACTGCCCGCCCGAGCCGTTCGCTCAGTGCACGACGCGCTCGAAGCTGAACACTCCGCTGTGCACGTCCACCGGAATCAGATCCTTCGGGCCGAAGCGACCCTCCAGAATCAGCTTGGACACCGGGTTCTCGATGCGCTGCTGAATCGCCCGCTTCAGCGGCCGCGCGCCATACACCGGGTCGAAACCGGCCTTGGCGATTTCGGCCAGCGCCGCGGCTGAGACATCGAGCCGCATCTCCATCTTCTCCAGCCGCGCCTCCAGCACGCCGAGCTGGATCTTCGCGATCGCCTCGATGTTCTTCATGTCCAGCGCATGGAACACCACCGCTTCGTCGATGCGGTTCAGGAACTCCGGGCGGAAGTGCTGCTTGACCTCGAGCCACACCGCATCGCGGATCGCCTCGCTGCTCTGGCCCACCATCTGCATGATCTGTTGTGAACCGAGGTTGCTCGTCATCACGATCACCGTGTTCTTGAAGTCCACGGTGCGGCCCTGGCCGTCGGTGAGGCGCCCGTCATCTAACACTTGCAGCAGCACGTTGAAGACGTCCGGGTGCGCCTTCTCGACTTCATCGAGCAACAACACGCTGTAGGGTTTGCGCCGCACGGCTTCCGTGAGGTAGCCGCCCTCGTCATAGCCCACATAGCCGGGCGGCGCGCCGATGAGCCGTGCCACGGAATGCTTTTCCATGAACTCGCTCATGTCCACGCGGATCATGTGATCGGCGCTGTCGAACATGAAGTTCGCCAGGGCCTTGCACAGTTCCGTCTTGCCCACGCCGGTGGGGCCGAGGAACAGGAACGAGCCGGTCGGGCGGTTCGGGTCCGACAGACCCGAGCGCGAACGGCGGATCGCATTGGCCACCGCGGCGATCGCCTCATCCTGGCCGACGACGCGCTCGTGCAGCTTCGCCTCCATCTGCAGCAGCTTGTCGCGCTCGCCCTGCATGAGTTTGGCCACCGGTATGCCGGTGGCGCGCGCCACCACTTCGGCGATTTCTTCGGCGCCCACCATGGTGCGCAGCAATTGCGGCTTGCTCTTGTCTGCGCCGCGCTTGGTTTCGCCGGCCTGCGCATCCTTGAGTTTTTTCTCCAGGTCGGGCAGCTTGCCGTATTGAAGCTCGGCGACGCGATTGAAGTCGCCCTTGCGCTTCCACTCCTCGATCTGGAAACGAATCCGGTCGATCTCTTCCTTGATCAGCGCCGAGCCCTGCGCGGCGGCTTTCTCGGCCTTCCAGATTTCATCCAGGTCGGCCGCCTCGCGCTTGAGCTTATCAATCTCTTCCTCGATCAGACCGAAGCGCTTGCGCGATCCTTCGTCCTTCTCGCGGCGCACCGCCTCGCGCTCGATTTGCAACTGGATGAGCCGGCGATCGAGCTTGTCCATCGCCTCGGGCTTGGAGTCGATTTCGATCTTCACCTTGGCCGCCGCCTCATCGATCAGGTCGATCGCCTTGTCGGGCAGGAACCGGTCCGTGATGTAGCGGTGGCTGAGTTCAGCCGCGGCGACGATCGCCGGGTCGGTGATCTCCACGCCGTGGTGGACTTCGTATTTCTCCTGCAGGCCGCGCAGGATCGCGATCGTCGCCTCGACACTCGGCTCGCCGACGATGATCTTCTGGAAGCGCCGCTCCAGCGCGGCGTCTTTCTCGACGTACTTGCGGTACTCGTTCAATGTGGTCGCGCCGATGCAATGCAACTCGCCGCGTGCCAGCGCGGGCTTGAGCATGTTGCCCGCGTCGATCGCGCCTTCGGCCTTGCCGGCACCCACCATGGTGTGAATCTCGTCGATGAAGACGATGGTTCTGCCCTCGTCCTGCGCCACTTCCTTGAGCACCGACTTCAGCCGCTCCTCGAACTCGCCGCGGAACTTGGCACCGGCGAGCAACAAGGCCATGTCGAGCACGAGCACGCGCTTGTTCTTCAACGTGTCGGGCACTTCGCCCGCAACGATGCGCTGCGCCAGCCCTTCCACGATCGCGGTCTTGCCCACGCCCGGCTCGCCGATCAAGACGGGATTGTTCTTCGTGCGCCGCTGCAACACCTGGATCGCGCGGCGAATTTCGTCGTCGCGGCCGATCACCGGGTCGAGCTTGCCCAGGCGTGCGCGTTCCGTCAGGTCGAGCGTGTATTTCTTCAAGGCCTCACGCTGGCCTTCGGCGTCGGGGCTGTCCACGCCCTTGCCGCCGCGCACCGCGTCGACTGCCGCCTCAAGATTCTTGCGCGTCAGGCCATGTTCCTTGAGCAGGGTGGCGAAAGCGCCCTTGCTCTCGGTGGCGGCGAGCAAGAACATCTCGCTGGCGATGAACTGATCACCGCGCTTGTTCGCTTCTTTCTCCGTGGCGTTGAGCAAGGCACCGAGGTCGCGGCCGGGCTGGACCTGTTCGCCCCCCTGCACCTGGGGCAGCTTGGCCATCGCGGAATCGAGCGCCGCCTGCAACTTGCCGACGTTCACGCCAGCGCGCGCGAGCAAGGCCTTGGGGCCCTCTTCCTGCGTCAGCATCGCCGACAGCACATGCACAGGCTCAATGTAGGGGTTGTCGCGCGCCACGGCCAGGCTTTGAGCGTCGGCCAAAGCCTGCTGGAACTGCGTCGTCAGCTTGTCGAGTCGCATAAGAATCCTCCGGTTGCGTTGGAGGTTGGGGAGTCAGCGCCGATTTCAAGACGCCGTGGTCCTGCGCCGACCTCACCTCCATTGATATCGATCAAAGCGCTGCGGCAGGAGAGGCAATCAAACGATCAGCGCCTGCGCCGCGCGGTAGCCCAAGGCGGCGCAACCCAGAGCCCCGAGCACATGCGCCAGTGTGTGCCCACCGGACATTCAGCCACACGCCCACGCCCCAGCGCAGTACGCCTGCGCAGGCGGCTCCCACGCCTACCGCGAATGCCTGAGCCAGCGGTCCCGCGGTGTTTGGCATGGGCGTGCGCGCAGCCGCGTCACTCCGGCGAATGCCGGGATCCATCTTGGGCCAGCGCGCCAGCGTTGCTCGCATCGATTCCCCAGCGCTGCAAGGCCGCGTCGTCGCTCACGCGGGCATCAACCCAACGCGCACCTTCTGGCGTGGTTTCCTTCTTCCAAAAGGGCGCCTGGGTCTTCAGGTAGTCCATCAGGAACTCGCATGCCTGAAACGCTTGGCCGCGGTGCCCTGAGGTCACGGCGACGAGCACGATCTGGTCGAGTGGCTTCAACGTTCCCACGCGGTGGATCACATGCGCAGCGCGGATGTCGAAGCGCTGCAGCGCCACGTCGATCATCGCCTCGATGGCGCGCTCCGTCATGCCGGGGTAATGCTCCAGCTCCATCGCACTCACCCCGCTGCCGTCATTGCGGTCCCGCACCGTGCCGATGAAGGTGGCCACAGCGCCCACCGCGGGGTCATTGGCGCGCAGCGCCGCGACCACGTCAGTCAGATCGAAGTCGGCGTGCTGGATGACGGCGCGCGGCGCGTTGCTCACTTCAGCCTCCGGTGACAGGTGGGAAGAACGCGACTTCGGCGCCTTCGGAAAGCGCCGCCGACTCGTCGCACAGCGTCTCGTTCAACGCGCAGCGAAGGGCGCGTTGTCGCTGCAACGCTTCGCCATGAGCCGGGCTGCGCGCCAGCAGCACATCGCGCAACTCGCCGACGCTGCTGGCGGGGCCCACATCGAGCGTCTCGCCCGCGCCGAGCGCTTCACGCAGCGAGGCGAAATAGCGCACCTTGACTTTCATGCGAGCAACTCCGCGATCGACAGCGCGCGCACCATGTCGCCCTTGGCGATCGCATGCGACGCTGGGTTGTCGATGAGCATGTCGGCCCACACCGTGGAGGTGAGCACGCCCGAACTTTGGTTGGGGAACAAGTCCAGGCCCCCTTGGGCGTTGCGCCGTGCGCGCAGGAACTCGCGGCGTTTGTCCGGGCGCGGCCAAGCGAAGTCGGCGCGCATGAGCAGTGGCGCCACATCAAGCCCCGTGGCACCTTGCAGGCGCAGCAACACCGGCCGAACCAGCAGCAAGAAGGTGACCCAGCTCGATACCGGGTTGCCCGGCAGGCCGATGAAATGAGCACTGCAGGTGTCCGCGCGACGCACCGTGCCGAACGCGAAGGGCTTGCCGGGCTTGATCGCGATCTGCCAGAGATCGACGCTGCCTTCCAGCGCGACCGCGGGGCGCAGGTGGTCTTCTTCACCGACCGATACACCGCCCGAGGTGACGATGAGGTCATTGTCGAGCGCCGCGCGGCGCAGCGCCTCGCGCGTCGCGTCAAGCTTGTCGGGCACGATGCCCAGATCGCTGCACTGCCCGCCCAGTGCCTCGATCAGGCCGCGCAAGGTGTAGCGATTCGAGTTGTAGATCGCGCCGGGTTTGAGCGGCTCACCCGGCATCATCAGCTCGTCGCCGGTCGAAAACAGCGCGATCCGCGGGCGGCGCGATACGTGCAGCGTGGCCGCACCGACGCTCGCCGCCAAGCCCATCGCCTGTGGCGTGAGGCGCGTGCCGGCCGCGAGCACCACATCGCCCTGGCGCACGTCTTCGCCGCGTCGGCGTATCCACTGGCCGGGGCTCGGGCTGGTTTGCACATGCACGACACTGCCCTCGGCGCGGCATTGCTCTTGCATCACCACCGCGTCCGCGCCCGGCGGAATTTGCGCGCCGGTGAAGATGCGCGCCGCCGTGCCTGGCGCCAGCGGCTCGGGCACGCTGCCCGCGGGAATGCGCTGGCTCACGCGCAGGGCACCTGCTCCGGCCGCGAGGTCGGCGCAGCACAGCGCATAGCCGTCCATCGACGTGTTGTCGCCCGGGGGCACGTCCAGGCCTGAGCGCACGTCTTGCGCCAAGACACGGCCGAGCGCGTCGAACGTGGAGAGGTTCTGCGCGTCAGTCGCCGGCAGTGCGCTGACCGAGCTCAGCAACCGCGTCAGTGCGGCTTCCAGCGTAAGCATCGGTTGCGGCGTCGGCAACGGGAGGGTTGTATTCATAACGTGAGGCGCTGTCGAGCAAGAAGTCGGTCAACGCTTGGGCATCGTTCAAGTCGAGCACCGGCAATCCGGTCGGCTGGGGCAGTTGATCGGCGCTATCAGTGCAAATGGCGACGACGAAAGGGTCTGCAGGGTACTGCGCCGGCTTGGCCGTCGATGCGCGCCAGACCTCCACCTTCAACAGATCGGCGTGTTTGAAGCCTTCAACCAGCACCCAGTCGCACTCAGAGAGTTCGGCGATCAACTGATGCACCGTGGGCTCGCACGGCACCTCGAACTCGCGTATCTTCGCCAGGCGCCGGTTCGAGGCAATGACCACTTCAAACGCACCCGCCTCGCGGTGCCGCCAGGAGTCTTTTCCTTCGTGATCAATGTCGAACGCGTGGTGAGCGTGTTTCACCACCGAGACGCGCTTGCCGGCCAGCCGCAGGTGTTCGATCACCTGCTCGACCAGCGTCGTCTTGCCCGAGCCTGAAAAACCGCAGAAACCGATGACGTTCATGGTCGGCAATTCTCGGCGATGTAGTCTTTCACGGCCTGCGCATTCACCGGCATGACCTTGAAGCGCTTGGGAAGTTGTTCGATGCCGCGCAGGTGCGCGGGCCTGTCGGGTTCGATGCCGATCGCTTCGCGTATAGCCTGTGCAAACTTCGCGGGCAGCGCGGTTTCCAGAACGATCATCGGCACACCACCTTGAACATGTTCACGCCCGACTGTCAGCCCGTCCGCGGTATGGGTGTCGATCAGCACTCGGGCCAGTTGCCAGGTTTGCGCGATCGTCGCCAGCCGGTCGGCGTGCGTGCTCGATCCCGAGACGAAGCCGAACTCGGGCAAGCGCGCAAACTCGGCAGCGCTGAGCGTGAACGCTCCCTGCCTGCTCACTTGCGAAGCGAACAGATCGCAGGTTCGCCGCGCGTCGCGCCCGACCAGATCGAAGATGAAGCGCTCGAAATTCGACGCTTTCGAGATGTCCATCGACGGGCTCGAGGTCTCGTGCGTTTCGCTCGGGGAGCGAACCCGGTACGTGCCGGTGCGAAAGAACTCGTCGAGCACATTGTTTTCGTTCGTCGCCAGCACCAACTGGCGTATCGGCAAGCCCATCATGCGCGCGATGTGGCCGGCGCAAATGTTGCCGAAGTTTCCCGAAGGTACGGCGAAATCGACGACCTCCTGGTCGCCGCGCGTCGCCTGGAAGTAGCCCGCGAAGTAGTACACCACCTGCGCGAGCAGGCGTGCCCAGTTGATCGAGTTGACAGTACCGATGTGATGGCGCTGCTTGAACGCGAGATCGGCGGACACGGTCTTGACGATGTCCTGGCAGTCGTCAAACACGCCCTCGATGGCGATGTTGTGGATGTTTGAGTCCTGCAAACTGAACATCTGCGCCTGCTGGAACGGACTCATGCGACCGTGCGGCGACAGCATGAAGACCCGCACGCCGCGTTTGCCGCGCATCGCGTATTCGGCGGCGCTGCCCGTGTCGCCCGACGTCGCGCCCAGGATGTTCAACTCTTGCGAGCGGCGCGCCAGTTCGAACTCGAACAGGTTGCCCAGCAGCTGCATCGCGATGTCCTTGAAGGCGAGCGTTGGGCCGTTCGACAAGCCCTGCAAGAACACGCCACCGGGCAGAGGCTTGAGCGGGGTGATGCGCGCATCGCCGAAGACTCGGGCGCTGTAAGTCTTGTCCACAAGGGCGCGCAGGTCGGGCGCGCCGATGTCGTCGATGAAGAGCGACAGCACCTGGTACGCCAGATCGGGGTAGGAAAGCGTGCGCCACTGCGCCAGCAGCGCCGCGTCGACCTTGGGATAAGTTTGCGGCAGGTACAGGCCGCCATCGGGCGCCAGGCCTTCGAGCAAGATGTCGCTGAAGGGGCGCGGCTGGCCGGCGCCGCGCGTGCTGATGTATCTCAACTCAGATCTTCCTTGCGGATGCGAACAATCGGCGCCAGCACCGTGGCCAAAACTTGCATCTGCGCGATCGCCTGGTCCATTTCGCCCTCCAGCGTGTTGTGCGTGAGGATGATGACGTCGGTGTGCGCCGCGCCCTGCGTGCCCTGATCGATGTGCGGGCGCTGCAGCAGCGCGTCGATCGAAATGTCGTGGTCGGCCAGGATGCCCGTGATGCGTGCCAGCACACCCGCCTGATCCGCCACTTGCAGGCGCAGGTAGAACGAAGTGATGACCTGCGCCATCGGCAGGATCGGCGTGTTGTGCGTGCTGCTCGGCTGAAACGCCAGCGACGGCACGCGATGGTCGGGGTCGGCGCTGTGCAGGCGCGCGATGTCCACCAGATCGGCGATCACGGCCGACGCGGTGGGTTCGGCGCCCGCGCCCTTGCCGTAATAAAGCGTCGAGCCCACGGCATCACCATGCACGACGACGGCGTTCATCGCGCCCTCGACATTGGCGATGAGGCGCTGCGCCGGAATCAACGTGGGATGCACGCGCAGCTCGATGCCGCCGCCAGCGACATCATTGCGCCGCTTCGTGATGCCCAGCAGCTTGATGCGGTAGCCGAGCTGCTCGGCATAGGCGATGTCCGCCGACTGCAACTTGGTGATGCCCTCGACATGCGCCTTCGCGAACTGCACTGGCGTGCCGAATGCAATCGCGCTCATGATCGAGGCCTTGTGCGCGGCGTCCACGCCTTCGATGTCGAATGTCGGGTCCGCCTCGGCGTAACCCAGTTGCTGCGCTTGCCTGAGCACGCTCTCAAAGTCCAACCCCTTCGAGCGCATTTCCGACAGGATGAAATTCGTCGTGCCGTTGATGATGCCGGCAATCCACTCGATGCGGTTCGCCGTCAGCCCTTCGCGCAGCGCCTTGATGATGGGCACGCCACCCGCAACCGCGGCCTCGAACGCGACGACGACACCCTTGGCGCGCGCCGCGGCAAAGATCTCGGTGCCGTGCACCGCCAGCAGCGCCTTGTTCGCCGTGACCACATGTTTGCCCGCGGCAATCGCCTCTAACACGAGCTGGCGCGCAATGCCGTAGCCGCCGATGAGTTCGATGACGATGTCGATGCGCGGGTCGGCAATCACCTCCCGCGCGTCACCGACGATGCGAGCGGCGTCGCCAACGATTTGTTTCGCACGCGCCTGGTCCAGGTCAGCCACCATCGTGATGCGGATCGGCCGGCCGGCGCGACGCTGGATTTCTTCCTGGTTGCGCGCCAGCACATTGAACGTGCCCGCACCGACCGTGCCGATGCCCAGCAGGCCAACATGAATTTCATGAGAAGGCGGACGACGCAGGTCGTCGGCCTGGGGGCGGTTTTGAGTGCTCTCGGCCATGCGGTGATCAGCGCGCGTGGCGCCTGCTGTAGTGATCAAGGAATCTGGCGATGCGACCAATGGCCTCGTGCAAGTCGTCGGAGTTGGGCAGGAACACGAGCCGGAAGTGGTCTGGTGTCGCCCAATTGAAACCCGTGCCCTGCACGATCAGCACTTTTTCCTCAGCAAGCAACTCGTAGGCGAATTGCTGGTCGTCGGCGATGGGGTAGAGCTTGGCGTCGAGCTTGGGGAACATGTACAGCGCCGCCTTGGGCTTGACGACACTCACGCCGGGAATGTCGCTCAGCAGCTTGTAGGCCAGGTCGCGCTGCCGGCACAGCCGCCCGGTGGGCGCCACCAGGTCATTGATGCTCTGGTAGCCACCCAGCGCCGTCTGGATCGCCAACTGCCCAGGCGTGTTCGAACACAGGCGCATCGAGGCCAGCATGTTCAGGCCTTCGATGTAGTCGCGCGCGTGGCGCTTTTCGCCCGACACGATCATCCAGCCGGCGCGGTAGCCGCACGAGCGGTAGTTCTTCGACAAGCCGTTGAACGTGAGGCACACCACGTCGTCAGCGAGCGCGGCGATGCTGGTGTGCACATGGCCGTCGTACAACGTCTTGTCGTAAATCTCATCGGCCAGGATGACGAGCTGGTGCTGGCGCGCCACTTCCACGATGTCGCGCAGCACCGCATCGGGGTAAAGCGCCCCGGTCGGGTTGTTTGGGTTGATGACGACGATGGCCTTGGTGTTCGGCGTGACCTTCTTGCGGATGTCGGCCACATCGGGCAACCAGCCCGATGACTCGTCGCACATGTAGTGCACCGGCGTGCCGCCCGACAGTGCCACCGAGGCGGTGTACAGCGGGTAGTCGGGCGCGGGGATCAACACCTCGTCGCCATTGTTGAGCATGGCGTTCAGGCTCATCGTGATCAGCTCCGACGCGCCGTTGCCAAGGTAGACATCGTCCACGGTCACGCCGCGCACTCGCTTTTCCTGCGTGTAGTGCACGACCGCACGGCGCGGCGCGAACAGGCCTTTGCTGTCGGTGTAGCCCGCGCTGTGCGGCATGTTGCGGATCATGTCCTGCACGATCTCTTCGGGCGGCTCCAGGCCGAAGGCGGCGATGTTGCCGATGTTCAGCTTGATGATCTTGTGCCCCTCGTCTTCCATTTGACGGGCTTTCTCTAACACCGGGCCACGGATGTCGTAGCACACGTTGGCGAGCTTGCTCGACTTGGAGATGGGTTTCAGCAAAGGGGCTCCGGGGAAGGTCTAGGCGCGACGCAGGGCATAGAATTTTCGCACAGCGCTACTCTCACACGCCCATGAAACTTCACGCCGATCGCCCCGACGGACCCAACGTCATCGCCCGTCATGGGCCCGGCGGCGTTCTGGTCAATGGCACCGAGTACCGCAGCAGTACCCTCATTGCGTGGCAAGGCAAGGTGACGGCGTGGCCCGTGCAGCGCTTCGAAGACTTGACGGATGCGCACTTCGCCACGCTCGCGAATCTGAACCCTGAACTCGTGATATTCGGCACCGGCGCACGACTGCGTTTCGCCGCATCCGCGCTGCTGCGGCCGCTCATCGAGCGAGGCATCGGCGTCGAAACCATGGACACCGCCGCCGCGTGCCGCACCTACAACGTGTTGCTTGGCGAAGGGCGCGCCGTCGTGGCGGCCTTGCTGTTCGAGACTGCGCGCCCGGCCTCGCCCTGATCGCGCACTGGAATCTGCGCGAGCCGCGCAGCCCTTATAATTTGAGGCTGAGCCTGCCCGTGCGCGCACCCGCGCCAGAATCCATGACGCCAGCCCTGAACAAAGCCCTCCCGGAATTCGAAGCGTTCGCCACGGGAGGAGTGAAGTTCACGCCGTCGGCATTTCTCGGGCGCATGGTCGTGCTGTACTTCTACCCGAAGGACAACACGCCCGGCTGCACCACAGAGGCGATGCAGTTTCGCGACCACCACAAGGAAGTCACCAAGGCCGGCGCGGTGGTGTTCGGGGTATCGCGCGACAACATGGCGTCGCATGACAAATTCAAGCAAAGCCTGGAGCTGCCTTTCGATCTGATCGCCGACACCGAAGAGAAGCTTTGCCACATGTTCGGCGTCGTCAAGAACAAGATCATGTACGGCAAAAAGGTCAAGGGCATCGAGCGCAGCACCTTCCTGATCGACGCGAACGGCGTGCTGTGCGCCGAATGGCGCGGCTTGAAGGTGGCGGGCCATGTCGATGAAGTTCTCAAGGCCGTCAAGTTGCAGAAGAAGGTCGCCTGACGTTGGGGCCAGGCCGGTTCTGCCCACTTTGCACGCCTGACCGCCCGTCAAAGGGCTGATGGCTCGAGCGAGGTCGGCATCTGTGCATAATCAATCCATGCTCCGGAGCACTGAAGCTCGCACCCAAGCCGCACAGTCGACTGTGCGGCTTTTTTGTTTTTTGTTTGCCGCCGCCTATGCCACTGCCCAAGCCACCCGCCAAGCGGGGCTCGCTACTGAGCCCTGCTGATTTCGACTCGCAATCCGCGCCTCGGCCGGCGACACGGCCGCACAAGACGCAGCGCAGCAGCGAACCCGCCGCGCCGCCGGTGCTGGACCTGTATGACGACAACGCCGCGGCCGCGGCCGTGGCCGTGGCCACCAAACCGCCCAAGGTGGAGCCCCAAGCCTACCCGCGGCCGATGGCACAGCAACCACAGCCGCAACCACGCTCGCGCAAGCCGCGCAGCACGGGCCCCGCGAAGTTGTTCGTGCTCGACACCAACGTGCTGATGCACGACCCGACCTCGCTGTTCCGCTTCGAAGAGCACGACATCTATTTGCCGATGATCACGCTCGAAGAGTTGGACGGCCACAAGAAGGGCATGACGGAGGTGGCACGCAACGTGCGCCAGGTCAGTCGCGACCTCGACGCGCTGGCCGCGACGATTGCGTCACGCGACACCGCAGCCATGTCCGACGGCGTGCTGCTGAACCGCACCGGAAGGCGCGAGGCCGCAGGACGGCTCTTCTTTCAAACCCAGGCGCTCAATGTCAGCCTGCCCGCCGGCTTACCACCGGGCAAGGCCGACAACCAGATCCTGGGCGTCGTGCAGGCGTTGCGCGAGCTGCACCCGGGCCGCGACGTCGTGCTCGTGTCCAAAGACATCAACATGCGCATCAAGGCGCGCGCGCTGGGCCTGCCTGCCGAGGACTATTTCAACGACAAGGCACTCGAAGACGGCGACCTGCTCTACACCGGCGTGCTGCCGTTGCCGGCGGACTTCTGGGAACGCCATGGCAAGACGATGGAGAGTTGGAACCAGGGCGGCTCCACCTGCTACCGCATCAGCGGGCCGCTCGTGCCCGGCCTGCTCATCAACCAATTCGTTTACCTTGAAGCGCCGGGCGCGGCGCCACTCTTCGCCAAGGTCACCGAGATCACCGGCAGCACGGCCGTACTGCGCACGGTCAAGGAATACACGCACCAGAAGCACGCGGTGTGGGGCGTCACGGCGCGCAACCGCGAACAGAATTTCGCGCTGAATTTGTTGATGGACCCGGAGTGCGATTTCATCACCCTCACCGGCACCGCGGGCACCGGCAAGACGCTGATGACGCTGGCCGCGGGCTTGAGCCAGGTGATGGACGAGCGCCGCTACAGCGAAATCATCGTCACGCGTGTCACCGTGCCGGTGGGTGAAGACATCGGCTTCCTGCCCGGCACCGAAGAAGAAAAGATGAGCCCGTGGATGGGCGCGCTTGACGACAACCTCGAAGTGCTGTCCAAGACCGACGGCGGC
>JANOLJ010000244.1:0-8547 GCA_031419715.1 Burkholderiales bacterium | reverse complement strand
ACGATCAAGATGAACGCGATCACGGAGTGGGCCGCGCTGCCCGCCACCGAGATGTTCTTGCGCGACAACCGCGACGACAGCGATTTCTCGGCCTTCATGAGCGTCTGGTTCTTCGAGGAGCAGAAACACTCGCTGGTGTTGATGGAGTACCTGCGGCGCTATCGGCCCGAGCTCGTGCCCAGCGAAGCCGAGTTGCACGCGGTGCGCTTCGAGTTCGACCCAGCGCCCGCGCTGGAAACGCTGATGCTGCATTTTTGCGGAGAGATCCGCCTGAACCACTGGTACCGGCGCGCCGCCGAGTGGCACAGCGAACCCGTCATCAAGGTCATTTACGAAACTCTCGCGCGCGACGAAGCGCGCCACGGCGGCGCCTACTTGCGCTACATGAAGCGGGCGCTGAACCGCTTTGGCGACGAGGCCAAGGCAGCATTCGCCAAGGTGGGCGTATTGATGGCCAGCGCAAGGCGCACGGCACAGGCCCTGCACCCGACGAACCTGCACGTCAATGAACGCTTGTTTCCGCGCGACACGATTCAGAGCCGCCTGCCGAACCCGCAGTGGCTGGAGCACTGGCTGGACAAACAGATTCAGTTCGACGCCGTGTGGGAAACCAAGGTGGTCGAACGCATCCTGCACAACATGGGCCTGTTGCTTGAGCGCAGCTTTGCCAGCGTGAGCGAACTGAACCGCTACCGCAAGGAGATCGCGGCTTCGCTGGCGCTCGCGGCCAGCGCCGCAGCGCCTCAGCCAGCGGGCTCCTGAGCGCGCGCTTGCGCCGGTCGGGTTTGGGCGGGCGGTCTGCCAGCCCTCGCGGCGGGATCAGGTTTTCGATGCGGCGCGTTCTTGGTCGGCCTTGCGATCCGCGGTGATGCGCTGCGCGCTGGGGCGCTCGCCGACGATTTTTGCGTAAGCCTTCCAATCCACGCCCGCACTGGCCAGCAGGTCCTCGCCATAGACAGCGCGCGCGGCCATCGCCACGACCGGCAGGCTGACCCAGGCCGCGCAATCGGCCAGGCTGAAGGCATCGCCCGCGACATAAGGGGCAAACTTGGCCAGGCGCTTGAACCCGGCAATGTTCTTGACCAGGAGCTTGCGCACCCGATCCGCGTTCGCCTCGCTGATGTCGCCGCCGAAGAAAGCCTTGCCGTACAACTCGCGCGCGACCAGCTCAACGTGCAGGTCGATGAAGGTGATCAACTCGCGCTGCTTCGCTGCGGCCCAGGGGTCGGCCGGCAGCAACGGCGGTTTCGGATGCGCAGCTTCGAGGTAATCGACGATCGCCTGGCTCTCGCACAGCGCGCCGTGTTCGGTGCGGATGTAGGGAATCTTGCCCAGCGGCGAGCACGCGAGGATGGCTTCGTCTTTCTTTCCGGTGCCCACGCGCTCTTCCGTGAAGGGAACGCCTTTTTCGAGCAACACCATCTTCACTTTGTTGTAGTAGTTCGAGATGCTGAATCCGCACAACACGAGCATGAGTTGTTCTCCAGGTGGGTCAGGGCCGGCCAGTTTAAGGCTGCGCTGATTCAGTCCGCGCGAGGGTGCGCGCCTCGGGTTGAAGCGCCGGCGCAGGAATCGAGACGCCGCGGTGACAATCGCCGCATGGCCTCGTTCCTCGACAAGCTCTGCCCGCGAGGCGACTTGCACCGCCGCCTGAGTGCGCTGGCGCAGCCCATCGTCTTCACGAACGGCGTGTTCGACATCCTGCACCGCGGTCACGTGACGTATCTTGAGCAGGCGCGCGCGCGCGGCGCGAGCCTAGTGATCGGCCTGAACAGCGACGCCTCGGCGCGCGCCCTGGGCAAGGGCCCGGATCGCCCGCTGAACCGCGAAGCCGATCGCGCTTGCGTGCTGGCGGCGCTGGAAAGCGTCAGTCTCGTGACCCTGTTTGACGAAGCGACGCCGGTGGCGCTGTTGCAGTGGGTGCGGCCCCAGGTGTACGTCAAGGGCGGCGACTACGACATCGAAACCTTGGAGGAGACTCGCTGGGTGCGCAGTTGGGGCGGCGAGGCGATCGCGCTCGGTTTTGTTGATGGCTACTCCACCAGCGCCCTGGTGGCGCGGATTCGCGCCTGAGCCTGAGCGTCTCTTGTTCAGACGGCGCTGGACCAGGTGCCCTGAATCTCGACCTGCGTCTTCACCGAATTGCCGATGAAGCACTGCTCATGCGCCTCGTGGTGCAGTTGCTCGACGCGCGCCGCGTCGGGCAGCATCGCGCCGGGTCAGACCACGGCAGACGCACCACGTCGGGAGAACTCGACGCGTGAACCACGGCCCCGCCGTCGAAGTTCCAGAGGTGCGCCCGGCTGTACCGGTTGTCGATGAAGTTCGCGGAGCCGCGCTCCCAAGTGATTTCAGCGATGTGGGTCGACATGGCTCGGGCCTTTCGATCTGACGCAATGCTGCAACTCAAGCGGGCGGGTTCGGGCCACGGCGATTCACCAGCACGATCCCCGCGGACACCGCCGCCAGCGCCACCCACAAGCGTAGTGTGATCGTCTCGCCGAGCAGCCAGGCGCCCAGCAGCAGGCCGAACACCGGTGTGAGCAGCGTGAACGACGCGAGGCGCGTCGCTGGGTAGTGGCGAACAAGCCAGAACCACGCCAGGTAGCTGGCAAACGAGACGATCACGCACTGGAAGGCAAACGACCATGCGACCAGCGGCGACAGCGAGCCGGGCCACCTTTCGCCCGCGATCGCGCCCGCGAGGATCAGCACCACGCCAGCCATGCCGAGTTGGTAGAGCAGCGTCTTTTCGACGCCGGCCGTGCTCAGCCGGGTCGCGCGGATGCCCAATGTCGTCGCGCCCCACAACCCGGCCGCGGCCACACCCAGCGCGTCGCCCCACCATTGGCGCGGCCCGGCGCTGGGCGAGGCAAGACTCTCGGCAAATGCCCAGGCGACGCCGGCAAACGCGAGCAACAGGCCCGCCGCCTGAGCCGGCGCGAGGCGCTCGGACCGCGACACGAAAGGCATTCCCAGCGCCACGACGAACGGCGCCAGGTACAAAAACACGACCATGCGCGACGCCGTGGTGAACTGCAGGCCGAGGAAGATGGCGCCGAACTCGACGGCGAACAAAGTGCCGACGAGCAGCCCGGCCGGCAACGTGCCGTCATGCGCGAACAGCGCCACGCCGCGCCAGCGCGCCCACGCCCAGACCAGCAACGCACCGACCAGAGAGCGCCCACCCGCCTGCAGCAACGCCGGGATTTCCGGCAGCGCCACCTTCACCGCCACCTGGTTCAAGCCCCAGAGAAAACAGCACGCCACGAGCGTGGCGACAGCGCGGCTGTCGAGCGTGGCATGGCGGTCAGGCATGCGGCATTGTCGAATGCCGGCGCGCCAGCGCATGCGCGGCGGCCCCGCAGGCGCTGCCGACAACCAAGCCGCTCAGATGCGCCAGCGGCGCGACCATGATGCCCAGCTCGGCATGAAACGCAGGTACCCAGGGGAATTCGAGCCCGACCTTGACCACCAGGCCGATGCAGATCGCCGCGCCGATGCGGCGCTGGCGCGTGCGGCCTGCCAAGAGCAAATGCACCGCGACGATTGCCACACCGGCGTGCAGCACGCCGGACAAGCCGCCGTAGTGGGCGAGCTGCGGGTCGAACAGCAAGCCGAGGTGCGTCAGCGGCCAGGCGAGCAGCCAGGCCAGACTCATGTGAACGCCGATGCGCGCTGCCCAACCGAGAGCGGCGACGAGCAAGGCGCCCGCGAGATTCGCCAGCAGATGCGCCGCTTCGTAGTGCACTGCGACGGCGCTGAACATGCGCCACGGCTGCGTCAGCGCGAGCGCGGGTTGCCAGTCGAGCATTTCGGGCGCCACGCCGGTGCCCAGCAATGCGCCCACGCCAAGCAGAGCCGATACGCTGATCCAGCCAACCCACCCGGCGCAGGCGGCAGCGCATCGAAACCGGGCGGCGCTCAATCCAGCCCTCGGGTGGGGCTCAGCGCCCGAAAGTGAATCAGGCGAACACCGTGCGCCACAGCGCGAGCACCGCGTCGCGCTGTGGCTGCATCGCATCGGCGTCGAGCTGCGTCGGCTGCTCGTCCAGGCGCGCCCGGTGTTGGGCGCGGCGCAAGTCGCGATAAGCGTCTGCCGCCGCGGCGCCCACGCCCGCCGGCAACAAGCCCCCGGCCTGGGCGCGCTGCAACAGCGCGATGTTGCCGGCGTTGTCGAGCAACTCCGGGTGCCGCGCGCCTTGCGTGAGCACAAGAAACTGCACCGCGAACTCCACATCCATCATGCCGCCGGGGCTGTGCTTCACGTCAAAGCGCTCTGCCTTGACCGGGTGCGCCTGGCGCACCTTGTCGCGCATCGCCTCGATCTCGCCGCGCAGCGCCAGCGCGTCGCGCGGCGCGCACAGCACGCTGCGGCGCACGGCTTCGAAGCGCTCGCTCAGGTCGCGCTCCCCGGCGCACCAACGCGCCCGCGTCAGCGCCTGGTGTTCCCAGGTCCACGCGGTGTTGCTGCCACGCCCGGTCTGGTAGTTTTCGAAAGACGCGAGCGAGGTCACGAGCATGCCCGAGTTGCCGTTCGGCCGCAGCGCGGTGTCGATGTCGAACAGCTCGCCCGCACTGGTGCGCAGCGTCAGCCAGCCGATCAATTTGCGCACGAAAGCGCCATAGACCTCGCCCGCGCGCTCGTCGGCGTCGTCGTAGAGGAACACCACGTCGAGGTCGCCGCCGTAGCCCAGCTCCTTGCCGCCGAGTTTGCCGTAGGCGATGACGGCGAACCGCGGGTCCGGCCGGTGCGCTAGTCTGAGGTGGCCCCAGGCCCAGCGCAGCGCGCAATCGAGCGTGGCGTCGGCGAGCGCCGACAACTCGTCGGCGACCTGCTCGACGCTCAGTTCGCCTTCCACGTCGCGCACCAGCGTGCGGAACACCTCGGCGTGGTGCGCGCGGCGCAGCGTGTCGAGCAGCGACTCTTCGTCGGCCTGGCCGGAGCGCTGCCAGGCCTGGTGGCGCGCATCGAGCTCGCGCGTGAACACGGCGGCGTCGAAGCGCCCGTGCAGCAGCCGCTCGTCGGCAAGCTCGTCGATCACGCCCGGGTGCAGCATCAGGTAGCGCATCGGCCAACGCGCCAGGCCGAGCAGGCGCAGCAGGCGCATCTGCACTTCGGGCCGCTCGACGAGCAGCGCGAGATAGCTTTCGCGCCGCAGCAGTGGTTCCAGCCAGTCGATGAAACGCAGCGCCGCGTCGACGCTGCACGCGCCGTCGCGCGTGGCCGTCGCGGCGCGCGCGATCAGGCGCGCCAGGCGCAGTTTGCTGGCGTCGCGCAGCATCGCGATCTTCGGCACCTCGCGCAAGCTGCGCACGCGCGCGGCCAGGGCTTCGGGCAACTGCTCGGCGAAGGCCTCGCTGTCCACCGCCAGGGCTTCGGTGGTGCAGGCGCGGCACGCGGCGTTGCCATTCGCACCATTCGCGCCGTTTGCACCGCCACCGCTGTGCGGCGCGCGGCCGTCGTGCAGCAGCGCGTCGAACTCGGTGGCGACGAACTCGCGAATCTCGCCCAGGCGGTCGAGCAACTCACAGGAATCGGCGCGGAACATCAGGCCCATACCGCTCGCGATCCAGGCCAGGTCAGCGTCCAGCGTGGGCAGCAGATGCGTTTGTTGGTCGTCGAGGTACTGGATGCGGTGCTCGACGCGGCGCAAAAATGTATACGCCTGCCCCAGGCGCTGCGCATTCGCAGGCTTCATCAGCCCCGCGGCGGCCAGCTTGTCGAGCGCTTTCAACGTCGAGCGGGTGCGCATTTCTGGGAACTGGCCGCCGCGCACGACGAGCAGCAACTGCACGATGAACTCGATCTCGCGGATGCCGCCGCGCGACAGCTTGACGTCGTTGGAGCGCTCCGGCCGCCCCGCGGCGCGGCGCTGTGCTTCGTCGCGCACCTTCTGGTGCAGTTGGCGCAGGCCTTCAAACACACCGTAGTCGAGGTAACGCCGGTAAACGAATGCGGTGACGACCGCGCGCAGCGCGTCGGTGGAACGGTCGGCGGGCAGCGCCAACGGCGCGACGACGCGGCTTTTCAGCCAGGCGAAACGTTCCCACTCGCGCCCCTGGTCTTGCAGATACTCCTCGAGCATCGGCAGGCTCACCACCGGCGGACCGGAGTTGCCGTTCGGGCGCAACGCGAGGTCGACGCGGAACACGAAACCGTCGTCGGTGACGTCGCCGATCAAGGCATACAGGCTGCGAGCGACTTGCGAGAAGTATTCGTGCGCGCTGACCCCTCGCGCGCCGTCGGTCTGGCCGGTATCGGCGTAGACGTAGATCAGGTCGATGTCGGACGACACATTCAACTCGCGCCCGCCGAGCTTGCCCATGCCGATGACCCAAAAGGCAATGCGTTGCCCGGCGGCGTCGCGCGGCACGCCGAAGCGCGCGTCTTGCTCGCTCAGCGCCTGGCTCAGGGCCAAGCCGAGCGTGGCCTCGGCCAGCTCCGTCATCGCGCGCGTCACGTCGGCGAGCAGTGCGCCTTGTTCAACGTCGAGCACCGCCAGGCGCTCCAGCACCAATTGCCGCGCCACGCGCAGCGCCGCCGGCAAGGCGCGGCCGCTGCCGCGAAGTTGCTCGACCAAGGCGACGATTCGCGCCCGCGTCGGCAGGCCCGGCGCCAGCAGCGGCAGTTCGGCTTCGTAGCGGCGCCGCACGCGCTGCACGAAACGGCTGTGGCTGGCGCTGGCGACTTTCGCGTCCGCGGCGATGTCACGCTGCACGCCGGTCGGCGCGATCTCGGCGCCCTGCGTTGAGGGGTGATGCATCGCGCGGCGCCCGGTCACTGTGATAGATTGGCCCAGCGTCGGCCGATGTAGGCTACGCCCCGTGGCGTGACGCGAGTCGCGCCCTCACCTGCCCCGCATGTCATTGCCCCTGCCACCCTTTGAAGACACGCTGCCGGGGCCCTACGCCGCGGCGCGGCGCGCGGCCGAGCCGGAGCAGAACCGGCGCCGCCGCTGGTTGCTGCGCTTGCTGGTGTGGCCGGTGCTGCTGCTGTGGACCTTGCTGGCGCTGGCGTGGCTGGCACTGCATTGGCTGATTCTGCCGCACATCGAAGAATGGCGTATCCCGATCGAAGTGCGTGCCAGCGCGGCGTTGGGCGTGCCGGTAAAAATCGGCCACATCGCGGTGCACTCCAGCGGCTGGGTGCCCGCGCTGGAACTGCGCGACGTGAAGCTGCTGGACGCGCAGCAGCGCACCGCCCTGCACCTGCCACGCGTGGCGGTGGCGATTTCGGCGCATTCCCTGCTCAACCTGAAGGTCAACTTCGACCAGTTGCTGATCGAAGGCGCCGAGCTCGACGTGCGCAGAGACCGCGCCGGGCGCATCTTCGTCGCCGGCCTTGACCTGGGCGGCAGTGCCGACAGCGGTACGCCCGGCGCCGCGGACTGGTTCTTCGCGCAACATGAATTCGTGATTCGCGGCGGCACGCTGCGCTGGACCGACGAGCAACGCGACGCGCCTCCCGTGGCGCTGACCGACGTGCAGTTCGTGTTGCGCAACGGGCTGCGCTCCCACGACATGAAGTTAAGCGCCACGCCACCGCCCGAATGGGGCGACCGATTCACTGTCGTCGGGCTCTTCACCCAGCCGCTGCTGGCCCCTGCGGGGCAGTGGCAGCGCTGGCGCGGCAAGGCCTATGTCGAGTTGCCGCGCGCCGAGTTTCAACTGCTGCGCCGCCATGCCACCTTGCCGTTCGAACTGAACCAGGGCTCGGGCGTGCTGCGCGCCTGGTTCGACCTTCGCGACGGTGCGCTGCGCGCGGCCACGCTGGACGTCGGGCTGAACAACGTGGCGCTGCGCCTTGGCCCCAAGGTCGAGGAGTTGCGCATCGACCAGCTCCAGGGCCGCATCGAAGCCGAGCAAGACGAAGCAGGCACCACGCTGGCGCTGGAGCGCTTCAGCTTTGTCACCAGCGACGGCATGCGTTGGCCCGGCGGCGACCTGAAACTCAAACTGCGCCAGCGCGAAGGCGCGCCCGCCACGGGCGGCGAGTTCAATGCGCAGCGTCTCGATCTGGCGCTGATGGCGCAGATCGGATCGCGCGTTCCGCTCGGCGCGGCGCTGCACCAGTTGCTGGCCGAACTCAAGCCCAAAGGCAGCGTCAACGACCTCACGGCACGCTGGGACGGGCCGCTCGACGCCCCCGAGCGCTACCAGGTGAAGGGCCAACTGAGTGGCCTGACGCTTGCTGCGCGGCCGGCGGTGCAGGCCAATCGCATCGGCCGGCCGGGCCTGCGCAACGCGTCTTTGCAGCTCAACGCCAACGAAAAGGGCGGCACGGCGCGGCTTGAGGTGCGCAACGGCGCGCTTGAGGTGCCGGGCCTGTTCGAAGACCCGCGCATCAAGCTCGATCGCTTGAACGCCGACCTCGATTGGCGCATCGCGGGCGGCCGGGCGACGCTGTTCGTGAAGAACGCGAGCTTGTCGAATCCGGATGCGAGCGGCGAATTCAGCGCGAAGTGGAACAGCGGCGCCGGCACCGAAGCGTTCGGGCGCGGCGGGCGCTGGCCGGGTGAGATCGAACTGACCGGGCGCCTGGGC
>JANOLJ010000243.1:0-4796 GCA_031419715.1 Burkholderiales bacterium | reverse complement strand
AAAGCCTGGAGCGCCAAGCGCGAGCGCCAATACGTGCACATCAAGGAGAGCCTGCTCGAACGGGGCAAGCCCGAGCCCCTGGCCGAGGAGATTGCCGCACGCGTCGTCAACAAGGAGCGGGCGCAACACGGCGAGTCCGTGCAGGCCAGCGCCTCATCGCTCAACGACATGTCGGCCGGCCGGCGCGGCGGCCTGCGCTCGCATCAAGGTCCCGGCGGTCGAACGCTGCTCCAGCTTCGTAATGAGGCCCGTCAGCGTGGCGTGAAGGGGCGCTCGACGATGAACAAGGCGCAGCTTGAAGCAGCCTTGATTCAATGAGCGTGGTGACACCCGTCGCACCCGCGAGCGCCAGCCTCAAGAGCCCGCCGGTGGCCACCACCGATGAAGGCGCACCCATGACCCGTGTGCAGAGCCTCGTGCTCGTTTCCATCGTCAACTCACTCAGGAGAGGCACATGAACCCATCCGCCACCCCGCCGTCCAACACCGCACCTGTCGACGAAGACCTTGCCGAGCAGGCTCGTCCCGGCTACGGCGTCCCGTCGCAGGACCCGAATCCCGCGGCACAGATTCCGCTGGAACCCGAGGAAGCCGAACGCGAGGCCAACTCGGCCCTGATGGGTGGCGGCGTGGTGGCCGGTGTGGCCACGGGCGCCACCATCGGCGTCATCGTGGCCGGCCCAGTGGGGGTGGTGGTCGGGGCCGCGCTGGGTGCCGTCGCCGGCGCACTGGGTGGCGCTGCCGCCGGAGCCACGGTGACGCGGGAGGATTCCTAGCCGCGCCGACACGGCGCCCGCTGACACCGATAGCGGGCGGCGGCCGACTGGTGGTGCTGATCCATGCCCGGCCGCTATCGGCCCAGGCTGGGAGCCGCCATGGCAATGGGCGAATTGGCAAGGGGCGATGCAGGCGATCACCGGGCCAATCCGCTGAACTGGGCTGCGATTGCCGGTGACTCTCTCTGCGGCCCGAGACGCAAAGGCCCAGGAATGAAACAGCCGTGCCCTCGATATTTCGCGATTGTCGGCGAAAGCAGGGCGCGGCCTGGCTAGGCTGGTTCTGAACGACCGAAATTCGAGCCCTTTTAGTCTGACGGTAAAGTCAGGGTAAAGATGCGGCGTGTAGCTATTTCATCCAATAGCGACAACGGTTTTCCAGTGCAAGAAATGGATCGAAGGGGAGAGGCTGAACATGGCGACCCAGAAGTCACTTTTCGACGAGGCCGAAACTGCGGTCGTGCGCGTGCCTGGATCGAGTGGCGAGGCGCCGCTGTCCAAGGCGCAGAAGGCGTTCAACCGGCTGATCGAGCGTATCGAGCAGCAGCGTGCGGTGCTCGCCGCTTGGCAGGAGTTCGTGCCCAAGTTTTACCAGCGCGTGGCCGCCGAGCTCGACCCGCTCCAGCAGCGTTGCGACCGGGCACAACTCGCGCTGGCCAAGGTTTTCGATGCGGCGCATGGCAGCACTGGCATTACGAAGCGCGAGCGCGCCAAGCTTGCGATGCTGGTGCTCGACATCTGCTCTCAGTTGCTGCTCGATGAGGATGACCCGGATGCACAGGCCGAGCTGATTGCGCTGCACGACAAGTACAGCGACGCGAGCCACGCCGAGTTGAAGGAAGAGGAGACCGAACTCTTCAAGGAAATGGCCGAGACGGTGTTCGGCGTCGAACTCGACAATGTGGAAGCGGCGGGCTCGCCCGAGGCGATTCGCGATGCCTTGAATCGCAAGTTGCTGGAGCAGCGAGCTGCTCAGCCCGAACCCGCGGCGCGGGCGCGACCCAAGTCGGCCAAGACTCAGGCGAAGGAAGCGAAACTCGCTGAGGCCGCCCAGGCCGCGACGCAATCGGTGCGCGAGATCTATCGCAAACTGGCGAGCGTTCTGCATCCCGACCGGGAAACCGACGCCGCCGAGCGCGAACGCAAGACCGTGTTGATGCAGCAGGTGAATCAGGCGTATGCCGAGAAAAACCTGTTGCGCTTGCTTGAGCTTCAAATCCAGATCGAGCAGATTGACGCCGCGTCGCTGGGTTCGATCAACCCGCTGCGCCTGGGGCATTACAACCAGGTGCTGACAGAACAGTGCGCCCAACTGGAACATGAAATCGATGCCCTGGTGGCGCCGTTCGTGCCCCAGCTCGGCGGGTTCGGGCGCGGCGGCTTGACACCGCAAACGGTGGACCGCGCGCTGGACGGTGATGTCGCGGCGATGCGTCGTGAAGCGCAGCGCAACGAGCATGAGCTCAAGCGCTTGTCCGACCGCTTGGCATTGAAGGCCTGGTTGAAGCACGTCAAGGTGGAGCGCCAGCGCGACGTCGACACCGCCTTCGATGAATTGTTCGACGCATTCACTCACACGCGTTGAAAGGGCTTGCCATGAAAACGCTACTCAACACGCTGGCCGAACTGGTGGTGAAAGACGGTGTCGGCGTGGGGCGCCTGACCGAGCCGCAGCGCGCCCTGGTGCTGGGTCTGGCATGGTGCGCCGTGCCGGGATCGACCGTGTTGCGCGAAGCTCAAGTGAACGTCGCGCTGAAGGGTGCGCTTGCCGGGTCCTGCTGCTTTTTGGAGATCGACCATGTGGAGCTGCGCCGCTGGCTCGTCGACTGCGGCTGGATGCAACGTGACGGGTTTGGCCGGGAGTACCGGCGGATTGACGCAGCCATGCTGAGGTCGCCACTGCAAAGCATTGCGACGATGTTGGCGCCGATGGACACCGGTGGATGGGTGGCCGAATTGCGCGGTGCCACTGCGGCGCGGCGTGAGAAGCGTCGTCACGAATGGGAATCGCGCAGTGCCGCGACTTCGAGATGAGCGACGAACCGGCGCCGCAAGACATTGCCGGCATGCGCCTTGCGCTGGACCAGGCGCAAAACGCCTGGCTCGTGGGTGAAGTGCCGGTCGGTGCCGTCATCTTTCGCGATACGCCCGCCGGGCGCCAAGTACTCGCCACGGGCTACAACCGGCCGATCACGGAACACGACCCGACGGCGCACGCCGAAATCGTGGCGCTGCGCCACGCCGCGACCTTGCTGGGCAACTACCGCTTGCCGGAGTGCGAGATCTACGTGACGCTTGAGCCCTGCGCGATGTGCGCGATGGCCTTGCTGCACGCACGCTTCAAGCGCGTTGTGTTCGGCGCGCGCGACCCCAAGACCGGCGCTGCGGGTTCCGTGCTCAACCTGTTCGACGTGAAGCCACTGAATCACCACACCGAATTAGTCGGGGGCGTTCTCGACACCGAGTGCGGTGGCTTGCTGAGCACGTTTTTCGAGGAACGCCGAGAGCAGTTCAGGCAGCGCCGCGCACTCGCCAGCGAATCGGCCGCGGTGGCTGACGCGCCGATCCCGACGGGCGAAGCCATCGAAATCGAACACCAGTCGATCGAACCCTGAGCGCGCCGCCCCACCCGTCCTTCAGCACCCATGCCCACATCGATGACCTCGCTCACGCTCTTCACGCCCGCCGGTGTCTTGCTCAACGCCAAGGGCGTGCGCCAGGCGGCGAAGCGGCTCCAGGGGCTGGGCTTCGAGGTGTGCATCGATGAGTCTGCGCTGCTCAAGCACCAGCGCTTCGGTGGCGACGATGACGTGCGCCTGGCCGCGATCCACCGCGTGGCAACGCAAGCACCTGGCATCGCGTTGGCCACACGCGGCGGCTACGGCCTGACGCGGCTGCTCGACCGGGTCGACTGGAAGGCGCTTGCGCGAAGCGTGGAGGGCGGTACGCGCTGGGTCGGGCACAGCGACATCACCACGCTGCATCTGGGGATGCTCACCCATGCGAAGGCGCCGGGCCGGTTGGGTTGGGCGGGGCCCCTGGCCGTGGAAGACTTTGGCCGTGACACCGTTGACGATGTGACCCAGGCGTGCTTCGTGGAAGCGATGAGCGGCGAGCTCGAAGCCGTCGGCTTTCGCACCGAGGCGGGCTTCGACGGGCTCGGCGTCGCGGGCCCGCTCTGGGGCGGCAACCTGAGCATGGTGTGCTCGATGCTCGGCACGCGCCATTGGCCCCAAGTCAAGGGCGGTGTGCTTTTCCTTGAAGACGTGAACGAACATCCGTACCGTATCGAGCGCTGCCTGCTGCAACTTCATCAGGCGGGCGTGCTTGGCGCGCAGAAAGCGGTGCTGCTTGGCGCGTTCAACAACTACAAAAAATCACCGCTGGATCGCGGCTTCACGCTGAAGTCGGCTGTCGAGCATTTGCGCAGCGTGAGCAAGGTGCCCATCCTCACGGGCCTGCCGTTCGGCCACGTGCCCACCAAGGTCAGCCTGCCCGTGGGGGCTCGGGTGAAGCTGCTGGTGGACGGCCGCAACGCCCTGATCGGCTGGTGAGTCTGCACTGGGTTGGGCGTGCGGGCGCGTTCGCGCCTACACCATGCGTGCCTTCTGAGTGCCCCCAGGGCCGGGCCAACCCGGCCCGCCCCCCGTGGGGGTCCAAGCAAAGTGGCAGAGCCACATTTGCCTGGGAGCGCCACCCGGCATCGTGGAAAATGATTCCATGACCCGCGAACCCGATTTGTTTGACCCGCCGCCACCCGGCCCAGGCGATGGCGATAGCGCCGTGGCGCTGGCGCAATACGCCGAACGTGCCTATCTTGAATACGCGCTGAGCGTCGTCAAGGGCCGTGCCCTGCCCGATGTGTGCGACGGGCAAAAGCCGGTGCAGCGGCGAATTTTGTACTCGATGCAGCGCATGGGCTTGAGCTTCGGCGCGGGCGGTGGCGCGCGGCCGGTGAAGAGCGCGCGCGTCGTGGGCGATGTGCTGGGGCGCTTTCACCCGCACGGCGACCTGGCGGCCT
>JANOLJ010000242.1:0-41872 GCA_031419715.1 Burkholderiales bacterium | reverse complement strand
CCCCCCCTCGTGGGGGCCCCCCCAACCCCCCCCCCCCCCCCCCCCCGCACACACCCCGCCCCCACCGCCCCCGGCTGTGGGGCGCCCCCCCCCCACGACAGGCATCGCTTCGGGGTCGAATTTCAGGCGAGCTTTTCCTTGATGCGCGCCGACTTGCCGGAACGCGAGCGCAGGTAGTACAGCTTGGCGCGGCGCACATCGCCGCGGCGCTTGATTTCGATCGAGGCGATCGACGGGCTGTACAACTGGAACGTGCGCTCAACGCCTTCACCGCTCGAAATCTTGCGCACGATGAAGCTCGAGTTGAGGCTGCGATTGCGCTTGGCGATGACCACGCCTTCAAACGCCTGAAGACGCTTGCGCGTGCCTTCAACGACGTTGACGCTGACGATCACAGTGTCTCCAGGCGCGAACGGCGGAATCGTTTTGGCCAGACGCGCGATTTCTTCGCGCTCAAGGGTTTGGATCATGTCCATGGGTTTCTCCGGGCGATCGTGCAAAGGCGTTGTTGGGTGGCTGGTTCGCGGCCTTGAGGGCGCGAGGCCTTGTGTTGCCCGCAGAGGATCGAAAAGCCCGCGATTATAGCCATGGCCCCTCACCGCGCCTGAAGCTGGGCCAGGCAGGCCTCGTCGGCCGCGCTCAGCAGGCCTGCGGCGCGCGCCTCGGCGATCAGCTCGGGCCGCCGCCGCAGCGTCAGCTCCAGCGAGCGCTCGCGGCGCCAGCGTGCGATTCTTCCGTGGTCGCCCGACAGCAGCACGGGCGGAACCGCCTCGCCGGGCGGCTGCGTCGGCAAGGCCTCGGGCCGGCTGTAGTGCGGGCAGTCGAGCAGGCCTTGCGAAAAGCTGTCTTGCTCGTGCGACCGGCTGTCGCCGAGCACGCCGCTTTGCAGCCGCGCCACCGCGTCGAGCAGCGCCAGCGCGGGCAATTCTCCGCCGGACAATACAAAGTCACCCAGGCTCAATTCATCGCTGACGTGCCGGTCAAGGAAGCGCTGGTCGATGCCCTCATAGCGCCCGCACAGCAAAATCGCACCGGCTCCAGCGGCGTACTCGTGCACCATGGCCTGGTCGATGCGGCGCCCCGTGGGGCTGAAGTGCACGAGCGGCGCGGCGTCGCCGCGCGACACCCGCACCGCCGCGAGCGCGCGCTCCAGCGGTTCGACGAGCAGCACCATGCCGGGGCCGCCGCCGAACGGGCGGTCGTCTACACGGCGATGCGGGTCATCGGCGTAGTCGCGCAACTGCCACAACTTGACGTCGACCTGACCCGATTCGAACGCGCGTCGGGTGACGCCTTCGCTCAGGTGCGGGGCGAAGAGGCTGGGGAACAGCGTGATGACGTCGAAACGCACGGTGCGGTCTCAAGTAAATATGGCTTTGCCACTTTAGTTGAACCCCACGGAGGGCGGGCCGGGTTGGCCCGGCCCCCTTGGGGCGCTCAATAGTCGAGATCCCAGTCGACCTGGATGCGCTTGCGCTCCAGGCTCACCTCGTCAACATAGGCCGCCACGAAAGGAATCAGGCGTTCGACGGACTCGGGGCCGGCCGCGACGCGCAGCACGCTTTGCGGGCCGGTTTCGATCAAGCCCACCACGACGCCGAGAACCTCGTCCCGGCGATTCACCACTTGCAGGCCGAGCAGATCGACCCAGTAGAACTCGTCAGAGCCTTGCGTCGGGAAACTCGAGCGCCCGATGAACACGCGCGCGCCCCGCAACGCTTGTGCATCCGCACGAGATTCAACTCCCTGGGCTTGCGCCACAACGCTGTCGCCATGCTCCTTGATGCCGCTGATGCGCAGCCAACCGGGCAGGGCCGGCCTGACGGCCGCAGGCGCGACCACACCAGTGGGCGCAGGCGCTTTGATGAACCAGCGACGCGAGGAAAAAATGGCCTGCGGGTCGGAAGAAAACGGCACGACCTTGAACCAGCCCTTCACGCCCCAGGCATCACCGATGCGTGCAACTTCTATGGCGTCAGCCGGAAACTCCGGCTCGTCTGGGCAGGCCAATGCTACGGCGCTCGGGCTCATGGAAGAACCAGGAGCGCCGGCGCCCGGCCGCGGATTCAGGCGCTGGCCTTGGCCTGGTTCAGCAGGCGCTCGACCGTCGCGGATACCCTGGCGCCGTGGCCCGTCCAGTGGGCGACACGGTCGAACGCCACGCGCAGCGGCTGTTCACCACCGGCCGCGACGGGGTTGTAAAACCCCACGCGTTCGATGAAGCGGCCATCGCGCCGCGTGCGCGAGTCCGCCACGACGATGTTGAAGAACGGGCGCTTTTTGGCGCCGCCACGGGCAAGACGGATCACGACCATACAGATTCCTAAGCTTGAGAAGTGCAACCGCGGCGCAGCCTGAGGTGCAGCATCCGCCTGCCCCGGGCGCAGATGCTCACGGGACAGCGAGCGGAAAAACCGTGCATTGTAGACTCAGCCGAAACAAGTGACTCAGTCTTTGCTCACATGCCATCCACCGCCCCCACGCTGATCCGCCCGAGCACGGCCGCGGACATCGACGCGATCACCGAGATTTACCGGTTCCACGTGCGCAACGGCTCGGGCACGTTCGAGCTTGAGCCACCCGACCCGGACCAAATGCAGCAGCGCCGCGCCGACGTGACGTCCAAAGGCCTGCCCTGGCTGGTGGCCGAGCGCGCAGGCATCGTCCAAGGCTATGCCTACGCCAACCACTTCCGGCCGCGCCCGGCTTACCGGTTCTGCCTGGAGGACTCGCTCTACGTTGCGAATGACGCCCTGGGCCAGGGCCTGGGGCGAGCGCTGCTGGCGGAGTTGTTGGCACGCTGCGAAGCGCTGGGCGCGCGCCAGATGCTGGCGGTGATCGGCGACTCGGGCAATACCGGCTCGATCGCCCTGCACCGCGCGCTCGGTTTCGAAGCCACCGGGCAGATCCGCGCAGCGGGCTGGAAGTTCGAGCGCTGGCTCGATGTCGTGTTGATGCAAAAAGTGCTGGGCCACGGCGCCACGTCTGCCCCGGCTGCATCATGACAAGCCCAGGCCCAGCGCGCTACAAGTCCAAGACCCTGGCCACCTGGATCGCTCTGCTCGGCGGCAGCTTCGGGCTGCACCGCTTCTACCTGCACGGCCTGCGCGATCCCTGGGCCTGGTTATTTCCCTGGCCGACGCTGCTGGGCATCTACGGCGTGCAACGCGCCCGGGCCTTTGGCCTGGACGACCCGCTTTCTTGGTTGTTGATCCCCCTGCTGGGGCTGATGTTGGCGGCAACGATGCTGCACGCCATCGTCATCGGGCTGACGAGTGACGCCACCTGGAACGCGCGCTTCAATGCCGGCACACGAGCGCACAGGAGCGGCTGGTTCACGGTGATCGGTGTCGTTCTCGCCCTGGCGTTTGGCGCGGCAGCGCTGATGGCGACGCTGTCGTTCAGTGCGCAACGCTACTTCGAATACCAGGCGGAGCATGCCGGGGTACCGCCCCGCCAGTCGCCCGGCCAGTCACTTGAACAGGGACAGGCTTAGCCAATACGACAGCGCGGCGACGAGTGCCGACGCCGGGATCGTGAACACCCAGGCCCAGACGATGTTGCCGGCCACACCCCACCGCACCGCCGAGGCGCGACGCACCGAACCGACGCCGACGATCGCGCCCGTGATCGTGTGCGTGGTCGACACCGGAATGCCCAGACCCGTGGCCAGGAACAACGTGATCGCACCGCCCGTTTCGGCACAGAAACCACCGACAGGCTTGAGCTTCGTGATCTTCTGACCCATGGTCTTGACGATGCGCCAGCCGCCGAACATCGTGCCCAGGCCGATGGCGAGATAGCACGACCAGATCACCCAACCCGGCGGCGCTTTCGCGTCGGGTGACAAGCGGCCCGCGGAAATCAACAACAGCCAGATGATGCCAATCGTCTTTTGCGCGTCGTTGCCGCCATGGCCCAGGCTGTACAGGCCGGCCGAGACCAGCTGCAGGCGCCGAAACCAGTTGTCCACGTACAGCGGCGAGGTGCGCCGGAAGAGTTGTGCCACCGCCACCATCAGCAGCGATGCAAGGGCGAAACCGAGCAGCGGCGAGACCAGAATGAAGGCCACTGTCTTCCACACCCCCGCGCCGATCAGCGCGCCGACACCCGCCTTGGCGATGACGGCACCGACAATGCCGCCGATCAAGGCGTGCGACGAGCTCGACGGAATGCCGTGCCACCAGGTCACGATGTTCCAGACGATCGCGCCGATGAGCGCGCCGAAGACGACGTGCTGGTCGACGATGTTCGGCATGGCGATGCCTTTGCCGACGGTCGCCGCCACCTTCAGCTCGAAGATGAAGATCGCGACGACATTGAAGAACGCCGCAAACAGAATCGCCTGCTGCGGCTTGAGCACGCCGGTGGACACGACGGTGGCGATGGAATTCGCCGCATCATGGAAGCCATTCATGAAGTCGAACGCAAGCGCCAGCAGCACGAGCATGGCGATCACCCAAAACCCCGTTTCGACCGATGCCATGGTGGCGTCGCCTCAGGAATTCTCGAGGACCACGCCCTCGATCAGGTTCGCCACGTCTTCGCAGCGGTCCGAAATCGACTCGAGCAATTCGTAGATGGTCTTGAGCTTGATGAGCTCGCGCACGTCGGTCTCTTCGCGAAACAGTTTGGACATCGCCGCGCGCATCACGCGATCGGCGTCGCTCTCCAGCTTGTCGATCTCTTCGCAGGTCTTGATCGCGGCTTCCGCGACTTCGGTGCGGCTGATCTTGGGCAACAGCGACACGGCGTGCTGCACGCGCTCGCAGCACTTCGCGCTGATTTCTCCCAGGCGCAGCACCTCGTCCGTCATGGCCCGCACGTCGTACAGCGACATCGTCTCGGTCGCGTCTTGCAACAGATCGATGATGTCGTCCATCGCATTAATGAGGCTGTGAATCTGCTCGCGGTCGATCGGCGTGATGAACGTCTTGTGCAGCAGGCGGTTCACCTCGGCGGTGACGCGGTCCGCGGCGCGTTCCGCGGTGACCACCTCTTGGGCATACTTTTCGCGCAACACCGGATCGGCGTAGTTGTGGATCAACTCGATGAAGGCGCGCGCCGCATCGACGATGTACGCCCCATGCTGGTCGAACAACTCGAAGAAGTTGCCTTCGCGCGGCAGCAGCTTTCCGAACAGCATGGGGGTCTCCTGTGACGTCGCATTGAAGCGCTTCGGGGTCATCGGCGTCGAGGCTCGTCGCCGGGGCCGCGGCGAGTGTAGTGCCCGGCCTACGCTCAGGTTACGCCTGGACCGGCGTGACGCGCTGATCCGCCACCCGCGCCAACAGGGGGGCCAGCGCACCGCGCCCCGGAATGGACAGACTCGGTGCGATGTCGGCCAGCGGCCTGAGCACGAACGCGCGTTCATGCATGCGCGGGTGCGGCACGCGCAGTTGCGGCAGTTCGATCACATCGTCGCCATACAGCAGCAGGTCCAGGTCCAGGCTGCGCGGCGCGTTGCGGTAAGGCCGTTCGCGCCCGTGCTCGCGTTCGATGGCTTGAAGCTGCGACAACAACTCCGCTGCCCCTAGGCGCGTGCGCACCGCCATGACGGCGTTGATGTAGTCCGGGCCGCTCGAATCGATCGGGGCGCTGCGGTAGAGCTGGGAGCGCGCCGTCTCGGTGGTCTGCGTCAGGCGCGCGATCGCCTCGCAGGCGGCCTGGATTGTCGTGACGGCATCGCCCAGGTTCGCGCCCAGCCCGATGTAGGCGGTGACGCCAGCGGCGCTTTGCGACTTCCCCGCGGCAGCCGCGCTCGCAATGGATTCAAGCGTCGAGCGCGGCATAGACGAGGTGCCGGAACAGCGCGCGATAGCGGTGTCGTTGCACTGGGGCTTGAATCATCAGCACGGCGAACAAGTCCTCGGCGGGATCGACGAAGAAGGACGTACCGGCGATGCCGCCCCAGTAGTACAGGCCCTTGGAGCCCGGCAACGGCGCCAACCCGGCGTCGCGCCGCACCGCGAATCCCAGGCCGAAGCCATGCCCGGCGGGCAACACGTCGCCCAGCACCGCTCGATCGCCCAGGTGATCCGCGGTCATCAGCGCCAGGGTATGCCGGCTCAGCAAGCGCGTGTCGCCGCTGCCCCGGCACAGCGCGTGCAGGAAGCGCGCGTAGTCGGCTGCCGTGCCGACCAGCCCGCCGCCGCCGGACTGGAAAGCGTGCACCTGCCGCACGTCGAGCAATTCGATCTTCATGCCGGTCTGCGGGTCGGTGCCATACGGCTCGGCGATGCGATGCTGTTTCGCAGGCGGCACATGAAACCCGGTATCGACCATGCCCAGCGGCGCGAAGATGCGCTGCGCCAAAAACTCGCCCAGCGTCTGGCCGCTGATGACTTCGATGACACGCCCCAGCACATCGGTGGCATGGCTGTACGCCCAGGCGCTGCCCGGCTGGGCGAGCAGCGGCAGGCGCGCGAGTTGTTCGCAAAATCTGGCGTTGCCGATCTCGGGCGCGCCCATGCGCTCGTCGGTGTACAGCTGCTGAATTGGGCTGGTGCCGAGGAAACCGTAGGTCAGGCCCGCGGTGTGGCGCAACAAGTCCTGAATCGTGATCGGCGCGCGCGCCGGCTCGTATTCGAGACGGCCGCCGACCTCCACGCCAACTTGCATCTGCGCGAACTCGGGCAACCACGACGACACCGGTTCGTGCAGCAGCAGGCGCCCTTCTTCAGCGAGCATCAGTGCGGCAACCGAGACAACGGGCTTGGTCATCGAATAGATGCGAAAGATCGAATCGCGCGCCATCGGCGTGGGCGTCAGCGGGTTCAATCGACCGCGACATTCAAAGTAGCCGACCTTGCCGCGCCGCGACACTAGGGCCACCACGCCCGGCAGCAGCCCGCTCGCGATTTCACGCTCGAACGCGTCGGTCAGGCCCTTCAAACGTGCCGGGTTCAGGCCGAGCGCGGCGGCAGACCGGGCCCGCGGCAGCGCGGCGCCCGTCATGACTCCAGCGGCGTCGCCTGCGGCGCGCCTGGGCCCGAGCGGCGGCGTCGCCGTCGGCGCTTTCGTGCCGGGTCAGCCTCCGGCGCCGGCGCGGCGTCAGCGCTGCGCGCGGGGTCAGCGCTGCGCGGGGGTGCGACCTCGCGCGCCTGGCCGATCAGGCGTGCGCGCTCGTCCTCATTCGCCGTGGAGAACTGCTCCCACCACAGCGGCAGTTCCGGGTCAACCTCTCCGGCCTGCCCACGCAGACGCAGGAAGTCGAAGCCCGCGCGAAAGCGCACCTGCTCGACCAGGGTGTGCACGCTTTGGCCGGTGCGCCGCGCAAAGCGCGGCTGCATCATCCAGACCTCGCGCATGTCGGTGGCCAATTTGCCACGGCCGGAGATGTCGCCGATTTTGGCGTCGAACACCGCGTCGATCGCCTGCTGCAAGGCAACAAACGAAGATTCGCCGCTCGCCTCGAGTTGTTTCCAGCGCTCGAACACATCGTGCCAGAGCATGCAGGCGAGCATGAAGCTGGGTGCGACGGGTTTGCCCTCGGCGACGCGCCGGTCGGTGTCGGCCAGCGCCAGGCGCACGAATTTTTCGCGACCGTCATGGCGCTGCGCTTCATCGAGCACGACGTCGAGCACCGGAAATACGCCGCGGTGCAGCCCGTGTCGGCGCAATTCTTCGACGCTCGCCAGCGCGTGCCCGGTTTGCAGCAGCTTGATCATTTCGTCAAAGGTGCGCGACGGCGGCACGTTGTCGAGCAGCGCCGCCATGCTCTGGATCGGCGCGCGCGTTTTCGGCTCGATCTCGAAGCCCAACTTCGCGGCAAAGCGTATCGCGCGAATGATGCGCACCGGGTCTTCGCGGTAGCGCAGCGCCGGGTCGCCGATCATGCGCAACAGTTTCTTCTTCGCGTCGGAGATGCCGCCGTGGTAATCGACAACGATTTCGCGCAATGGGTCGTAGTACATCGCGTTCACGGTGAAGTCGCGCCGCGCCGCGTCTTCGACCTGCGGGCCCCAGACGTTGTCACGCAAGACGCGGCCTTCGGCGTCGATCACATGGCTCGGCCCCGGGCCACGCCCCTTGCCGGCAAGCTCGGCCTTGGCAGTTTTCTCGTTGCCACTCACGGAATCGGCCGCACTCGCCTCCACCTGCGCCCGAAACGTCGACACTTCGATGACTTCGCTCAGGCCATGGTCCTGCCGGCCACGGCCGAATACGACGTGCACGATGCGAAATCGGCGGCCGATGATGAAGGCCCGGCGGAACAGCGACTTCACTTGCTCCGGTGTCGCGTTCGTCGCGACATCGAAGTCCTTCGGCCGCAGGCCCAGCAGCAGATCGCGCACCGCGCCACCCACGATATAGGCCTCATAACCGCCCTCGGCCAGGGTGCGCACCACCTTCACCGCGCGCTCGTCCACAAGCCCTGGGTCGATGCCGTGTTGGCTCTTCGGCACTTCAACACGCCGGCCGTGCACCGTGCGCGGCGCGCGCGCGCTGCGCGCCTTGTCGAGCAATTTGTCGATCAGCTTCTTGATCATTCAGCCATCATTCAAACAGTTTCAGGACGCGCCATCCGCGCTCGCGCGCAAGCAGCTCCAACGCCTCGCTGGGGTTCGTCGCGACCGGGTCGGTCGCGCGTTCCAGCAAGGGAACATCATTCAGCGAGTCGCTGTAGACGCTGATCGTGGGGAAATCCCGCCAATCGCTGCCGGTATCGTGCAGCCATTGCTCGACGCGCCGCACCTTACCTTCGCGGTAGCTCGGCTCACCGTCGATTCGGCCCGTGATGGTACCGCTGGCGTCGCGCTCCAGGCGTACCGCGATCAAGGTGTCGATTCCCAAGGCTGCGGCGATCGGCGCGGTGATGAAGTCATTCGTTGCCGTGACCAGGGCGATGCGGTCGCCGCGGTGCTGGTGCTGGCGCACCAGGCTCAGCGCGCTCTCGCGCAGGTTCGGCGCGATGACGTCGCGCATGAACCGGGCGTGCGCCGCCGTCGCCTCGGCGAGCGTGTGGGCGCGCACCGGCGCGGTGGCGAATTCGATGTAGGCGTGAATGTCGAGTTGCCCGCACCTGTACTGCGCATAGAACTCATCGTTGCGACGCCGGAACGCCGCCGCGTCAACCCAGCCTTGCGCGACCATGAACTCGCCCCAGGCGTGGTCCGAGTCCAAAGGCAAGAGGGTGTCGTCCAGATCGAACAGGCACAGCGCCCGGCCGGTCGCACTGTTCATGCTTGCGGCCCCTGGGCGAGCATCTTCTTGAGCAAGGCCACGGTGACGCTGCGCTGCTGCGACATCGAGAACTCGTCGAGCCGATCGAGCAGATCGAACAGACTCTTCAGGTCGCGGTCAAAGCGCGTCAACAGGTACTCCATCACCTCGTCGGTGAGCAGGATGCCGCGGCGGTCGGCCTCGCGCCGCAATTCGGCGCGCGCCTCTTGCTCCGACAACGCTTGCACTGCCATCACATGGCCCCACCCCAGGCGGGAACGCAGGTCTTCGCGCAGCAGCAAGTCCACGGGCGGCACGCGCCCCGCGGCGATGATCGTCGCACCGCTTTCGGCGGCCTGGACGAACAGTGTGAAAGCGCAGTGCTGCTGGTCCGGCGCGAGGCGTTCGCAATCGTCGATCACGATGATGCCGCAGGGTTCGCTCCCGACCCAGGGCGTCGCAACCTGCGGACCGAAACTCGCGCAACGCACGCCCTCGGCCTGCAGGTGAGCGATCACGGCCTGCGCCAGATGCGTCTTGCCGCTGCCCGTGGGGCCCCACAGATAGACCGGCGCAGAACCCGGCACCAGTGCGCGAAGGTGGGCCAGCGTCGCGGCGTTTGCACCGGTGGCGAAGTTCTCGAAGGTGCGCGCCGCGGCAGTGCCGATCGGCAGCGGGATTTGTTTCATCCGCGGCTCATCCGCGATACAGCGGGCTTTCCACGTACATTGCGCGCGCGCGCCGCACCGCAACGACGATCAACGCACTCAACGGCAACGCGATCAATACGCCGACGAAACCGAACAGGTGGCCGAAGGCAAGCAGCGCGAATATCACCATCAGCGGGTTCATGCCGATGCGTTCGCCCACCAGGCGCGGTGTCAGGAACAGCCCTTCACCGATCTGGCCGATGCCATAGATGACCGCCACCGCGATCAGGCCGTAAGCGCCGCCGAACTGCAATGCGCCGGCGGTCAGCGCCAGGATCAGGCCGATGCCAAAGCCGATGTAGGGGATGAAGATCGCCAAGCCGGTGAATACGCCCACGGGCAACGCCAGATCGAAGCCGGCCACTCCCAACGCAGCGCTGTAGTAGACAGCAAGCACCAACATCACGAGAAACTGGCCACGCAGGTATTGGCCGAGCATCGAATCGCATTCCCCCATGAAGCCTTCAATGCGCGGGCGCAGGCGAGGCGGAATCAGATTTCTGGCGCGTGACACCAACTTCGGCCAGTCCATCAACAGATAGAACAAGCCCACAGGCACCAGGATAGCCAGGCCGACGATCGCCAGCAGGATGCTGCCGCCGATGCGCGCCGAACTGAGCAGAGCACCCACCCAATCTTCCACGTTGGCATTGAGGTACTTGAGCACGAAGGCCTTGATGCTGGCGACGTCCAGCCCCACGGGGAACCCCATTTGCGAAAGCCACGGCGCCAGACCCGCGTTCAAACGTTCCGCCAGGCGCGGTATCTGTTCGCGCAGCAGGGGCAGCTCCTTGGAGATGATCGGCACGATCAACAGCACCAGGGCGAGCAGCGCGGCAATCGCGGCCACCTCGACGATCGCCACGGCGAGCACGCGCGGCACGCGCCGCGCCGCCAGCCACTCCACCGCCGGATGCAGCGCATAGGCGAGCACCGCGGCGACGAGGAACGGCGTCAACACCGGCGCGAGCAGCTTCACGCCCGCCAGCACGAGCAGGCCCAGGCCGATCCAGGCGATGCTTTGACGTTGTGCCGGGCTGAAGGTCATCTGCGCCGAATTCTACGGGCCCGGGTTTTCAAGGGCGCGCGCCGTCTGGGCGCACCCGCGGCGCCGGCCCGTGACGGCGCTGCCCGGGTTCAGGCGTTGCTCAAGCGTCGCTCAGGGCCGCCGTGTAGTGGGCGATCAGCGACAACAGGTCTTCTTCCGAGTACGGCTTGCCCATGTAGTGGTCCACGCCGAGTTCCGCCGCGAGTTCGCGATGCTTTTCGGCGAGTCGGGAGGTGATCATGATCACCGGCAGATCGCGCAGGTTGGCGCTGTTGCGTATCGTGCGCACCAACTCGAAGCCGTCCATGCGGGGCATCTCGATGTCGGAAAGCACGACCTGCGGGCGCTCCTCGGCGAGTTTTTCAAGCGCGTCCAGGCCATCCTTGGCGAGCACGACGCGATAGCCCTCACGCACCAGCAAGCGTTGCGTGACGCGGCGCACCGTCAGCGAGTCGTCAACCACCAGAATCATCGGCGCCAGCGGTACGTCATCGGCTGCGGGCCCACCGGCGGGCGACTCAGGCGCCTGCAAGGCGGTGAGCGTGGCGCGCCGGGCCGGTTCGCCATACAACGTGGCCAGCGCCACCGGGTTGTAAATCAGCGCCACCGCACCCGAGGCCAACAGCGTGATGCCCGCCAGACCCGGCACGCGCGACAACTGCGGCCCCAGGTTTTTCACCACGACTTCCTGGTTGCCCAGCACCTCATCGACTTGCACCGCGATGCGCTTTTGCGCACTGCGAATCACGACGACGGTGCGCGTGCGCCCGACCGATTCGCCGGATCGCGGGCTGAGTTGCAGGAGTGATCCGAGCCAGAAGAACGGCATCTGGCGTTCGCCGAGCATGTAGGCGCCGCTGGTATGAGACTGGTCGATCTCGACCGGTGTGGCGCGCCGAACAATCTCGATCAATGTGGACGGCACGGCCACCGCGGTGGAGCCGCAGCGCAGCATCAGCACCTGCGTCACCGCGGTCGTGAGGGGCAGGATCAATTTGAACGAGGTGCCTTGGTTGGTGCGCGTGGCGGTGCGTATGCGTCCGCCGATCGCGTTCACTTCGGAGCGCACCACGTCCATGCCCACGCCGCGGCCGGCGAGTTCGGTCACGCTCGACGCCGTCGAGAACCCCGAGGCGAAGATCAGGTTGGCGAGCTCGGCGTCGGTGTAATTCTTCGCCGCGTCGAGCAGACCCAACGCGAGGCCGCGTTCGCGAATGCGCGGCAGGTTCAGGCCAGCGCCGTCGTCGCGGAATTCGACGGCGACCTCGTTGCCTTCGTGCGTCACCGTGACGACGATCAGCCCCGTCGGGTCTTTGCCGGCGGCACTGCGCACTTGGGGCATCTCGATGCCATGCGTCACGCAATTGCGCAGCACATGCTCGAAGGCGCCGGTGATGCGGTCCAGCACGCCCCGGTCGATTTCGATCGAGCCGCCGACGATGTCCAGCCGCACCTGCTTGCCGAGTTCCTTCGCCGCCTGGCGCACGACGCGGTACAGACGGTCCGACAGCCCTTCGAACTCGACCATGCGGGTGCGCAGCAAGTCGCCCTGCAGCTCGCGTGTCATGCGCGCCTGCGCCACCAGTTCGTCTTCCGTGTTCTCCAGCGAGCGTTGCAGAGTGCGCTGCACCGTGGCCACGTCGTTCACCGACTCGGCCATCATGCGCGTCACTTCCTGGAAGCGCGTGAATCGGTCGAACTCCAGCGGGTCGAAGTTCTTCGACGCGCCCTTGGCCGCTTCGATGCGCGAGCTCATCTGGGTTTCGGCTTGAAGCTCGATGTCGCGCAACTGGGCGCGCAGGCGCTCCAGGTTTTCCGTCAGGTCCGACACCGAACCCTTGATCACGTTGACCTGCGATTCGATGCGCGTGCGTGCGATGCTGACTTCGCCCGCCTGATTGACCAGCTTGTCGAGCAGCGGCGTGCGCACCCGTACCGCGGACTGCGCGACGCTTGCGCCGCGGTCAGCCGCCGCTTTTGGCGCAGCGGTGGCAGAGTCAAAGCGGGACCAATCGATGCCGGTGTTCGGGTCGCTCGACCCTGAGCGCACAGGCTGCTCCGCACGCGCCACGGGTGTCGGTGGCCTGGCCTCGACCAACGGCGCCCTGACGACCGGCACGGCGACTTCGGCCATGGGCTCAAGGGGCTGAAGCACCTGAGCGCGAATCGCGGGCGCGCTGCTTGCGCCCTGCGCGGTGCCCAGGCCGTTCAGCGCCGCCGGTTCGGTGCCCAGACCCAGAAGCTTCGATGGCTCGCCTAGCGCCTCGGCAGCCTCGGCATAGGCTTGTGCGTCGCGATTGCGCAATGCATCGAACACCTGAGACAAGGCGTCGCCATGCGACTGAAGGTTTTCGATGTCTGCCGCCGACGCGGCGGGTTGCGCCAAGATGCGCTCGATGCGCGACTCCAGGCGGTGCGCCAACTCACCCAGCCGCATCGCCCCGGCCAGACGCGCGCCGCCCTTGAGCGTGTGCAACGTGCGCATGCAGGCGTCTGCTTGCGACGTGTCGGTCGGGCGCGCGATCCATTCGCGCAGGCTACCGGCCAGCTGCGGCAAGAGTTCCAGGGCTTCTTCCTCGAAGATCGGGAACAGCTCGGCATCAACCGCGTCCAGTGCGTCGATATCGTCTTCGCCGTCCTGCGCGCCCGAGATCACCGGCGCGTTGCGACGCGGCGCCTGGCGCCTGTCCTCGGCGGCAGCCGCGGCATGAACGGCAGGAGCAGCAGGGGCGGCAGCAGGGACGGCAACAGGGACAGCAGCCGGCCCAGCAGCAGGCACATCCGACTCGGCGTGCGGCGGCGCGACCGGCTTGGGCTCACTGGCCACCGCACCGGAGGGTGGATACGTCACCGGCTTCCACTCCATGAAGCCGGAGGGCTGAAACCAGGAACGCAACTCGTCGTCCTCACCCCCGGGCTCGCCCACGGACGGGCCGGAGTCGCGCGGGGCGGCCTTGTCGCGCGCCATGGTCGACGGTGCTGTACGCGGCGCAGGCGGAAATTCCGTCGGCTGCACGGCGCTCCGCAGCGGTGCCATGCCGGCCTGAGAGGCGACGACTGGCGCGACCGCGGCAGCCCTCATAGGCGCCTTCGATGCTTCAGGTAGTTCGATCGAAAACTTGGCGGGCAGCCCGGCCGCCGCGCGTTGATCGGGCGCGGCGAGATCGCTCAACGCACCGGGGCGGGTCTGTGGCAACTGATCCGCGGCGGCCGTCACGGCTTCAAGCCAGCGCGCCGAACTCAATTCATGCTCATCAAGCCTGGACAGCAGCGTGACCGACGAATCCTTCAAGAAACCCGCCGCGAATTGGTGCAGCAAGCGCCGAATCTCCTCGGCGGCATCGACGAACAACCGCGCTTCCTGCGGCGTGCCGCGCCCAATGGCCTGGGAACGCGTCAACGCGTGCTCCAGGGTTCGAGCCAGGTTCGACAGATTCGCGAACCCCACCGTGGCGGAGCTGCCGGCCAGCGAGTGCGCTAGTGCGATGGGAATTTCGCCGATCGGACGATGCAATTCCATCGCCCATTCGGCCAGTTCTGTCGTGAGGCGACGGGACAGTTCGTCGGCCTCATTCAGGTAGATGTTGAACAGCGCAATGCTGATGCGCAGCGGCCCAATGACCTTGACCGACTCCTCATCGGCGTCATCGTTTGCCGACGACTCTTCTTCCACGACCTCGGGCAAGGGAATCGGCGAAGACGGCACATCGCTTGATGTGCCGCCGACCACGCCCGGCGCATCCGTCAAGTCGAGCACCAGGTCTGGTGCGTGTGGCTCGGCCTGAACCATCACCCGCGTAGGCTCCCGGGCGTGAGCCGCCAACGGCTGCGCAATAGTCTGCCCCAGGTCGAGGTCGATCATGTCGATCGCGATGTCGGCCGCCGGCTCGTCCATCGTCTGCGGCAGCGTCGACACTTCCGTCGCGTCCAGGTCGAATGGGTCCAGCATGGCCTGCGCGCCCGTTCCCGTGGATTCGGCTTGCGCGACCGGCGCGACAGCCGGTGCCGGTTCATCGCCCAGGGACAGGTCGAGATCGAAAGAAAACTCCAAGCCCGGCAGCGCGGCCGGAGCCGGTGCTGGCACAACCGCAGCCGAATGAACGACGGCCTTCCCGGGCACCATCGGTGGCGCAACCGGCAGCACGCTGGTCAACGCACCCAGGCGCGATTCGCGCGCCTCGGCATCCCCAGACAGCGCCGTGGCCCGCGCCGACACCACACGGGAGCTGTAGTCGTGGCTGCGCCGCGCCGAGATTTCCTCGACCCAAGTTCCGAGGTATTTCAGAACCCAGCCGGTGAATTCGAGCAGATCCGGTTCCGCGGCGCGCTGATCCGCGAGGCGCGTGTTGTAGAGCTTTTCGCAACTCCACGCCGCCTCGCCGAAGTCCTTCAGCCCGACCATTCTTGAGCTGCCCTTGAGCGTATGAAACGCGCGGCGGATCGTCGTCAGTATCGGCAGTTCACCGGGCCTGTCGTGCAATTCGGCCAACGCGCTCGTGGCGTCACCGACCACTTCGCGCGCCTCTTCCAGGAAGATTTCGCGCAGCTCGTCGTCATGAACCATCTCCACCGCTGGAGCCGGGATCGACGCCACAGCTTTCGGAGCAACCTCGGCTTCCAGAGTCGCGACGTCGGACTGCGGCGAGACGAACTCCAGCATCGCCTTGGACACGCCTTCGCGCGCCGTGGCGGCGCCGGGGCCACCGGCCGCCTGGGTCAGGATCGCCTGGGCCGTTCGCGTGGCCTGGGCCAAACCGCCGCGGTCCGCGGCGCTGGCGCCTAGCGACAAGCGCTCCAGACCCAGCACAAGGTCCGCCGCGGAGACGTCCTTCTGCGTCGCGTCGCGCGCCAGTTGGCTGGCTTGGTCGATCAGCTGCTGCTCGATCGCACTGCCCGCCAATGCCGCATGCACGGTCAGCTCGGAGTCATCGGCGCGGCGCCCCATGATGGGTTTGAGCGTGCCCTGCGTGCTGTCAAAGACAAACAGCGATTTCGCCATCTGTGGCTGCACGCTGAGCATGTCGATGAGGAAACCCAAGGCGCCCAGATTTCCCGCGAGCCGGTCGAAGACGCCGGCTTGCGCGGCCTGCGGCAAGCCGGCCGGGCTGGCGGCCAAGCCATCGACCTCATCACGCATCCGCGCCAGCGCTGACGCGGCTTGATCCATGCCGAGCACCGACAGCACGCCGCGCATCGCCGAGAGATGCGTTGGCACCTGAATCAGCGACGTGGGGTCGCTTGTATCGCGGAAGAACTGGTCAATGAGCTTTTCGGCTTCCAACAACGAGCTTCGCAGTTCCTGGACCACGCTGCCCATCGTCTGCTTGTCGGAGACGCGCCGGTACAGCTCTTCCATCCATGCTTCGAGCGGATCAGGCGCCGTGCCCTGGCGCACATGCGTGATGCGCTGCGCCAGGCGCTTGACGCGTTCGCCCTGCTGAGGATGGTCGAAATCGGCGTCTTCAAGCACCGCGTCGACGTACAACAGACAGGTCGCCACTTCCATCGCGAGCGGCGCGGGCGGCGCTGCACCCGAGTCGAGCGTGCCGCCAGCCGCGTCTAGCAATGCAACGGCGAGCAATTCCCCGCTGGGAAAGAGTCGCTTGAGCGAGTCGCCGACCAAGGAAAACTGTTCGCCCAATCCGCTCAGGCGGTGCATTTCCCCACCCGCCACGGCTGACCAGGTGTCTTTCGCAGCTGCGACGCGCTTGCGCGCCTGCGTCAGCCACGCCGGGTCATAGCGACCCAACTGACTCGTCGCGTAATCGACGCGCTCGCTGTCCGCGAGGCCGTAGGTCTGGCGCACCGCGGCAAGGCGTGGCGTGGCGTCGGTTGCCGGTCGCGACTGGGCGCAGAAGAACAGCAAGTCCAACGCGAGCCGTTCCGAAACGTCGATTTCACCTCGCGCCAAATTGCGGAACTGCGCCAACAGGCGCGAGCCAAGGCGCTTGCCGTAGACGTCAAAGCCGAGCAGTCCATGCGCCTGAGCCTCGAACACCGCCGCGGCGAGCTTCCAGCACGTCACCACCTGCGTATGTTTGGCGGCCTGCGCGAACCCGGCAAAGGTGTCGCTCAAGCGCCCGGCGGCTTCGCGCGGCTCATCGGTGCGCACCAGTGTCAGCAGTTCCTTCTCGACCGCAGCGCGCGCCGCGGCGTTAGGCGGGCGCGGCTGAGCCGTCGGATCGGCGGGCAATTCAAGCCAGCGCCAAGCCATGCTCCACAAATCTGCCGGGTGCACCCGATCCGCGCCGGCTTCTTCCTGAATGGCGCGGTATTGTGGGAACAGCAACAACGGCGACACCGTCTTGCCCGCCAGCATGCGCGCCAAGTAGTCAAGCAAAGCGAACGACGCGCGTTCGACGTCTTCGATGGCCTTGGGCGTGAGTTTGTGCGGCTTGGTGATGAAGCGAACCACTGCCGCCTCGCTCGCGCGCAATATCGCCGCCTGAGGGATCAGGCCGATCAGTTCGAGCGCCCCCACGCATTGATGAATCTGAACCCGCGCGCCGCGAAGCACTGAAGGATCGACTTCACCGACGTCGGAACTCGCCGACGCCTCGCGCTCCTTGATGTGCCGGCGCAATGCCTTGTGTGCGGTGTCAAGCGAGCGCCGCACCTCTTCATGGACCCAGGCGAGGGCGCTCAAGTCGTCGGTTGTCTCGCTCATCTTAGTGGGTTCTTTTTTCGCAATGGGTGGCTGCTCGCGGCAACGGCCGAGGCCGCGTCAAGAGACCTTGAATCGAGCGACCGACTGCTTCAGCTCCTCGGCGGTTTTGGAGAGTTCACGAACCATCTGCGCCGTCGAGCGTGTGCCCTCGCCGGTTTGTTCGGTGACCGCGAAAATATGCTGGATGTTGGCTGCCACGACGTTGGCCAGGCGCGCCTCACTCAGAGCCTGGTTCGAAATCTGCCCGATCAGGTCGGCGAGCTGACGCGACACGCGGTCGATCTCCCCCAGCGCATTGCCCGCGGCGTCGGACAGTCGTGCCCCTTCGACCACGCCCTGCGTCGACCGCTCCATGGCGCCCACCGCATCCTGGGTATCGCTTTGAATCGTCTTGACGAGCGCGGCGATCTGTCGGGTGGCGTCACCGGAGCGCTCCGCCAGGCGCTGCACTTCCTCGGCCACGACCGAGAAGCCCCGGCCCGCGTCGCCGGCCGAGGCCGCCTGAATCGCGGCGTTGAGCGCCAGCACGTTGGTCTGCTCCGTGATGTCGGAGATCAGTTCCGTGATTTCGCCGATCTCCTGCGACGATTCGCCGAGTCGCTTGATGCGCTTGGAGGTGTCCTGGATCTGATCGCGGATCATGTTCATGCCGCCGATCGTGTTCTGCACGGCGCGCAAACCGGACTCGGCCGCCTGCAGCGACTGGCGCGCCACATGCGCGGTCTCCTGCGCTTGCGACGACACGTCGTTGATGCGCCCGGCCATTTGCAGCACCGACTCGCCGGTGTCGCGAATTTCGCGCAGTTGCTCCGACGACGCCGCCAGCAGTTCGGTCGAGGTGGCCTCCACGCGTGCCGTGGTTTCCATCACCCGGCCCACCGTGCCCTGCACCTGCGTCACCAGCGAGCGCAGTTCCTCAACGGTGTAGTTCACCGAATCGGCGATGGCGCCAGTGATGTCTTCCGTCACCGTTGCCTGCTGCGTCAAGTCGCCCTCAGCAACGGTTTGCAGTTCGTTCATCAATCGCAAAATCGCTGCCTGGTTCGCGTCATTGACGCGTTTGGCCTCCTGCTCCTGGCGTTCGGCTTCCAGCCGCCGGTTCTGCGCCAGCGCCGCTTGCGAGGCCTGGTCACGAACGTACAGGCGCAGCATGCCGCCGCCGCCGGCGAACAGCAGCAACGCTCCGAGCGGAAAGATGATCAATGCAGCCCCGGCGAAAGCTGTTTGGCTCGCCAACTGCGCGCTCACCGCTTCCAGGCCCGTGCGCAACGCCTCGCTGTCAGCCAGGATCGCGGCTTGGGCATCCCTCGCGGCTACAAGGCCCGGCAGATTGGCCATGATGGCTGCGGCCTGGGTCCGCGTTTCTTCGTACAGCTTGAGCAATGCGACGAGGCGTTCCTTGGTTTCCGCATCCTTGGTTCCCGGCAGGCGCATCTCCGCGCTCCCGTCCGCCAAGCCCTGGGCGATTTCGCGGAACAGGGTTAAATCCTTGCTCAGCAGAAAAACCGCCTCCGGGCTCACACCCTCGATCGTCAGGAATTCGTTCGCGCTCTTGCCCAGGCGTTGCGTCAGCATGACCAACTGCCCCACCGCGAACAGTTCCGCGGACGAGGCGTTTTGTTGAAGCTTCAGCGCCGAGATCGTCTCGGCAATTTCCAGCAGCTCGGAGGATTGGCGGTTGATCGAACGCAATGCCTGCCCCACCATCGTCAGGTTTTTCTGCTGGGCGATGACGACGTTCGATCCCTTTTCGGCACGGTCCGCCAAGCCCGCCACCGACTCCAGTGCCGGCAGCACGCTGCTCGGCACGGCAGCCACCGCGCCCTCGCCCGTACGCAGACTGCGCATGTTCTGCATCATCAAGTCAGTGCTCTCACGCACTTCAGGAAATGCCTTCGCGCCGCCCGAGAGGGCTTGAAGCGTGGCCTTGGCCAAGCGCTGCGACTGGACTTCCGCCGCGCCGCTTGCGCCCACCTGTGCCGAAATTCGACTGGCGTTGTTCAGGGTCAGGCCGGTCGCGACGATCAACCCCAGCATCCCGAGCACACCCATTCCAATCAGGATGCGCCGCTGTTCAGCTGGCGGCATGCCGCCGATGAGCGGCAAGCCGCTGCCTTCGGATTCCGCACCCGGTGTGCGCAATTGCTGATGCGTATCCGGGAACTCGGTGATCTGCGAGGGCGAAGCCTCCGAAATGATGGAAGAGTCGAAACCCGATGCTTGCGGCTGCGTCATCGCGGAGAAGGTCGGCGCCCGGGCCGACGCGGACTTTGACGCACCGCCCGTTCGACCGGACTTCACTGGCCGCAGGCGCTCCACACCGGCGCTTCTTGCGCCGCCCTTGGCCAGTCGCAATTCCGGAACCGGCGCGGCGGGCTGTGCGGCGCCAGCAAACTCTTTGATCTTGTTCAGCAAGCTCATAAAACCCTCGTGATTTTCCTATCGCGTCAAACCCACGGCGCGCCTTAGCAGATTCAGGCGGCGATCTTTAGGAAGACTTCGTGGCCCGCCAATTCGAGCAGATTCAGCTCTTGCCAGATGCGCCCTGCAGCATCGCGGTAGCGCGCACCCACGAACGGCGGGCGCGCACTCGCGTCGTCTTTTTCAGCCGTCAACTGTTCCTCGCTGCGCAACCCCGACAGCCGGTCGACCAACATGGCGCAGTTCAGATTGGACTGCTGATTGAAGCCCACCAGGCGTGCTTGCTCGCGGTTGACCTGCGAAGCATCCAGACCGAGAAAGCGCGCCAAGTCGACCACTCCGTGCAGATGACCCCGCAGATTGGCAACGCCGAGAAACCAGCTCTGCGAGTGAGGCACGGGCTGCAATCCCGCCATCGGAAAGATCTCACCCGCCTCGCGCAGCGGAAACAGCAGGCCACGCCCGCCGCATTCAACCGCCAGCCAGGACTTGCCGGTTTGTTGGGTTTTGGCCGCCGAGAGCCGCTCCGACAGCCGGCTCTGGAGTGCGCGTAGGGCTTCCTTGTTGGCCATTCAAATCGGTCCCATGCACAATGCTTGGCGCGAACGGGTTCGGATGCTCAGTCGAACGCGCGGATCTTGGCCAACAGAAGATCGGCGTCAACCGGCTTGACGATGTAGTCGCGCGCACCTTGACGCATGCCCCAGAGCTTGTCGGTCTCCTGGTTCTTGCTGGTGCACATGATGACCTGGACCTTGGTAAATCGTGGGTCGCGGGTGATCGCGCGGGTCAACTGAAAACCGTTCTGACCGGGCATGACGACATCCATCAGCACCAGGTCGGGAGTCTCCTCGCCCAAACGCTTCATGGCTTCGTCGGCGTTTTCCGCCGTGCGCACGGCGTAGCCTTTCTTGCTCAGCAAGTCGGATAGGAAGTGCAACTCCGTCTTGGAGTCGTCCACCACCAGAATTTTTTGCACTGTCACGGTCTCACCCTCCTTCTGCTGCCGCTCACGCGGCGCGTTCGATCGAAACTCATTGAGCGGCGGGGCCTCAGGTGGCGTGCGCCCGGCCCGCGCGGCTGTATTGCTCGACGGCTGACAACAATTGATCTTTCGTGAATGGCTTGGTCAGGTAGTCCTCGGAGCCGACCATGCGGCCACGGGCTTTGTCGAACAAGCCGTCCTTGGAAGACAACATAATGACCGGAACGTCGGAAAACTTGGCGTTGCGCTTGATGATGGCGCAGGTCTGATACCCGTCCAGGCGCGGCATCAGAATGTCGCAAAAGATCAAATCCGGGCCGTGGTCGTTGACTTTCGCCAGCGCGTCGAATCCATCCTCCGCGAGCAGGACTTCGTACCCGCCCTGCTTGAGAAAAATCTCCGCACTGCGGCGTATCGTGTTGCTGTCATCGATGACCAGGACTTTGACTCCGGCGCCACCGGTCGGGGCTTGTTTGCTCACCGAGCGTTCTCCTCAGTTACTCGGCGTCGGCATCGGGCGAGCCGGCGCTTGTGCAATCAGATTTGCACCATCTCGAAGTCTTCTTTACGGGCCCCGCATTCCGGGCACGTCCAGTTCATTGGGACTGCGGCCCAGGCCGTTCCCGGTTCGATGCCATGATCCATGTCGCCAAGAGCCTCGTCGTAGATCCAACCGCAAATCAGGCACATCCAGGTCTTGGGTTCGGTCACGGCACCCTACAGGGTTACTACAATGCAGCGCGATTGTAGCCACGCAGGTTGTCGCAAAATGAAGCCGCCACAAGCACCTGCGCCACATTCTTCACATTTGGCCTGAGGTTCGACGGGAACTCGTCAAGCCCCTGTTGTGCGTCTTCGAGCCCCAAATTCATGACCTCCGAAACGCCGCAATCGACCCCCGAAATCAGCCCGCTGCAGGAACAGCCTGCACCGGCTTGCGTGATGAGCTTCAACGCCAGTGACGCCAGCGGCGCAAGCGGAATCGCAGGCGACATTGCCACCATCGCGGCGATGGGCGCACACGCGCTGCCTGTCGTGACCAGCATCGTCATGCGCGACACCGCCGAGGTATTTGATCACCATGCAATCGATGCCGAGGTCGTCGTGGAACAGGCACGCACCATCCTCGAAGACGTGTCGATCGGCGCGTGGAAGGTCGGCTTCCTCGGGTCGGCCGAGGGCGTCAGCGCCGTGGCCGAGGTGATTTCCGACTACCCGGAGGTGCCGCTCGTCGCCTACCTGCCCAACCTTTCATGGCTGGAGGAAGACGCGCAGCAGGCCTATCTTGAGGCCTTCCGCGAACTGATCCTGCCGCAAGCCGAGGTGCTGGTGGGGAGCCACCAGACCTTGACCGACTTTCTCCTGCCCGACTGGGAGAGCGACCGGCCGGCCTCGCCGCGTGAACTTGCCGTGGCGGCCGCGGCGCGCGGCACCAAGTTCGTGCTGGTCAGCAGCGTGCCGCTGCCCGATCAGTTTCTGGACAACGTGCTCGCATCACCGCAAGGCGCGATCACCGGCGAGAAGTTCGAGCGCTTCGAAGTCAGCTTCGTCGGTGCCGGCGACACCCTGTCGGCAGCGCTCGTCGCCCTGCTCGCCTCGGGCGCCGAATTGCACGCGGCTGTCGGCGAGGCGCTCGCGTTTCTCGACCAGGCGCTGGACGCGGGGTTCCGCCCCGGCATGGGCAATGTGATCCCGGATCGCTTCTTTTGGGCCGTACCCCCCAGCGACGACGAAGACGGCTCCGAGCCCTCAGAAGAAGACGACGACAAGCCGCCGAAGGGCCCACGCCACGTGCACTGAACCTGTCAGCACGGCGCGTCTCGCCCGACAGGCCCGACGGACAACCCCGCAACAACCCATCCGCGACATGACTTCCAGCAACAGCGAACTCTTCGAGCGCGCGCAGCGCGTCATTCCCGGCGGCGTGAATTCCCCGGTGCGCGCGTTTCGCGCCGTGGGCGGCACGCCCCGCTTCATCTCGCGCGCCAGCGGTGCGTATATGTTCGATGCCGAAGGCAAGCGCTACATCGACTACATCGGCTCCTGGGGGCCGATGATCCTCGGCCACGGCCACCCGGCGGTTCTGCAGGCGGTGCAGCTCGCGGTGACGCAGGGCCTGTCGTTCGGTGCGCCCACTGAACGTGAGATCGAATTGGTCGAAGAGATCCTCGGCGTCGTCTCGGGCGTCGATCAACTGCGGCTCGTGAGCTCGGGAACCGAAGCCGCGATGAGCGCGCTGCGCCTGGCACGCGGTGCCACGGGCCGCAGCAAAATCATCAAATTCGAAGGCTGCTATCACGGCCACGCTGATGCTTTGCTCGTCAAGGCCGGCTCCGGCCTGGCGACGTTCGGCCACCCCACCAGCGCTGGCGTGCCCGCTGAAGTGGTGCAGCACACCGTCGTTCTGGAATACAACAACCTCGCTCAGCTCGAAGAAGCGTTCACCCTGCATGGCGCTACGCTGGCATGCGTCATGATCGAGCCGATCGCCGGCAACATGAACTTCGTGCGCGCGAGCATTGCGTTCATGCGCCGCTTGCGCGAGCTTTGCACTCAGTACGGCGCATTGCTGATTCTGGACGAGGTGATGACGGGCTTTCGCGTCGCGCTGGGCGGCGCGCAAAGCCTGTATGCCAAGCAGATCCCCGGTTTTCACGCCGACATCCTGGTGTACGGCAAGGTCATCGGCGGCGGCATGCCGCTGGCCGCGTTCGGCGCGCGGCGCGATGTGATGGCCCAACTCGCGCCACTCGGCCCGGTGTATCAGGCCGGAACGCTGTCGGGCAACCCGGTGGCCACGGCGTGTGGCTTGGCCACCTTGCGCGAGATTCGCAAGCCCGGGTTCTTCGAGGCACTCGCCACGCGCACGCAGACCTTGGTGAACGGCCTCATCGCGGCGGCCACGAGCGCTGGCATCCCGATGGTCGGTGAATGCGAAGGCGGCATGTTCGGGTTTTTCTTCGCCGATACCTTGCCGCAGAACTACGGCGCGGTGCTGGCCACCGACAAGGAGCGCTTCAACCGGTTCTTCCATGCGATGCTGGATCGCGGCATCTATTTCGCTCCGGCTCTGTATGAAGCCGGATTTGTGAGCGCGGCGCACAGCAACGACGACCTTGCCGCGACGCTCGCCGCGGCGCGTGAATCGCTGACGCGCTGATGCACGAGACGGCTCACATGCACTTGCACATCCTCGGAATCTGCGGCACCTTCATGGGGGGCCTGGCCGGCCTGGCGCGCGCCAGCGGGCACAAGGTCACCGGCTGCGATGCCAACGTCTTCCCGCCGATGAGCGACCAGCTTCGCTCTCTCGGCATCGAATTGATCGAGGGCTACGGCGCCGACCAAATGGCGTTGCGACCCGACCTGTTTGTCATCGGCAACGTCGTCGCGCGCGGCAAGCCGCTGATGGAGGCGATCCTCGATGCCGGCGCCGCGTACACCAGCGGCCCGCAGTGGCTAGCCGACAACCTGTTGCACGGTCGCCATGTGCTGGCTGTGGCCGGCACCCACGGCAAGACCACGACCACGGCGATGCTCGCTTGGATCCTCGATCAGGCGGGGCTCGAGCCTGGATTCCTTGTCGGTGGCGTGCCGCTGAACTTCGGTGTGTCGGCGCGTCTGGGCCGGCTTGACACGCCCTTGCCCGGTGGCAGCAAAGCACCGTTCGTCATCGAGGCCGACGAATACGACACCGCGTTCTTCGACAAACGCAGCAAGTTTCTTCACTACCGCCCGCGCACGGCGATTCTGAACAATCTTGAGTTCGATCACGCTGACATTTTTGATGACCTCGCGGCCATCGAGCGCCAGTTCCATCATCTGGTGCGCACCGTTCCGGCGAAGGGGCGTCTCGTCGTGAACATTCGCGAAGAATCGTTGCAGCGCGTCCTGTCCCAGGGCTGCTGGAGCGAAGTCGCGCTGTTCGGCGCGCGCAAAGAAGAGCCGGGGGCGCTGCGGGCGCGCGGCGAACCGCACGCCTTTGATGTGCTGCGCGGCAGCATGAAGATCGCGCGTGTCGAGTGGGCGCTGCTGGGCGAGCACAACCAGCTCAACGCCTTGGCGGCGATTGCGGCGGCGGAACATGTGGGCATCAACCCCGCGATCGCCGCGCAAGCGCTCGGAAGTTTCGAAAACGTGCGGCGCCGCCTGGAGCTGCGCGGCACCGCGGGCGGGGTTTCGGTGTACGACGACTTCGCCCACCACCCCACGGCGATCCGCACCACCCTGGCCGGCCTGCGCCGGCGGGTCGGCCGGCAGCGCATCCTTGCCGTGTTCGAGCCGCGCTCGAACACGATGAAACTGGGTTCGATGAAGGCTCGGTTGCCCTGGTCGCTGGAAGACGCGGATCTGGTGTTCTGCCACGCCGGCTCGTTGGGGTGGGATCCGCGCGAAGCGCTCGCACCCATGGGCCCGATGGCCACGGTGTGCGACAACATCGACGCGCTCGTGGCCAGCGTCAAGTCCAGCGCGCGCGCCGGTGACCATGTGCTGTGCATGAGCAACGGCGGGTTCGGTGGCGTGCATGCCAAGCTGTTGAGCGCGCTGGGGCCCCCGGCGCCATAGCGCCCCGGGGCGCCACGAGGAGCAGCCACCGTGCCCACGACCCACCTGCTGTACCTGCACGGGTTTCGCTCGTCGCCGCAGTCGACCAAGGCGCGACAGATGGTCGCCTGGATCGCGCAACACCGACCGCAGGTGGCCTGGTGCTGTCCGCAGCTCGCGGTGTCGCCGCGCGACGCGCTGAACCATGTGCTCGACAGCATCGCAAACTGGCCGAAAGCGACGCTGGCGGTGATGGGCAGTTCGCTCGGTGGTTTTTACGCCACCGTCGTCGCCGAGCGCCTGGGGTGCAAGGCGGTGTTGTTGAACCCTGCCGTGAGCCCGGCGCGCGACCTGGTCGGCTATGTCGGGGACATGAAGTCCTGGCACAGCGACGAAGTGCTGTCGTTTCGCGCCGAATTCATTGACGAACTTCAGGCCATGCATCCACCCGCGATCACCCGCCCCGACCGCTACTACGCCGTCATCGCCAAAGGCGACGAGGTACTCGACTGGCGTGAAATGTCAGCGCGCTACACGGGCTGCGGAATCGAGCTTCTCGAGGGCGGGGACCATGCCTTGAGCGATTTCGAGCGCCAGCTCCCCCGCATCGCCGAGTTCCTCGACCTGGCTCGCTGATTCTCGCCAACTTAACTAAGCCCCCGGGGTGTTCCAGTGCCAGAGGGTCCAGACGACCCGGCCCCAAATTTCAACGTTGAACCAGAACAGCGCCGCGGCGAACGTCAAACGGCGCAGCGCCCGGGCGCGCTCGATCCAGACTTCGACATCGACGGCAATGAAGAGCACGAAGCTCGCCACCGCGCCGGTGAACAGCGTGCCGGTGATGAAGAGCATGATCCAGCGGAACACCGTCATCGGATAGTCCCTACACCCGTGCGACCAAGCGTTCGGCCGCCAACACAGCGAAGAACACAAGCCCCGCGACGACCGTCCACTTCACAAGCCGCAGACCCCAGACGCGCCAGCGCAACTGTCCGGTGGCGACATACATCGCGAAGCAGCCGAGCCCGGCGATCAGCAACAGCAAGAGGATCGCGCGAAATACCGGCATATTGCAACGGCGCCTCCGTCACCACGCCGGGGCCAGTTCCGCCAAGCCGGCGGGCACCTGGCTCGCACTGTCAAACGTGACGATGGAGTAGGCACTTGCATCCGCGAGTACCGCGCGCAGCAGCTTGTTATTCAGGGCGTGCCCCGATCGGAACGCACTGTAGGCCGCGAGCAGCGGATGGCCAGCGAGAAACAGGTCGCCGATCGCGTCGAGAATCTTGTGTTTCACAAATTCGTCGTCGTAGCGCAGGCCGTCGCTGTTCAACACCCGACGTTCGTCAACGACGATCACGTTGTCCATGCTGCCGCCCAGGCCCAGGCCGCGCGAACGCATCATGTCGACGTCCTTGCTGAAGCCAAAGGTGCGAGCGCGGGCGATTTCGCGTTTGTACTGCCCCAGCCCCATATCGAACTCGACGCGCTGGCCTGTCGAATTGAGCGCCGGGTGATCGAAATCGATCTCAAACGCAAGCTTGTAGCCCTCGAAGGGTTCGAGCCTCGCCCATTTCAGTTCGCGCCCTTCGCCCTCGCGCAATTCAATCGTTCGGTGGATCCGCAAGAATCGCTTCGGCGCCTTCTGCAATTCGATGCCGGCATTTTGCAGCAGGAACACGAACGCCGCCGCCGAGCCGTCGAGGATGGGAACCTCTTCGGCCGTGATGTCGACGATCAGGTTGTCCAGGCCCAGGCCGGAACACGCCGACAGAAAATGCTCGACGGTGTTGACCTTCGGTCCGCCCGGCGCGCCATCGGCCGACAGCGTGGTCGCCATGCGCGTGTCGCAGACATTGCGCGCCTGCGCCTTGATGTCCACCGCCGTGGGCAGGTCGATACGCCGGAACACGACGCCGGTGTCGGGCGGTGCCGGGCGCAGCGTCAGCTCGACGCGTTGCCCACCATGCACGCCCACGCCAACCGCGCGTGTCATGCCTTTGATCGTGCGTTGCGCAATCATCGGCCGATTCTAGGTGCGCCATGAACGCCTCGAAATTCAGGCGCCGACGCGCTGGGTGCGGCGGCTTTCAGACGATGACGGCGTTGTCCTTGCGCAGATGCCCCAGGTTGTCGGTCCATTCGACGGAGATGCGTTCGCCCGGTGCTGTTCATCAGGCGCTATGGGCCTGACCGTGACCTTCGACAAATCCACGCCGCATCCGCCCTCTTGGATCGCATTGCGCGGGGTTGTAGCGGAAAACGTCGGGGATGTTCAGCTTTTGAGGTCAAGCTGTTGTCACGGCATACAAATCAACGGGGCGCGCGTTCACGCTGCGCTCCCGTCTGCCGATGCGGGCGCGGTACCCGCGTCGATCCAGCTCCTGAACCCGGCCAGGCTGCTCGCCGCCGACTGCACCGCGCCGTACCACGGCGACGTCGTGACCGCCGTGTTCCTCAAGATGCGCGTCTGCGGGCCGCAACCGTACCTCGCCACGGGCAAGTGCCAACGAAGCTGATGACGCTGGGCGCGACTGCATCGCGGCTACGGCCTGAGCGCGGGAGTCGGTTTGGCGCTGGCCTGCGGCTTTGCCTGGGCCGCTGACGCGCCCTTGCGTATGGCTACCGGGGGCGCCGCCTGCGTCGCCCGCTCGCGCTGCGCACCTTCCAACGTCCAGCCGGGGCGCAATGAGATCACGTGCCAGACGAGTTGCCAGCGTCGAGTCTCGTCCAGGCTGTCGGCATACGAGGGCATCGGCGTGCCGTCCAGCCCCGTGGTAAAGGTGCGGTAGATGCCCTTGGGATCGCTGGGCCCGAGGAACTGGCTCGGATCGGTGAAGTCGCGCGGCACGATGGGCAGATTGTTGTCGTCCTTCAATTCATTGGCGCTGATGCCGTCACCCTTGCCACCGTCACCGTGGCAGCGCGCGCACTGCATCTTCTTGTAGACCTCTTGACCGGCGCTGAGCATCGCGGCGTCGGGCATCGGCGGCTCACTGATCTTGACCGGCTCCACGACTTGTTCTTCGGTCCAACGTTTCGTGAAGTTCTTCAGGTACACCACCAACGCCCAGCGGTCGCGTTCAGGCAGGAACTTGAACGAAGGCATGTCCTTGTCGGCCTGCAGTCCGCGTGAAATCGACTCGAACAGATCGCGGTCGATCGGCAAGCTGCCGCTCGGTGTGGAGCGCAGCTTGAACACCGGGTCGCTGAAGTTGCGCGGTTGGCGCGGCAGCCAGTGGGTTGGGTTGTAGGGCGTGAGCAACCAGTCGGCTCCCTCGCCATCGCCCTTGACCCCATGGCAGCGCACGCACAAGCCCTGGTACATCCAGGCGCCGTACTTGATGATGTCGGCGGTGGGCGGCAGCGGCACGCCCACCGGCGAAATGTTGTTCGTCTGGCGCGATGCGGCGGCGAATACTTTGGCGGAGTCGATCTTGCTCAGGTCGGGCGGGGCCAGTGGCGCCGCGGCGCCGGGCACCCCCAGCAAGGCCATGCAAGCCCCTAACAAAGCAAGCGCCGGGCTCGACCGTGCGATCCTCATGACAGGGCCCGCGGCAAAGTCTCGCGCGGCATCGCCGCGCGCAGCTGAATCGGGTTGCCGCAAGCCGTGCAGTCCGCCCAATGGGGCAGCTTCACGCTGGCGACCAGCTGCAATGCAATGGTCTCGTGGCATATCGGGCAGGCGAGTTCGGCCAGGGGCGACAACTCAATGCCGCGGTAGCGCATCCAGCCGGCGATCGGCCCGGCCAGCAAGAGTGCCGGTGTCAGCACGAAGTGAACCAGCGGAACGAACAGCGACACCAGCGCCAGGGCCCAAAGCGCCAAGCACATCTTGGCCCCTGACCGGGTCCGTTGGCGGCGTGACGGGCCGTGGCGCGTCAACCGGCCGGCCGACGTGAGCGTCTCGCGCGCCCTTGCGAGCAATGGCGTTTGGTGGCGCCAGGCCGCGGTGTCGGCAAGCGACTGCGACAGGGATGAGCTGGTGGGAATCGAGATCACGGTCAGTGCTCCTTAGCGGTCACCGGCATGGCCACGCGCAGGAAAGCCCAGCGCAGCACGAAGAAGACCACCACCGTGACGGCGCCCAGCAGGGCCACGCCGAACAGGGTGGACAGCGGCATCTGCCAGCCTGGGTAGGTGTCGGCGATCCAGGTAAAACGCTCCAGGAAAGTGCCGACGAAGATCAACATCGCGGCCAGGGCCACCACACCCGGCGTGTGCCGCGTGACGCTGAAGATCAGCATGAAGAACGGACTGAAGGACTTCATCGCCACGAAGGACCAGAACAGCGGCGCGATCACGGATGGGCCGCGGCGAATGTCGCCATGTTCGAACATCAGTGGAAACAGGCGTCGGGTCTCATCGGGCAGCGCGGCGTACCAGATCGTCAGGAACTGGCTGAAGAAGGTGTAGGTCCACAGCAAGGTAAACCCGAGCATCATCTGCGCCAGGCAGTTGAAACCGGTGTCGCTGATCCCCCGCGTGCCGCCGCTGAGCCGGCGCAGCGCATACATCGCGATGATGAGAAACGCCAGGAACATCTGAAAGCTGCTGACGAAGAAGTACGGCGCGTAAATTGCGCTGTGCCAGTGCTCCGTGAGCGTCATCTCGAAGTCCCATGAGACGATCGTCGCGTACAGCACATAGAGCACGATCACCGCGCTGGCGTAAGCCGTCAGGCGGTTGCGGCTGGCCGGGGTCTGCTCGCGGCGGTGGCGGTCGCTGGCGCGCACATAGGCCACGCTGAGCCCGGCCACCAGCAGCAGCATGCCGATTTCGCGCGCGGCGAGGAACGGAAAGTGCAGCCACGCACTCGGGTGCAGCGACTTGCCGGTATAGGGGAACGTCAGCTCCGGGGAGGACAGCAGCGCGAGCAGCAGCAGGAACGCGAGCGGGAAGAGGTAGGCGGTGGCATGCGCGTAAGGCGCCACTTCCTCGCGCCACGTTCCGCCGCGCACATTGGCCAGGTGCAGGACCGAGGTCAGCACGATGCCGGCCTGCGCCATGTACAGCACCATCAGGAAAGCCGCCGTCAGCACGGCCCAGTTCAGGTCGACCACGTGGCGGCTCCGGCTACTTCTGCTGCGCCACGACAGCCGATTTGGCCAAGTCGTTGCGCATGTAGTTGACGATGTCCCAGCGGTCCCTCTGATTCAGGTCCGAGGCGTAGGCCGGCATCACGCGGCCACCGAAGGAGATCATGGCGTAGGTCCAGTTCTCGAACGATTCCTTCTGAATGAAGTCGTTGGTCAGGTTCATCGGCGGCACCGGCAGCTTCTTGCCCACTGGCCCGTCGCCCTTGCCGCTCACGCCGTGGCAGGGCACGCAGAAGATCGTGTAGTACTGGTGGCCGCGCTCGATCGAGTCCACCGTGGCCGGCACCGGATTGGCCAGCCGGTAGGCGGCCAGACGCTCGAGCACCGGCGTGGGGTAGCCCCCCACCGGCACCGACTGGACGGGCAGCGGCGTCATCACGCCTTCCTGCGCCTTGATGCTGGGCTGATTCATCATGTCGCGCGTCCAGGGCCAGGCCAGGGCCAGGCCTGGCAGCAGCAGCAGCAGCCATAGCATTCGCTTCGGTTTGAGTCTCCAACTTTGCATCGCCTAGTGCTCCAGGATTTCAAGGGCGTGATGGCGCCGCAGCACGGCCTTGACTTCGGCGTAGTGAGGCGGCGTCACCTCGACCCACAGGCCGACCTGGTCCTCGGCCACCTTGTGGCTGTAGAGCTTGCTCGGGCGGGTCGGCAGGCCGGCGCCGAACAGGAATCCGAACAGCGTGAACCAGACCCCGAACAGGATCGTCAGCTCGTACATGATCACGAGGTTGGGGGGGATTGGAATCACCGGTTTTCCGCCCTGCACCTGAAACGTGAACATCGACTGCGCCACCGCGGCGGCGAGCAGGAATCCGCAGATCGCGCCGAGCACGGCGCCGAACAGCGTAAAGCGCTGCACGAAGACCTCGCGCGTGCCGATCACATCCTCCAGCTCTTGGTGCGGGATCGGCGAAATCAGCCGCATTTCCTCGACCGCGTCGCTGCGCAGGTCCATCGTCTTGAGCGCGATGATGGCTTCGCGGGTTTCGTCGAAGTCGCGAAACAACGCGACCATCTCGCGGCGCTCGGTCACGCGCCCTCCTTGGCCGCGGTGGCGTGGGTGTGGCGTACCAGCCGGTCGCTGACGTGGCGCCGCTGGAACAGCATTTCCTTGACCTCGTACATCGAGATCGACGGGAAGATCTTCACAAAGGTCAGGAACAACAGCGTGAACCAGGCGAGCGCGCCGACCGTGATCGTCATTTCGATGAGGCTCGGCCACTTGAGGCCCCAACCGTAAGGGTGGACCCCGCGCGCCAGCGACGGCGCCAGGATCATCCAGCGCTCCAGCCACATCACCAGGTTCATCAGCAGGGTCAGGATCATCAGCGCCGTCATGTTCTTGCGCACCCACGACGACAGCAGCGCGAACGGGAACAAGGTGCCGCCGACGATCATGAACCACCAGTACGGCGCATAGACACCGGTCATCTTTTCCTTGATGACATCCATTTCGAAGCGGTTCTGGCCGTAGAACGCGGCGGCGTACTCGATGAAGTTGAGGTAGGTCCAGACCATGCAGATCGCGAAGGTCAGCTTGCACAGCTTGTCCAGGATCGGCTGCGTCAGGTACTCCTCGAAACGGAACACATAGCGCAGCAGGATGAACAGGGTGATGATCCCGGCGCAGCCCGAATACAGCGCGCCAGCCACGAAATACGGCGGGAACGAGGTGATGTGCCAGCCCGGCACGTTGGACATCGCGAAGTCAGCCGACACCACCGAGTGCACCGAAATCGCCAGCGGCAACAGGAAGCAGGCGAGCAACACATAGCCCTTGCGGAAATTGCGCCACTGCCGGTCGGTGCCGGTCCAGCCCAGCGCCAGCGTGGTGTACAGCTTCTTGCGCCAGCCGCGCGCCTTGTCACGGTAGATCGCCAGGTCGGGAATCATCCCGTAGTACAGGAACAGCATCGAGCAGTTCAGGTAGGTGAAGATGGCCGTCAGGTCCCAGATCAAGGGCGAGCGGAAGTTCGGCCACAGCTCGCGCTCGTTCGGGTACGGGAAGGTCCAGTAAAAGTCCCAGGTCCGGCCCAGGTGCAATATCGGGAACAGTGCCGCGGTGAGCAGCGCGCAGCTCGTCATCGCCTCGGCGGATCGGTAGATTGGCCGGCGCCATTCGCTGCCCGTGATGACCAGCGCCGCCGACAACAGCGTTCCGGCATGACTCAACCCGACCCAGAAGATGAAGTTGGCGATGTACGGGCCCCACATCTGCGGCCGGTTCAGCTTGGCCTCGCCCAGGCCATAGCGATACTGGAAGGTATAGGCGTAAAACGCCGCCACGACGAGCACCGCGCACACGGCCATGATGACCCAATAGGTGCGTCGCGGCGCTTCCATGCTGGACAGCACGTCGCGATTGATCTGCGCCCAGGCAATGTCTTTGCGTATGTCTTCTTGCACGGCGTTTCCTGTGGCGGCGGCGGCGGCGGCTGGGTCTGCGGTTCAGATTTCGTCGTCGCGCACGCGCTCGAGGTATGACACCGAAGGCTCGGTGTTCATTTCCTCCAGCACGCGGTAGCCGCGCTCGGCTTTGGACTCGCCGGCCTTCTCGACATGGCCGTGCGACATCTTCTGCGTCTGCCAGGACTTGGCGACGCGGCTGTTCGGGTCCTTGAGGTTGCCGAACACGATGGCCTGGCTCGGGCAGGCCTGCTGGCAGGCGGTCTGCACCTCGCCGTCCTCGATCGCCCGGTTCTCGTTCTTCGCGTCATTCTTGGCGCGGCGCGTGCGCTGTACGCAGAACGTGCACTTCTCCATCACGCCCTTGTCGCGCACGCTCACGTCGGGGTTGAGCTGCTGCTCCAGCGGCGAGCCCCAGGTGTCGTAGTAGGAGTAGAAGTTGAAGTAGCGGACCTTGTAGGGACAGTTGTTCGAGCAATAGCGCGAGCCGACACAGCGGTTGTAGACCTGGGCGTTCAGGCCTTCGGGCGTGTGGTAGGTCGCGGCCACCGGGCACACCGGCTCGCACGGTGCCTGCTGGCATTGCTGGCACATCATCGGAATGTGCTGCGCCCCCTGTTCGGGGAAGCGCTGGTTCGGGTCGGCGCCTTCGCCTTCGTTCCAGTAGTGCTCCAGGCGCAGCCAGTGCATCGCATGGCCGTCGGCGAACTTGTCCTTGCCCACCACCGGCAGGTTGTTCTCGGCGTAGCACGCCGTGACGCAGGCGCTGCAGCCGGTGCAGGCGTCGAGGTCGATCGACATGCCCCATCGGTTCTCGTACTGGTGGTATTCGTCGCCGACCTTGCCGCTCTTGCGGAAGTCTTTCCACTGGATGAGCATTTCCTGGATCGGCATTTCAGCCCTCCTTGATCAGGTTGACCTGGCGCGCGGACACGGTGCGCACGATGCGCCGTTCATGCTGGTACTCGGTGGGCGCGAGCTTGACCAGCACTTCCTTCTTTCCGGTGTTGCGAATCTTCACGCGCGTCCCGCACAACGCCAGCTCGCCCGACTCGGTGTCGAACTTCGGCACCAGAATGTGCAGCGGATTGACGCCGATGCCGCGCGCGTAACCCACTTCATGGCCTTGCCCGAGCGGCACGGCAACGGCCCCCGGGTGGATGCCCGGGAACAGCACCGCCTTGACCAGCAGGCTGCCTGCGGCGGAGCTGATCTCGATCAGGTCACCGCTGGCGATGCCCAGCTTCTTGGCGGTCTCGGGGTGCAGCTCGGCCCACGAGTCCCAGACGATGGTGGTGAGCGGGTCGGGCAACTCCTGCAACCAGGGCAGATGAGCGTGCCGCCCGTCGTAGTGGCCCATGCGTGTGGAGGCAATGAAGTCGAACGGATAGTCGGCCTCGGGCGCCACCGCTGCGATGGCCGGCACCCGCACTTTCACCTTGAGCACGGGCGCGGCACCGGTGGGCAGGCGCAGCAATCCCGCCGCGACCGTGGCTTCCCAGAAGGCGCGGTCGAGGTCCGCGGGAACGAAATCCTCGTGGGGCGCCGCCGCTTTGAATACCGGCGGTTCGAGCAAGGCGGGCAACTTGTAGGGCGTCATGCCGGCCGCGTCGGCCTCGATTCGCAGCGCCTGGACGCGGTGCCGCAGGTAGGCCTGAAAGTCGCTCCACTGCGCGTACTCTTCGTTCTTCTTCGCGAGCAGGCCGAGCAGCACGTCGCCGATCGCGGGCGGGCCAGCAAACAAAGGCTGCATCACTGGCTGTTGAACCTGGATCATTCCGGCTTGCGGGCTGTAGGCCGGCACCAGCGTGCCCCAGTCTTCGAGGTAGGAGCGCACCGGAATCACCAGGTCGGCCGTCGCCGCCGTTTCGTCCAGGATGCTGGCAAAAACCACCTTGGTCTTGACGCTTTGCAAGCCCTCTTTCAAGCCGATAAATGCGGCTCCCGAATACAGTGGATTGGTGCCGTGCACGAACACCGTGTCCAGCGCAGGCAGGGCCTGGGCGAAGTCGCGCAGCGAGCGCGTGCTGCCGGCAATCGCGTCGAGCTCCGGATGGAGGCTCCGCCCGGGCGCGCTGATCGTCTTGCCGACGTTGCCCAGCAGGTGATTCAGCAGCCAGCCCGCCGCCACATTGCGGCTGCCCTGTTCCTGGGCCTCGGCCGGGCCGCCCACCAGCACCAGGCTCGGACTGCGCTTGACCAGGGCGCGCGCGAGACGCTCGATCTGGTCGGCCGGGATGTCGGTTTCCTGGCTCACGCGCTGCAGGTCGTAGGCCTGCAGCGCCTTGGCCATTTCCGCCGACGGCAGACGCGCCGCGATCAGCGGATCTTGCGCGAGCAAGCGCGCCACGCCGAGCATCAGCCAGCCTTCGGTGCCGGCGCGGATCGGCCGCCACCAATCGGCATTGGCACCGGTCAGCGACATCTTGGGTTCGATCTGGATCAGCGCGCCGCGCCGTTTCTGTTTGCGAAACGCGGCGTACTGTCCCGAAAAGTGCACCGGCGACTGCCAGCTGCCCAGGAAGTCTGCGCCGAACGACACCACCAGGCTGGCCTGGTCGATGTTCAACTGCGGCGTCGCCACGCCAGCGACTTGCTGATTGACCGCGCGTGCCGTCGATGTTCCCAGCAGTTCGTAGGCGTAGTGCCGGCCCGCACCGGTGGACTGAACAAAGCTTTGCATCAAGCCCGCCAGATGGCCACTCACCTGGCCGGTGAGCAGCGCGAAGCCAGCGCCCTTGCGTTCATGCACGCCGCGCATCGCTTCAGCGAGCCGCTGGCGCGCGTCATCCCAACCGATCTCCACCAATTTGCCGTCCTGGCGCGCCAGCGGCCGCTGCAGGCGATCCGGGTTGTAGTGCTGCTGCAACCCCGCCTGGCCCATCGAACACAGGCTGCCGCGGTTGATCGGGGAGTCGGGGTTGCCTTCGAGCTTGCGCACGCGGCCTTCCATGACGCGCGCATGAATGCCGCACGCCGCGGGGCACTGATGGCAGGTGGACGCGTACCAGACCTCGCGCCCCGGAATGACGAAGTCCTGCGGGTCCACATAGCTGGTGACGACTTCGACGCCTTCCTCGATCGACGCCGCGGGTGCGCAGCCGGATAGGGCGACGAACATGCCGCCCCCGCTCACGCCCATGACTTTCAGGAACGCCCTGCGATCCACTGTCTTGTTGCTCACACCGAACTCCTCACTTGTGGCATTGCATGCAATCGCGAGGCGCTTTGGCAAGGGTCTCGGCGCCGGCTTTCTTGTGCTGCCGGGAGACGATCGGTCGGTCGGTGGTGCGCACCAACCACTCGTCGGCGGGCTCGGGAGCCTCGGCGGGATTGGCCTGGAACTGCTTGTGGCAGCCCAGACACCAGCCCATCGTCAGCTTCTTGCGCTTTTCCGCCACCGTCATCGTCTTCACGTCGCCGTGGCAGTAGCCGCACACCTGCTGCACCGGCTGGCCCTGCTGGAACACGAAACGCTGCACGTGGCGCTCGTGCGTGAAGTAGACGAAGTCGGGCAAGTCGTGCACCTTCTTCCACGCCACCGGCTTGCGTTGCTTCCAATGCTCCGTCAGCGCGACGATGCGCTCCTTGTCGGTGGCGATATGGTTGTGGCAGCCCATGCACTTGGCTAGGGTCGGGATTCCGGCCACGGCGCTGCGCCGCGCCGCGCTGTGGCAATACAGGCAATTGATGTCCATGCCGCCTTCGGCCACCGATGCCGCGTGGCGCGCGTGCGGAAAGTCGATCGGCTGTGGCACTTTGGGCGGCGACTTCGACGCCGTCGCCGCAGGGGCCGGCTCGGCGACAAGCGGCGCACTGGCCGCTGCGCTCGCAGGCGCGGCGGCGGGTGCGGTGACGGCGTCGGCGGCGCTGACGGCACTACCCGCGCTCAGACCGACCGCGAGCAGCGCTGCCGCGACGCAGCGCCTCAGGCCATGAATGGCCTGGCAAGGCGCCTGCCGGACGAATCCAGAACCTGGGCAAGCAACGCACATTTGCAAAAGTCTTCTGAGGTGTCGGGGAGATGAGAACGGTGCAGTGAGGCCATCGATCACGGTCGTGATCGAATGCATAAGGCAGCGCAATGTAAACAGCTGTCAAACAAAAAGACAATTCAATCTTTTCGCACGCGCCTCGCGTTTTCCTCATATCACAAGTACAAGTTCGGCGAATAACATCCAGGTGTTGTTCGTTTCTTTTCAATATCAAGTCTCTTCCCGGAACAGCCCATGTCCTTGTCGAAGAACGCATCGTTCAAGCAGTTGGTGACTTTGCAGACCGTCGCGCGGCTGGGCAGCGTGTCGCTCGCTGCCGAGGATCTGCACCTGACGCAGTCGGCGGTGTCAATCCAGATCGCCGGCTTGGAAGCTTCCGCCGGGGCGCCGCTGTTTCTGCGCACCGGCAAAGGCGTGCGCCTGACGGAAGCGGGTGAGTTGCTTCTGAGCTACACGAACCGTCTCACCGCACTGTGGAGCGAGACGAGCGACGCGATGTCGACGTTCCTCGGCGCCTTCTCGGGAACGCTGCGCGTCGGTGCGGTCACGACCGCGGAGTACTGGCTGCCGCGACTGCTGGTGACCTTCGTCAACGCCCATCCGCGCGTGAAGGTCAAGCTGCACACGGGAAATCGAGATGAAATCGTGCGCAGTCTGGCGGCGCACGAGATCGACATCGCGATCATGGGTTACCCGCCCGACGAACTGAAGGTGACGTCGGCGAGCTTCGCGAAGAACCCGATGGCATTTGTCGCTGCACCGGATCACCCGCTGATGTCGCGGCCCGACCTGACGATGGCCGATCTGGCGGGCGCGCACCTGCTGGTGCGCGAGCGCGGTTCGGGTTCACGCGCCACCGTGACGCGGCTGTTCAAGGAAGCCGGCCTGCACCTGCGCATCGGTTCAGAGCTTTCCAGCAACGAGGTGATCAAGCAGATGTGTTCGGCCGGCTTCGGCCCAGCCTATCTGTCGATGCACAGTTGTGTCCTGGAGCTCAACGCCGGTCTGCTGCAACTGATGCCGGTGGCCAACAATCCGGTGCTGCGCGAGTGGTATGTCGTGCACGTCCCGTCCAAGCAACTGCCCCTGGTCGCCGCAGCATTCGAGCAGTTCCTGCATGAGCAGGGTTCGCCGGAGATCGATCGCATCCTCGGCGAGGCGCTGCGACTGCCCCTGTCCGCGGAGCAGCCGCAGGCCGGCACCGCCTCGCCTGCTCCCGCGAAAGCCTAGGCCGCGCCCGGCGGCGCCGCGCGTCAGTCGGCCTGCTTGCGCAAGAACGCCGGGATCTCGATCTCGTCCATGCCGTTGCTCGCCAACGCATCGACCTTGGCCGCCGCCGCGCGCCCGCTGCGCCAGACGCTGGGCGTGTTCATCGAGCTGTAGTCCTGCATGCCGCCCCCATGCTGCAAAGGCTGGGTCAACACCGGCACGTTGTCGGTGCCGGTGCGCTGCACCGGCGCGCTGTGCACCATGCTGATCGGTGCCTGCGCGCGGCGTGCGCCATTCAGGCCGGTAGCGATGACGGTCACGCGCAGCTGGTCGCCCAGACTTTCGTCGTAAGCCGTGCCGTAGATGACATGCGCGTCGTCCGCCGCATAGCGCCGGATCGTGTTCATCACGTTGCGGCTTTCGCTCAGCTTGAACGTATTGCGATTCGCCGCGATCAGCACCAGCACGCCGCGCGCACCCGACAGGTCGATGCCCTCCAGCAGAGGGCACGCCACCGCCGCCTCGGCCGCTTTGCTCGCGCGGTCTGGCCCGCCAGCGATCGCCGTGCCCATCATGGCCTTGCCGGGTTCGCTCATCACCGTCTTCACGTCTTCGAAGTCGACGTTCACCAGCCCCGGGATGTGGATGATGTCGCTGATGCCGCCCACGGCGTTCTTCAGCACGTCATTCGCATAGGCGAAGGCCTGGTCCTGCGTCACGTCTTCGCCGAGCACGTCGAGCAACTTGTCGTTGAGGATCACGATCAGCGAATCGACATTGGCCTCCAGCTCGGCCAGACCGGAGTCTGCCGCCTTCATGCGGCGCGGCCCTTCGAACTCGAACGGCTTGGTCACCACACCCACCGTGAGGATGCCCATTTCGCGCGCCACGCGCGCGATCACCGGTGCCGCGCCGGTGCCCGTGCCGCCGCCCATGCCGGCGGTGATGAACAGCATGTGCGCGCCGACGATCGCCTGGCGAATCCGGTCCACCGCTTCTTCGGCCGCAGCACGCCCCGCTTCGGGCTTCGCGCCTGCGCCCAGCCCCGTGATGCCCAGCTGAATCAGCTGGTGCGCGGCAGAGCGGTTCAGGGCCTGCGCATCGGTGTTGGCGCAGACGAATTCGACGCCTTGCACGTTCTCCGAAATCATGTGCTCGACGGCATTGCCGCCACCGCCGCCCACGCCGATGACCTTGATCTGCGTGCCGAGGTCGAATTCTTCGATCAGTTCGATTGCCATTTGTTTTCTCCTGTCCCAGATTGACGTTGCAGTAAGCCCAGTGGTCCGCGACGCGCGGACTCAAGTGTTCGCGGATCGCAAGCCCCTGGCGGGTCTCGCCCGCGCTGCGCGGCGGGTGCGCCGCTGTGCCTGACTGCGTTGCATGTTTTCATGTGTCTCTCCCCTTGATTCGCCTGCACGTATTCAAAAATTGCCAAGGAACCAATCCTTGATTCGTCCCACCAGCGTCTTCACCGAACCCGCCTGCTGCGAAGCGCGCAGGCCTCGCGTGCGGCCCAGCCTCGCTTCCTCCAGCAACCCCATCACAGTGGCCGACCTCGGATTGGCCACCATGTCGTGCAGCGCGCCGCTGTAGGTCGGGTTGCCGCGGCGCACGGGCTTGAGGAAGATGTCTTCGCCAAGTTCCACCATGCCCGGCATCACGGCCGAGCCGCCGCAGATGACGATGCCCGACGACAGCAATTCTTCGCAGCCCGATTCGCGGATCACCTGGTGCACGAGCGAATAGATCTCTTCAACACGCGGCTCGATCACACCCGCCAGCGCCTGACGCGACAACATGCGCGGCGGCCGATCGCCCAGCCCCGGCACCTCAAGCTGGCCCGCCGGATCGGCGAGCAGTTGCTTGGCCACGCCGTATTCGATCTTGATCGACTCGGCGTCCTTCGTCGGCGTGCGCAGCGCCATCGCGATGTCGCTCGTGATCAGGTCGCCCGCGATCGGTATCACCGCAGTGTGGCGGATCGCGCCGTCGGTGAAGATCGCGATATCGGTCGTTCCCGCGCCGATGTCCACCAACGCCACGCCGAGCTGCTTTTCGTCATCGGTCAGCACCGCATGGCTTGAGGCGCTGGGGTTGAGCACCAGTTGGTCGACTTCAAGCCCGCAGCGGCGCACACACTTGAGAATGTTCTCCGCCGCGCTCTGCGCGCCGGTGACGATGTGCACCTTGACCTCCAGGCGCCCACCGGTCATGCCGATCGGCTCTTTGACTTCATGCCCGTCGATGACGAACTCCTGCGGCTCCACCAACAGCAGCCGCTGGTCATTCGGAATGTTGATCGCCTTGGCGGTCTCCACCACGCGCGCCACGTCCACCGGCGTCACTTCCTTATCGCGCACGATCACCATTCCGGTGGAGTTCTGGCCGCGTATGTGGCTGCCGGTGATGCCGGTGTAGACGCGCGTGATCTTGCAGTCGGCCATCATCTCGGCTTCTTTCAGCGCCTGCTGGATCGACTGCACCGTCGCATCGATGTTGACGACGACACCGCGTTTCAGGCCTTGCGTGGGCGCGACCCCCAGCCCGGCGATGCGCAGCTCGCCGCTGGGCAGCACCTCGGCCACCACCGCCATCACCTTGGCTGAGCCGATGTCCAGGCCGACGACGAGATCCTTGTAGTCCTTGGCCATCTTCAGTTCCTGGCTCCAGCGGGGGCAGCATCATTCACGGTGGAGATTCCCTTGAGCCGAATCGCATAGCCCTGGTGGTGCCGCAAATCGGCGTACAGCAGCGGCCGCTCATAGCGGGCAATGACGCCGCCAAGCGTCTTGGCGAACTGCGCCGTGCGTTCAACGATTTCCGTCTCACTGCCTCGACCGAGTTCAACCGTGGCGCCGCGCTCCAAGCGCATCCCCCAGGTGCCTCGACCCGACAACGTCAGCGTCGCGATGTGCATCTCCAAGGGCGCCAGCACCGGCTCAAGACGGCGCAGCAGCGCGAGCATTGCCGGCGCGCTGCCCTCCGGGCCGTCCAGCGTCGGCAGTTCCTGATCCTCCACGTCACCCAGGTTCGCGGCGAAGACTTCGCCATGGCTGTTCACCAGGGAGTCGGCGTCGCCTGCCCAGAGCGCTGCGGCGCGGTGCTCTTCAAGGCGCACCACCAGCCGGTTCGGCCAAACCCGATTGATCAGCGCCTTGCGCACCCACGGCACATCTTCAAAGGCCTGGCGCGCCGCACCCAGATCGAGCGTGAAGAAATTTCCCGCGAGGCTGGTGCGGGTGTTGGCGCGCAGCGTGGCGGCGCTGTTGCGCGTCACGTCGCCGTCAATCGTGACGGAGCGGATGCTGAACACCGGTTGGCGCATCGCCCACATCAACGCCGCAGCGAGCAGCGCTGCCACCGCAACCAGCGCCAACAGCATGGCGGTGGCATTCATGGCGCGCACGTCGGCAGGCATGGCGGGCGAACGGGCGGGTGGGCGCGGCATCGGGTCAGGCATCCAGCGTCGCGTCGGCCAGCAGTTGCAGGCACAGTTGTGGGTAGTCGATGCCGGCGGCTTTTGCCGCCATCGGCACCAGCGAGTGCGACGTCATTCCCGGGCTGGTGTTGATCTCCAGCAGGAAGGGCTTGCGGTCGGCGGCACGCTGCATCACGTCAA
>JANOLJ010000241.1:0-7737 GCA_031419715.1 Burkholderiales bacterium | reverse complement strand
AAGCTGTGTTCGACACGCACCACCTCGGCGGTGATGACTTCGCCGCTGCGCATTTCGGAGCGCTTCAGCGATTCTTCGAACATGGCGGCGAACGAATCGACGCCTACGGGGGTGGCTACTTGGGTTTGCAACATTGAGGTTTCCGGTGCAGCAAGGGCGCTGCGGGGTTAGGTTAAAAAACCGATCGTTCCGGCGTGCCGCGGATGAGGTTGGGCACTGGAGGGAGAACGTCGGGCCACTGCGGGAATTCGGGCCGTTGCTGCGCACCCTGGGCCCCCAGGCCAGCGCCGATTGCTCGACAGCTAGCCGAAAGGCCTGCGCTGTTGCCAGGCGCTCAACACGGCGTCCACCGAAGCTTCGACGGACAGTGCTGAGTTGTCGAGCAACATCGCATCCTGGGCCGGCTTCAAGGGTGAGACGGGGCGCGACTGGTCGCGCATGTCTCGTGCTTCGAGTTCGGCCCGAAGGTCGGCGATGTTAGCCGAAATGCCCTTTGCCATCAATTGCTTGTGGCGCCGCTCGGCGCGTGTGGCAGCGCTTGCCGTCAGGAACACCTTCAGATCGGCGCCGGGGAAGATCACCGTGCCCATGTCGCGCCCGTCGGCCACCAGGCCGGGCACGCGCCGGTGCTGGAGCTGGAATTGGCGCAATGCCTCGCGGACCCGGGGCCACGCCGAGATCTTGGAAGCGAGCGCTCCCACCTCTTCAAGGCGCAGCTGCTCCGTCACATCCTCCGCGCCCAGGCGTGTTTCCCCGGGCAGGCACAACAAGTCCAGATGCGCGGCGAGGGCCGCCAGGCCGGCTTCGTCGGCAGCGGCGATGCCCGCGCGCATCGCGCACAGCGCGGTGGCCCGGTAGGCCGCGCCTGAGTCGAGGAAGTGATAGCCGAGCTGCTGCGCCACGGCGCTGGCCAGCGTGCCCTTGCCCGAGGCGGTGGGCCCGTCGATCGTGATCACGGGAATCTCGGTCTCACTCGCCTGCACCACACCGAACAGCGTCTCGAAGTACTGGGGGAAGGTTTTGGCCACGCATTGCGGGTCGAGGATGCGCACCGGCACGCCGGCCTGGCCCGCTGCGGGCGATAGCCCATTGCACGCCGCCAGCGAAAAACACATCGCGATGCGGTGATCGTCGTAGGTGTGGATTGCCGCGGCGCGCCAGACCCGTGGCGCGGTGATCTCGATGAAATCGGCGCCTTCAGTCACCGTCGCCCCCAGCTTGCGCAGCTCCGCGGCCATGGCGGTGATGCGGTCGGTTTCCTTGACGCGCCAACTTGCGATGTTCGTCAGGCGCGTTGTTCCTTCTGCGAACAAGGCCATCACGGCAAGCGTCATCGCCGCGTCGGGGATGTGGTTGCAGTCGAGTTCGATGGCCTTTAGGGGAAACGAGCCGCGCCGCACTTCCAGGTGCGCGGCGCCGCAGGTGATGTCGGCGCCCATCGCCCGCGCCGCCTCAACAAAAGCGATGTCGCCCTGGATCGAGCCTTCGCCCACGCCGTTGATGCGCAAGGGCGTGGGTGTCGCCGCAAGCGCGCCCAGCGCAATGAAATACGACGCGGACGATGCGTCGCCTTCCACATGGATGTCTCCCGGCGAGCGGTAGGCGCAGCCGGCCGGAATGACGAAACGGCGCCAGGCGTCAACCGCCACATCAATGCCAAAACGCGCCAGCAGATTCACCGTGATTTCTACATAGGGGCGGGAGATCAGTTCGCCGTCGACCTCGATCGTGATCGGCAACGTGCTGCCCACCAGGGGCAGGGCAAGCAGCAAGGCGCTGAGGAACTGGCTCGACACGTCGCCGCGCACGCGGATCGGTGTGTCGGTGTGCAGCGCCGTTGCGGCGCCGCCCACGCGCAATGGCGGATAGCCCTCTTGCCCCAGCCACTGCACAGTGCAACCGAGCTGGCGCAGCGCGCTCACCAGGTCGCCGATCGGTCGCTCGTGCATGCGCGGCACACCGCTCAGCTCGAATGTGCCGCCTTCGCGCGCCGCCATCACGGCAAGCGCGGCGCACAAGGGGCGCATCGCCGTGCCGGCATTGCCCAGGAACAGGCGCGCATCGCGCGTGCGCAAGCGGCCACCCAAGCCGTGCACCGAGACAACGCGATCCAGCGTCCGGACCTCGCAGCCCAATGACGCGAGGGCGGCGAGCATGACGCGGGTGTCGTCCGATTCAAGAGGCTCGTGAATCCGTGTCACGCCACTGCTCAGCGCGGCGAGCAGCAGCACCCGGTTTGAGATGCTCTTCGAGCCCGGCAGCGTGACGGTGCCCGCGGCTGAGCGCAGCGCGGGAAGGTCGATGAACGGGATCGAGAACATGCGCGGGCGCGCGACAGAGGGCAGCGGGACGCGTGTCGAAGCGAACTCAGCGCGGCGGTGCGGACTTGGGGTTGCTCAAGTGCCAGCCCGCGCGCCCCTCCGAGGCGCTGCGAATATGCTCTTCCAGCGAGTCGGCATTGCCGTGCTTCAGCGCATGTTCCAACGCTTCGAGCTCGCGCCGGAAACGCTCGGACTGCTTGAGCACTTCTTCGCGGTTCGACATCAGCACATCGCGCCAAACCAGCGGGTCGCTCGCGGCGATGCGCGTGAAGTCGCGAAACCCCGGGCCGGCGAGCGACAGGTAGTCGCGCCCCGCCGGCTGCCCCGCGATCGAATTGAAGTACACGAACGCCAGCAAGTGCGGCAGGTGGCTTACCGCGGCGAACGCCGCGTCGTGGTTCTCCGGCGTCATGCGCAGCACTTGGGAGCCGATCGCCGCCCACACGTCGGTCGCCTTCTGCAGCAGATCGGGGTTGGTATTCGGCAGCGGCGTGAGGATCACCTGGCGCCCGTTGTAAAGCGACGCGTCGGCATGCGCCACACCACCCACTTCCTTGCCCGCGATCGGGTGCGCTGGAACGAATGACGCGATGCGCTCCTTCAGCACGCGCCGCGCGGCGTCGACGACATCACGCTTGGTCGAACCCACATCCATGAACAGCACGCCGGGCTCGACGAGGTGGCGGATCGCGCGAAACGTGGCCTCGGTGGCGGCCACCGGCACGGCGATGAGCACGATGTCGGAGCCCGATACCGCGAGCAGCGCCGATTCGGCCGCCTTGTCGATGACGCCAAGCTTCTTCGCTTTTTCCGTCGTGCTGGGCGACTTGCTGTAGCCGATCACCCGGCTCACCAGGCCCGCGCGCTTGAGCGCGAGGGCAAATGAGCCGCCCATCAGGCCGCAGCCGATGACACCGAGTTGATTGAACATTCGCGAGGCCCGTTCGAATTCAGTGAGTATCGATGGGGTAGGTTCCGAGCAGCTTGAAGAACGCGCAGGCACCGCGCAGTTCTTCAAGTGCCGCGGCCACCTCCGGCTGGTCCGGGTGGCCCTGGATGTCGATGTAGAAGTAGTACTCCCACTGGCCGGAGCGCGCCGGGCGCGACTCAAAGCGGCTCATCGACACGCCGTGCTTCTTCAGCGGCACCAGCATGTCGTGCACGGCGCCGGGCCGGTTGGTCACCGACACCACCAGGCTCGTGCAATCGCTGCCCGAGGCCTTGGGTCGCGGCTGCCGATCCGGGTGCGCGAGGATCGCGAAACGCGTTCGGTTGTGCGCTTCGTCCTGGATCGCCGGGGCGACGACGTGCAGGCCGAACTCTGCCCCGGCGCGCGTGCTCGCGATCGCGGCCAGCGTCGGGTCCAGGCTCGCCAGACGCGCCGCTTCGGCGTTGCTCGCGGCCGGGCGGCGCTCGGCGTGGGGCAGGTGGTTCGCCAGCCAGGCATGGCACTGGGCCAGCGCCTGCGGGTGCGCGCACACCGCGCTCACGCCCTCCAGCGAGTTCTGCGCGCGCAGCAGGTTGTGCCGCACCAGGAGACTGGTTTCGCCGATGATGAAAAGCGGCGTCGTGAGGAACAGGTCGAGGGAGCGCGTCACCACGCCTTCGGTGGAGTTCTCCACCGGCACGACCGCGAAGTCAGCCGCGCCCGTGACGCCCGCGTGCAGCACTTCGTCGAAGTTGGCGCACGGCATCTTCACGATCGCCGAACCGAAAAATGCGAGCGTCGCTTCTTCGCTGAAAGTGCCCGCCGGGCCGAGGAAGGCGACGCGCGTCGGCGTTTCCAAGGCGCGGCACGCCGACATGATTTCGCGCCAGATCGGCGCCACACTCTCGGCGCGCAACGGCCCGGGGTTGGCGCCGCGCAGCGAGGCGATCACCTGTGCCTCGCGCTCCGGCCGAAACGCCACGCTGCCTTCGGCACGCTTGATCTCGCCGATGTGCAAAGCGAGCGTGGCGCGCTCGTTCAACAGGCCGAGCAAGCGGCTGTCGATGGCGTCGATCCGCGCGCGCAGCGCCGACAAATCGACTTCAGGTGCGCCAACGGGAGCGTGGGTCAGGTCAGCCATGGAGGGGGCAAATTCTCGCATGGGGAACTTGCCCGCCCCGCGGGCGCGTCAGGGGCCATCGCGGTTCACGTGCCCTCAGGCGCGGCAGGTTCCTCGCCAGGGTCGCCGCCAAGGTCTCCGTTCTCGGTGTTCTCGCCGCTGCCGACGTTCGCGTCGTTTTCAACGATGCGCTGCAGGCCGATCAGTTTGGTGCCGTCGTCCAGCGCGATCAGCGTCACGCCCTGTGTGGCGCGCCCAAGTTCGCGAATCTCCGAGACGCGCGTGCGCACCAGCACACCGCGGTCGGTGATGAGCATGATTTCGTCGTCGGGCCGCACCAGCGTGGCGGCGACCACCTTGCCGTTGCGCTCGGACTGCTGGATCGCGATCATGCCTTTCGTGCCACGCCCGTGGCGCGTGTACTCGACGATGCTGGTGCGCTTGCCGTAGCCATTCTCGGTGGCGGTGAGCACGCTTTGCGATTCGTCTTCCGCGACCAGCATCGCGATCACGCTCTGGCCGGGGTCGAGCATCATGCCGCGCACGCCGCGCGCCTGGCGGCCCATGCCGCGCACGTCGTCTTCGTCGAAGCGCACTGCCTTGCCGCCGTCGCTGAACAGCATCACGTCGTGGTGGCCGTCGGTGAGCGCCGCGCCGATCAGGAAGTCGCCCGGGTCGAGATCCACCGCGATGATCCCGGCCTTGCGCGGGTTGCTGAATTCGTCCAGGCCGGTCTTCTTGACCGTGCCCTGCGAGGTGGCCATGAAGACGAACAGTTGCGCTGGGAAGCTGCGCGCCTCACCGGTGAGCGGCAGCACGACGTTGACTTTTTCGCCGGCCTGCAGCGGGAACATGTTGACGATGGGTCGGCCGCGCGAATTGCGCGAACCCTGCGGCACTTCCCAGACCTTCAGCCAATACACGCGTCCGCGGTTCGTGAAGCACAAAATGTTGTCGTGCGTGTTGGCGATGAAGAGCTGCTCGACCCAGTCGTCTTGCTTGGTCTGTGTCGCCTGCTTGCCGCGGCCACCGCGGCGCTGCGCGCGGTACTCCGAGAGTGCCTGGCTCTTGATGTAGCCGGTGTGTGACAACGTGACCACCATGTCGGTGGGCTGGATCAGGTCTTCGGTGCCGAGGTCCTGCGCATTCGGTTCGATCACGCTGCGCCGCGCGCCGAGTTTGGTCTGGCCGAACTCGGTTTTGATGGCGCTGAGTTCGTCGCTGATGATCGTCGTCACGCGCGAGGGCGTGTTCAGAATGTCGATCAAGTCGGCGATCTGCGCCATCACCTCCTTGTATTCGCCGACGATCTTGTCTTGCTCCAGCCCGGTCAGGCGCTGCAGGCGCATCTGCAAAATTTCGCCCGCCTGATCTTCCGACAGGCGATACAGGCCGTCGGGCTGCATGCCGAACGTCGCGGCCAGGCCTGCGGGGCGGAAGGCCTCGCGCCCGCCCGGAGTTTGCCCCTCGGCACGCGCCAGCATGTCGCGCACCATCGCCGAATCCCAGCTCTTGCTCATCAACGCCGACTTGGCCAGCGGCGGCGTTGGCGAGGCCTTGATCGTGGCGATGAATTCATCAATATTGGCCAGCGCCACGGCCAGGCCTTCCAGCACATGGCCGCGTTCGCGCGCCTTGCGCAGTTCGAACACGGTGCGCCGCGTCACCACTTCACGCCGGTGCTCGAGGAAGATGGAAATCAGCTCGCGCAGTGAACACAGCTTGGGCTGGCCGTCGATCAGCGCCACCATGTTCATGCCGAAGGTGTCTTGCAGCTGCGTCTGCTTGTACAAGTTGTTCAGCACGACCTCGGGAACCTCGCCGCGCTTCAGATCGATGACGATGCGCATGCCCGATTTGTCGGACTCGTCCTGAATGTGGCTGATGCCCTCGATCTTCTTCTCGTGCACCAGCTCGGCGATGCGCTCCAGCAGGCTCTTCTTATTCACCTGATACGGAATTTCGTCTACGATGATCGATTGGCGCTGGCCTTTGTCGATGTCCTCGAAGTGGCACTTCGCCCGCATCACGATCTTGCCGCGCCCGGTGCGGTAGCCGTCGCGCACGCCGCTCAGGCCGTAGATGATTCCCGCCGTCGGAAAGTCGGGTGCGGGCACGATTTCCATCAGCTCGTCCACCGTGGCCTGCGGGTTCTTCAGCAGGTGCTGGCAGGCGTCGATCACTTCATTCAGGTTGTGCGGCGGAATGTTCGTCGCCATGCCCACGGCGATTCCGGAGGAGCCGTTGACCAGCAGGTTCGGGAACCGGGCCGGCAGCACCAGCGGCTCTCGCTCCGAGCCGTCATAGTTCGGGCCGAAATCGACCGTCTCCATGTCGAGGTCGCCGAGCATTTCATGTGCGATCTTCGACAGGCGGATTTCGGTGTAGCGCATCGCCGCCGGGTTGTCGCCGTCCACCGAGCCGAAGTTGCCTTGACCATCGACCAGCATGTGGCGCAGCGAGAACGGTTGCGCCATGCGCACGATGGTGTCGTAGATCGCGCTGTCGCCGTGCGGGTGGTACTTGCCCATCACGTCACCGACGATGCGCGCGCTCTTCTTGAAGGGGCGGTTCCAATCGTTGTTCTGTTCGTGCATCGCGAACAGGCTGCGCCGGTGCACGGGCTTGAGGCCGTCGCGCGCGTCGGGCAGCGCACGCCCGACGATCACGCTCATCGCGTAGTCGAGATAGGAGCGCCGCATCTCCTCTTCGAGGCTGATGGGCAGGGTTTCTTTGGCGAATTGAGTCATGCGAAGGGGCGGGGAGCGGGGTGCGAGCGGGGGGCGGGCGCGTCGGGCGGTGGCGCGCCGCCAGCGCAATGGATGCGGATGAATTCTAAGTGGGTCCAAGAGATGCGCCTCGGGCCTGGGCAGGGCATCGCGCTCGCTCGCTGCCGGGCGACCCGCCATTCTTCGGCTTTGGGGGTGCGCTAACGCACAGAAGCCGGGTAAACGCTATGGCACAATTCGCGTCCGGTAGTGAAGTGGTGCAGTAGCGGAATTTCCCGCGCTGTGCTAGTCACAGAGCCAATCAGCAGAACAAGACTGCTCTATACCTCGAGAGGAGAACCATGAAGAAACTGAATCACGTGGCTTCGCTGTTTGCATCCGCTGCGCTCGCTGCTTCGGTGTCTGGCGCGTTTGCGCAGTCATCGGGCACGGACCAGTGGGTCAACTCATCGGGCATCGTCTGGAGAAATGGCGCTGGCGATCTGTGCTGGCGCGATGCCAACTGGACTCCCGCGACCGCTAACGCCGCCTGCGATGGTGCGTTGAAGCCGCCGCCGCCGCCCCCGCCACCGCCGCCTCCCCCGCCGCCACCACCCCCGCCGCCACCACCCCCGCCGCCTGCGCCGCCCCCGCCTGCGC
>JANOLJ010000240.1:0-3876 GCA_031419715.1 Burkholderiales bacterium | reverse complement strand
CCCGAAGGCGCGGCAGGCTTGGGCGGTGCAGCAGATGCAGCACGTGGCGCGCGCCTCGCGCCATCTCGGGCTGCCCAGCACGGTGTCGTTTCCCGGGGCGCTGGCCTGGCCGTTCTTGTACCCGTGGCCGCAGCGCCCGGCGGGGTTGATAGCAGCCGCTTTCGACGAACTCGCGAAGCGCTGGCTGCCGATCTTCAACGCCTTCGACGACGCGGGTTGCAGCGTCGCCTTCGAGCTGCACCCGGGGGAAGACCTGTTCGACGGCGTGACGTTCGAGATGTTTCTGGAGCGTGTGAAGAACCACCCGCGCTGCTGCATCAACTACGACCCGTCGCACTTTCTGCTGCAGCAGCTCGACTACCTGGAGTTCATCGACATCTATCACGAGCGCATCACGTCGATGCACGTGAAGGACGCCGAGTTCCGACCGAACGGCAGGCCGGGTGTGTATTCCGGCTACCAGCCTTGGCTGCAGCGCGCAGGGCGCTTCCGCTCACTCGGTGATGGGCAGATCGACTTTCGCGCCATCTTCTCGAAGTTCGCGCAGTACAACTACGACGGTTGGGCGGTGCTCGAATGGGAGTGCTGCCTGAAGCACCCGGAGCAAGGCGCGGCCGAAGGCGCGAAGTTCATTCGTGAGCACATCATCCGCGTCACCGCAACGGCCTTTGACGACTTTGCTGCGGGCCAGGGCGACCCGAAGCAGATCCAGCGCATGCTGGGGCTGTGACCCGGGTGTTGCCATGGCCAGCGAAGTGAAGGCGAAAGCAAAAGCAAAAGCGGAAGCGGAAGAAAAAGCGGAAGCGACAGCCAGGACAACGGTCGCCGGCCCGCACCGCATCCGCCTGGGCATGGTCGGCGGTGGCGAAGGCGCATTCATCGGCGCGGTGCACCGCATCGCGGCGCGCCTGGACGATCACTATGAATTGCTCGCCGGTGCGCTGGCGTCCAGCGCCGACAAGGCGCAACGCTCCGGCCGCTCGCTCGGCTTGGCAGAAGACCGCATCTACGCCGACTATGCGGCGATGGCGCGCACTGAGAGCCATCGCGCCGACGGCATTGAGGCGGTCGCCATCGTCACGCCGAACCATCTGCACGCGCCGGTGGCCGAAGCGTTTTTGAAAGCGGGTATCCACGTCATCTGCGACAAGCCGCTCGCCACCACATCGAAGGACGCGCGGCGCCTGCAAGCGCTTGCGGTCAAGCACGACCGCATCTTCGCCGTGACCTACAACTACACCGGCTACCCGATGGTGCGCCAGGCGCGGCAGATGGTGGCCGAGGGGCGCCTGGGCAGCATTCGCGTCGTGCAGGTGGAGTATGCGCAAGACTGGTTGACTGAGCGGTTAGAACAATCCGGCCAGAAGCAGGCCGACTGGCGCACCGACCCGGCGCGCTCCGGCGCGGGCGGGTGCATCGGCGACATCGGCACGCATGCGTATCAGCTCGCCGAGTACATCAGCGGCTTGCAGGCGACGCAACTGTGCGCCGAACTCAGCACCTTCGTGGCCGGCCGCCGCCTGGACGACAACGCCCAGGTGATGCTGCGCTTTGAGGGCGGGGCGCGTGGCGCGCTGTGGGCGAGCCAGGTCGCGCCGGGCAATGAGAACAGTCTGCGGATTCGCATTTACGGCAGCCAGGGCGGGCTCGATTGGCGGCAGGAGCAGCCGAACCAATTGCATTGGTCACCGTTCGGTGAGCCCACGCAAATCATCGCGCGCGCCAGCGGCGCGGCAAACAGCGCGGCGGCGCGGGTCACGCGAATTCCGGCCGGCCACCCGGAGGGCTATCTCGAAGCCTTTGCGACGCTGTATGGCGAAATCGCGCAGGCGATCCGCGCCGCGCGGCGGCCCCGCGAACGAGGTGCGCCCAAGGTGGACAAGGCGTCGCACTTCCCGACCGTGGTCGACGGCGTCAAAGGCGTGGCGTTCATCGAAGCGGTGGTGGCGTCGTCGGCCAAGGGCGGGCGCTGGGTGAGGCTTTGACCGCGCCTTTGAACGCGCACCTGAAGCCGGGCTCGATGTTCCCGCTCGTGGCGCCACCCGAGGGCTGGGATGCCCTGCGCGCCGACGACGTGGCGCTGGCCCCCGGCGTGGCCGCGATCGCGCAGCGCCACGGTCTGCGCGGCGCGGCGGTGCACCGCTACGACAGCGGCTCACTGCCGGTGTATGCGCTGGGCGAGAGCCATGTGCTCAAGCTCTTCCCGCCCGACCAGGCCGAGTTCGCAAGCGTTGAGGCGCGGGTGCTGTCGTTTGTGGCCGGCAAGCTGCCCGTGCCCACGCCCGAAGTCACCGCCAGCGGCATGCTCGACGGCTGGTTCTACATCGTCATGACGCAACTGCGCGGCCGGCGTGCGGTGGAGCTGTGGCCGGAGTTGTCGAACGACGAGCGCGACCGATTTGCCGATGACCTCGGCCACAGCCTGGCGGCACTGCATCGCCTGGATGCGGCTGCGCTTGGGCCGCTGGCGCCGCAGTGGGATGAGTTCGTCCCGACGCAAGCCGCGAGTGCGGTCGAGCGCCAGCGCAAACGCGGCCTTGCGCATTCTTGGCTGGAGCAGATTCCGACGTTTCTCGATGCCTGGAAGCCCGCCGCCGACGCCCCGAAAGTACTGCTGCACACCGAAGTGATGCGCGAGCACTTGATGGTCGAACCCGGGCCACGCGGCTGGCGGCTCAGCGGCCTGTTCGACTTCGAGCCCGCGATGCAGGGCGACGCCGCTTATGAATTCGCCTCGGTGGGTCTGTTCGCGGCGTGCGGCGAAGCGCGCCTGCTGCGCCGCATCTTGCTTGCCTATGGGTTCGCCGACTCAGCCCTGAACGACGCGCTGTCCTGCCGCGTCATGGCGCACGCGCTGCTGCATCGCTACAGCAACTTGCCTTGGTACATGCGCAGGCTGCCGCTCGAAAACGAAACGACACTGGAACAACTGGCGCAGCGCTGGTGGGCCATGACGCTGTAGTTCTGCCGACGGGCACGCAGCGATCGCCCTGTCGGCGACCCTGAGTCAGAAAACTCCGTTGAAACCCTGATTGATTTATTTACTGATGTGATGAGAATGCGGCGGTCCGATCGTTCCACTGCATGTCCTCCACCGCCACCATTGCCGACATCGCCGCACGCGCTGGCGTCGGCACGGCCACTGTGGACCGGGTGCTGAACAAACGCCCCGGGGTGAACGTCGACACCGTGCAGCGCGTCATGCAGGTGATGGCCGAGATCGGCGCGCCGCCCGTGCGCGGCCGGCCGCGGCGCGACCAGAACTTCCGTTTCAGTTATGTGCTACCTGACGACGCCACGCCCTTCGCCGACCTGGTGGAGCGCCAGATCGCGCAGTCGGCGGGCGACTTCCGGCACCAGCACATCACCGAGGTCACGCATCGGCTCGACGCGAGCGACGGTGCGCACTTCGCCGCAGGCCTGTCGCGCCTGGCCGACTGCGAAGGCATCGCGCTGATGGCGCCCGACCTGCCGCCGGTGAAGCTGGCGATCAATGAACTCGTGCGTTCCGGCGTGCACGTCGTGACGCTGTTTTCCGATGTGGCCGGCTCGATGCGCGAAACCCATGTCGGCGCCGACAACCGCGCCGCTGGCCGCACGGCGGGGCTGCTGCTCGCGCGCATGGCCGGCGCCCAGAGCACGGGGCGCGACACGCTGTTGCTCACCTCGCAGGCGACGCGCCTGTCGGCCGAGATCGAACGCCGCATCGGCTTTGCGCAAGTGCTCGAAGAGCGCTTCCCGAAGCTGCACATGCTGCGCGTGCCCGACCTGCCGCCGAGCGACGACGCGGCGGGCCGGGCGCTGGCGCGCTTGCTGAAAAAAGGCGTGGTCCCGGCCAAGGTGGCGGGCGAGTAAAACGTCGGCTCGGGCAGCGCC
>JANOLJ010000239.1:0-23158 GCA_031419715.1 Burkholderiales bacterium | reverse complement strand
CCGTCGGCCTGGATGCGAATGCGCCCGCGCAGGCGGTTCAGCACGAGGGTCTGCTGCGTTTCCGCCAGGCCCAGCTCCCAGGGCGTACCGGCGTGTTTGATGGAACTCCATGGCGAAGCGCCGGTGCCTCCATCGTGGCCGGCGATCACCACATGGTCAGCCTTTGCCTTTGCCACACCTGCAGCCACCGTACCCACGCCCACTTCACTGACGAGTTTGACGCTGATGCTGGCGCGCGAGTTGGCGTTCTTCAGGTCGTGAATCAGTTGCGCGAGGTCTTCGATCGAATAGATGTCGTGGTGCGGCGGCGGCGAGATCAGGCCCACGCCCGGCACAGAGTAGCGCAGCATGCCGATGTACTCACTAACCTTGCCGCCCGGCAGTTGACCTCCTTCGCCGGGCTTGGCCCCCTGCGCCATCTTGATCTGGATCTGATCGGCACTGATGAGGTATTCCGTCGTGACTCCAAAGCGCCCCGACGCCACCTGCTTGATCTTGCTGCGCAGCGAGTCGCCTTGCTGGAGCGCGTAGTCCGACGCGACAACGCCTGCTCCGAGCACGTCGCTGAGTGTTGTGCCGGTGGTGACGGGGATGCCCTTGAGTTCATTGCGGTAGCGCGCCGGGTCTTCGCCGCCCTCGCCGGTGTTGCTCTTGCCGCCTATGCGGTTCATCGCCACCGCCAGCGTGGTGTGCGCTTCGGTGGAGATCGAGCCCAGCGACATCGCGCCGGTGGCAAAACGCTTCACGATTTCGGTGGCGGGCTCCACGTCGTCGATGGCGATCGCCTTGGCGGGGTCGATTCTGAATTCGAACAGGCCGCGCAGCGTCATGTGCCGGTGCGACTGGTCGTTGATGAGCTGCGCGTATTCCTTGTAGGTGTCGTAGCGGTTCGCGCGTGCGCTGTGCTGGAGTTTGGCGATCGCATCGGGTGTCCACATGTGCTCTTCGCCGCGCACGCGCCAGGCGTACTCGCCGCCGGCCTCCAACATGGTGTCGAGAATCGGGTCTTCGCCGAAGGCCGCGCTGTGCATCCGGATCGCCTCTTCGGCCACCTCGAACACGCCGATGCCGCCAACCTGGCTTGCCGTTCCGCGAAAGAACTTCTGCACAAACTCCTGCTCGAGTCCTATCGCTTCGAAAAGCTGGGCGCCGCAGTACGACATGTAGGTGGACACGCCCATCTTCGACATGATCTTCGACAGCCCCTTGCCGACAGCCTTGACATAGTTGGCGATTGCTTTGTCGCGGCTAAGGTCGCCAGGCAGTTCGCGGTGCAGCTCGGCAAGTGTTTGCATTGCGAGATAAGGGTGCACGGCTTCGGCACCATAGCCGGCGAGCACGGCGAAGTGGTGCACTTCGCGTGCGGAGCCGGTTTCGACCACCAGGCCGGCCGTGGTACGCAGGCCTTCGCGGATCAGATGCTGGTGCACTGACGACAACGCGAGGACGGCCGGAATCGCCACATGATCGCGGTCCATCTTGCGGTCGCTGACGATCAGGATGTTGTGGCCGCTGCGAATGGCATCCACGGCTTCTGCGCACAGCGAGGCGAGCTTGGCCTCGACACCCTCGTCGCCCCAGAGCAAGGGGTAGGTAATATCAAGCTCGTAGCTCTTGAACTTGGCGGCAGTGTGTTGTTCAATCCCGCGCAGCCGGGCCATGCCTTCGAAATCAAGGATTGGTTGCGGAACCTCAAGGCGCATGGGAGGATTGACGGCGTTGATGTCCAGCAGATTCGGCTTCGGGCCGATGAAGGACACAAGCGACATCACGATCGCTTCGCGAATCGGGTCGATCGGCGGGTTCGTGACCTGCGCGAAGAGCTGCTTGAAGTAGTTGTAGAGCGGCTTGTTCTTGTCCGACAGCACCGCGAGCGGTGTGTCGTTGCCCATCGAACCCACGCCCTCTTCGCCGGCCACCGCCATGGGGCTGAGCAGGAACTTGAGGTCTTCCTGCGAATAGCCGAAGGCCTGCTGACGATCCAGCAGCGATTCGGTGAAGTGCGTCGTGTCCGCTTGCGGTGGCACGTCTTCGAGTTTGACGCGCACTGCGTCGGTCCACTGGCGATAGGGCTTGGCGGAGGCGAACTGATGTTTCAGTTCTTCGTCGTCAATGATGCGCCCCTGGTCGAGGTCGATCAGGAACATCTTGCCCGGTTGCAGGCGCCACTTCTTGATGATCTTGCTTTCGGGAATGGGCAGCACACCGGCTTCCGAGGCCATCACCACGAGATCGTCGTCCGTCACGATGTAGCGCGCCGGGCGCAGGCCATTGCGGTCCAGCGTGGCACCGATCTGCCGGCCATCGGTGAACACCATAGCCGCCGGGCCGTCCCAAGGCTCCAACATCGCCGCGTGGTATTCGTAGAACGCGCGGCGCCGCTCATCCATCGTCGTGTGTTGCTCCCACGCCTCGGGGATCATCATCATCATCGCGTGAGCGAGCGGGTAGCCGCTCATCGTGAGTAGTTCCAGCGCGTTGTCGAACGTCGCGGTGTCGCTCTGGCCTTCGAAACTGATGGGATAGAGCTTTTTCAGGTCGTCGCCGAGCACGGGGGACTTCATCACGCCTTCGCGCGCGCGCATCCAGTTGAAGTTGCCTTTGACGGTATTGATCTCGCCGTTGTGCGCGACCATGCGGTAGGGGTGCGCGAGCGGCCACTCGGGGAAGGTGTTGGTCGAAAAGCGCTGATGCACCAGCGCCAGCGCCGAGATCACGCGCGGGTCGGCCAGATCTTTGAAGTACTTGCCCACCTGGTCGGCTAGCAATAGGCCTTTGTAGATGATGGTGCGGCAGCTCATGCTGGGCACGTAGTACTCGCGGCTGTGCGTGAGCTTCAACGCCTGGATCGCGCTCGACGCGGTCTTGCGGATGACATAGAGCTTGCGCTCCAGTGCGTCGGGGACGATCACATCCGGCCCACGGCCGATGAAGATCTGGCGCATCACGGGTTCTTTGGTGCGCACGGTGGGTGACATGGGCAATTCGGCGTCCACTGGAACGTCGCGCCAGCCCAGCAGCACCTGGCCTTCGGCTTTTACCGCGCGTTCGAGTTCTTGAACGCATGCCAGGCGTGACGCGTGTTCCTTCGGCAGGAAGATCATGCCGACGCCGTATTCGCCGGGAGCAGGGAGCTGCACGCCCTGAGCCGCCATTTCCGCGCGCAGGTATTCGTCCGGGATCTGGATCAGGATGCCGGCGCCGTCACCCATCAGCTTGTCGGCGCCGACAGCGCCGCGATGGTCCAGGTTCTCCAGGATCTTCAAGCCCTGCGCGACGATGGCATGCGACTTGTGCCCCTTGATGTGGGCGACGAAGCCGACGCCGCAGGCGTCATGTTCGTTCGCCGGGTTGTACAACCCCAGCGAAGCTGCGGCGGTTAACTCACCAGGGGTGGCGACGGCGTCGGATATGTGAGACATGGCGTATTCCGTGAGCAGAGATGCTGCGCCCGCAGAATACTGCGGCGCAGCAATTCATTCAAGGAAAATCGGCACGCATGTGTCCCCATTTAATTAAGAGATGGTGATCGCTCAGATATATTGGGGACACAACAACCTAGGGTCGTTCCTCCTGATCTGACTAGGCACCCGCTGAGGGCCGGCCGCGCCTGGACGGCAGCAGGCGCCGATTCACAAGCGCGGCGATCGACTCGATAAACCGGGTTGTGCCGATCGCCCAGCCACGCAGAGCGGCACTTTCAATTTCGCTGGCACGCGCTTCGCCCAGCGGCAGCTCGAGTAGCCGCTTGTAGGCCATCTCCCGCTCAAAGGGCGTGTTGCCGAGCGTCCACAGCAAGCGGTGCTCCGCCAGGCCGGCCGCGACTTTGCGTCCGCTGTGGTGTGCGGCGCTTGACCAGGGCCATTGCTCGGCGCGCTCCGCCAAGCGCATCTGGACCGGCGCCGTTTCGACAAATCGCATGCACTCGATGAAGTGCGGCTCGGCATCGACAACCGTGGCGTGAAACCGACCGTCCCACAACGGGCCACGCCGTCCGTGGCGCCGGTTGTAGGAGGCAACAAAGCTGCGCCCCGCGGACTGCATCATGGCGCCCAGGCCCGAGTCGTCCGAGGGTGTGGCGAGCAAGCGTACCTGAGTCGGCGTCAGGGCAAAAGCATGGATCGCGACATTCGCCGCCACCGCCGCTTGGCACAAGCAGGCGAGGTAGGCGTCGTTGTCGCCAGCAGAGGCCAGCACCGGCTCGTCGCCTCTTGACCTCTGAATGACGAGGTGAAGATGCTCGGCGATGCAGAGTCGCGCCAGGCGGGCCATGCGCGTGAGTCTCCTCGGATACTGGCTTGCGCCTGGCGAATCAACCCGAATTGCTGGCGATGACTGCGGCCACCAATTCATCCGGAACGGCGCGCACACCGGCACGGCCGGGCGCCTCGATCACCACAAACCGCATCTCGCCGCCTTCAGCCTTCTTGTCAAGCCGCATCAGTTCAAGATAGCGGTTCGCCCCCAGGCCCGGCCCACGCACAGGCAAGCCGGCAGCACCAATGACTTTCTTCAGTCGAAGCGCATATGCCGTTTCGATGAGGCCCAGGCGTGCCGACAGGTCAGCGGCCATGACCATGCCGCAGCCCACGGCTTCGCCGTGCAGCCATTCACCATGGCCCAGCCCGGTTTCAATGGCATGGCCGAATGTGTGCCCAAAGTTGAGGATCGCCCGCAGTCCCTCTTCGCGCTCGTCTCGACCGACGACACTGGCCTTGATCTCACACGACCGCCGAATCGCCGTCTGCAAAGCCTGAGGGTCCAGCGCAAGCAGAGCCGCGAGATGAGCTTCGATCCAGTCGAGGAAACCCGCATCCGCGATCGGTGCGTATTTGATGATCTCTGCCAGACCTGCGGCAATCTCGCGCGCGGGCAGCGATTGCAAAGTCTCGATGTCGGCTACCACTCTGAGCGGCTGGTAGAACGCGCCGATCATGTTCTTGCCTGCGGGGTGGTTGATCGCGGTCTTGCCACCGACCGATGAATCCACCTGGGCCAGCAATGTCGTCGGAACCTGAACGTACGGCACGCCCCGCATGTAGCAGGCCGCGGCAAAGCCCGCGATGTCCCCTACCACCCCTCCGCCGAGAGCGAACAGCAACGTTTTGCGGTCGCACCCCGCGCTAAGCAACGCGTCGAAGATGGAGTTCATCGTCGCCCAATCCTTGTGCACCTCACCGGCGGGCAGTTCGATCAACAGCGCTTTCGGATAGCGGTTCGCGAGCGACGCCTTGAGCCGTTTGGCATAGAGCGGCGCGACGTTCGAATCCGTGACGATTGCAACCGTCGCGGCCTTGGGCAGACCCTGCCAAGTGGACGGCACATCCAGCAAGCCCGTTCCGATGAAGATGTCGTAGCTGCGTGAGCCCAGGTCGATTGGAATGCGGGCGCTGGACGTTGCTGCCGAGGAGGTCATGCCCCGAGTTTAGGGGCAGGCTTGGTCTCGCCTTCGGCGCCTCGGTGAGGCGCTTCCACGATGCCTGCCAGCTCAAGTTGCATCACCACCATATTGACGAGTGTGTGCACCGAGGGGCGGCCCGTCTCGATGATGAAGTGCGCTGTCGCCCGGTACAGCGGGTCGCGTTCCGCAAACAGGTCGCGAAGCTTACGCAGCGGGTCGGCCACTTGCAGCATCGGCCGGTGCGTGTCGTGGCGCAGGCGGCGGAACAGCTCTTCGAGGGTGGAACGCAGGTAGACGACAGTCGTGCGCTCCCGCAGGTTACGCCGGTTCGCTTCGCGCAATACTGCGCCGCCACCGGTGGCCAAAACCGCATGCTGGCGGGTTACGAGATCGGCCAGAACCTCTTGCTCGACATCGCGAAACCGCGCTTCACCTTCGCGTTCAAAGAACACGCGGATCGGGCAGCCGATGCGGTGTTCTATCTCTACGTCAGCGTCGAAGAACCGAACGTTCAGGTGGCGCGCAAGGTGGCGACCGACGGTGGACTTGCCCCCGCCGGGCATGCCAACTAGGGAGACTACGGGCCGGGACACAAGCCAGAACAAACCCTCAACGGGATATCCGTCGTCACGCCGCTCGGCGACTTGATGTGCAGCGTAATCGTGCCCACGGTCGCAGTAGTGAACTCGTAGGAAACTGACGCCAGCGTGGCTTCGGTGGTACTGATCACCGGACTGCCTCCGGTGACTTTGACAGTGAGACCCGTCGTCGCCTCGATGGTGATGGTCGTGCCAGCAGCAACGGGATTCAGGCGCACGCCGTTCGTATCGCGGACCAGGAAGAACAGTGAGCCAGTTGCGCCCGATTGTGGCAATGATGTGCCGGCGACCCGACTATATGTAGCAGCGAGTGTGAGTGGATTCGAGGTGTCCCGCAGGTCAACCGTGGCCGCGCCAACCGGGTTATCGCCCTTCTCCCAAACGGGGTCGCTTCCCGAAGTAGACAAAACCGTTTCCGCAGCGCGGCGCACAAACGCCTGGCCCCAGATTCCATCACAACGATTTGCCCCGCTGAAAGTCGCGGCCGAAGGGACACTGACATCCAATGCCAGCAACGCGGTCGCTGCAGTTGCAGTCGAAATGTTGACGCACGGGCTGGCGGTGCCCGCCAAGGTCTGCGGGATTCGCTGGTCGCTGGCTTGGTCAAACCCTGTTGGGAAGTGGTAGGTGCGCGAAACGTACACATCACCCAAGTCCTGGAACGCCTCACCGGCGTCGAAAGTGTTGTTGCCATTCGCATCGACGAACGACTCCTCTCCCAGCGCATACGCCACCACTGTAACTCTTCCGTCCGCAGGCCGGGTACCGGATGAGACGAAGTTGACGGTCGTACTGGCGATACCTAGCGGCGACAACGAGATCTGACTTGAGCCAACTATTTGGCCTCCTTCGGCAACGAAATTGATGGCGGTACCGTCAGGAACCGGATTGCGCATTCGATCCGAGGCGAAGATGGTGTACGAATTGGTCGTACCGTCGAGATTGAATCCCTCAATGTTCAACGTCTTTTGCGATAGCGAGAACACGTCTTGGGTGGGAAGACCCACGGCGATCGACAACGCGCTTGACGAGGTAGAAATCGCCGACGTAACAGACGCTTGAGTCGTCGCCCGAACGCGCACAGGTGTCGGTACGGTACCGGAGTTCACGAGAATGGTAACGTTGCCATTCGCGTCTGTATTCTTAGCCACTGGCGTTGCCACTCCATCCAGAGTCAACCCGCCGGTGTACGTGGTTGCGGACATCGAAACGCTTTGGCCAGGTACGCCAGCCCCAGAACCATCAACGACTCGGAAAGTCACAACCGCCTGCTCAGCGAAGCCAGATCCCTTTAAGAAGATCGTCTCAGGCGAAGCCGACACAAACGTGATGCTGCTCACCGTCGGCGAGGACAATGGAATGGTCAAAAGCCGAGTCGAAGCGGTCCCAGTCACCGTGGCCTGCAACGAATCACTGGGGTTGCCACCGGCACCGCAGCCCAAGTCATCGTAGGTGAAGATTGCCGAGCCTGTGGCAGTCGTTACGGACGATGCCGCCAGTCTGGCCTTGCCGGCCGTCACACAAGTCGACGAGACACTCACAGTGACCGAGGCGCCCGGAACTGTTGCGCCCAGTGTTGCAGTCAACGTAGTCCGACCGTACGCGCTCAAGAGCGTGCCAGTCGCAACACCGGAGGTGAAGTTTGAAATCGTTACGGTGGTCGCCGTCAACGAAAATCCTTGTTTCGCCGACACGGCAACGCCATTCACATTTGCAGCCGCGCTTACCTCGCCCGCGCCGATGGCACTGGCGTTGGTCGGGGCGAGTGTCGTGACAGCCTGACCAGAGGCATCGCTCAACGCGCTCGTTGGGTTGACGGAACCGGGGCCTCCCGACACGCTGAAGGTGACGACTTGGCCGGCGGCAGCGTTGCCGCTCGCGTCACGAACTGTGGCAGTAACGGTTGCGGGTGTTGCTGCGGTGACCGTTGTTGTCGAAAGCGCCAGCGCCATTGACGCAGACGTCGTGCCTGTCCCGCCGCCTCCCGGCCCAGGAGTTCCGCCGCCACCGCCACCGTCGTACGGAGAGGTTCCGCTTGACCCACCACATCCGACCACCATCGCCCCAACCAAGAGCAAGGCAGTGAATTTCATCGTTCCCATCGCAAAGACTCCCCGAAGACTCATCCCAGTTTCAACGACAAGCGCGTCTTTAGCGCGCAACAGCCTTGTCATTCAAGACCTTCGGCGTGAGAAAAATCAGCAGCTCCGTCTTGTTCGTGCTCTTGGTCCGCGTCTTAAAAAGGTTACCAAGAATTGGGATGTCGCCGAGGAACGGCACCTGTGTCACGTCTTCGCGCTCGCGTTGTTCGAAGATCCCGCCGATCACAACCGTGCCTCCGCTCTCGACGAGCACCTGCGTCTTGACGTGCTTGGTGTCGATCGCGAAGCCGGCCGCGGTGACCCGGCCGACGCTGTCTTTGGTCACGTCGACGTCGAGGATCACGTTGCCCTCGGGCGTAATCTGCGGTGTCACCTCTAGTTTGAGGTTAGCCTTGCGGAACTGCAGAGCAGTCGCACCGCTTGAGGTCGCGGTCTGGTACGGCAACTCTTCGCCCTGCTCGATCAAGGCCTTGACCTGATCCGCCGTGATGACGCGCGGGCTGGAAACGATCTTGCCTTTTCCGTCCGCTTCTAGCGCCGAGATTTCGAGGTTGAGAAATCGATTCGCCGCCGAGCCGAAGAGCGAGACGGCGAAGGTCGCCGCGCTGTAGTTGTTCTGTCCCACACCGGGCAAGTTCACAAACTGCGTGTCAGCAAACGAAGACGTGGCACCGGGCTGCAGCGTCTGCGCGCCCACCGCATTCATATTGCCGCCACCGATGACTCGGTTGCCGCCGCCAATGCTAAAGCCAGGCGCCCCAGCGCCTGTGATGCCTCGCACGTCCGCCCCGCCAAGCTTCACCCCCAATGAACGGCCGAAACTATCGGCCGCTTCAATGATGCGGGCCTCGATCAGAACCTGTCGAACCGGAATGTCAATTTTCGAGATCAGCGCCTGAACCTCTTCCAGTTTCGACGGAATGTCGGTCACGAACAACTGGTTGGTCCGCGTCTCAAACAGCGCGCTTCCTCGGGTCGATAGGAGCCGAGCCGAAGCGCCGCCTGCGGCGCCGGCACCCGTCAATGCTTTCGCCACCTCATCGGCCTTGGTGTAGTTCAACTGGAACGACTGGGTGCGCACTGGCTCAAGCGACGTAATCTGCGCGCGCGACTCGAGGTCGAGTTTTTCCTTGGCCGCCAATTCGTCTTTCGGTGCGATCCAGATCACATTGCCGGACTTGCGCAGCCCCAGGCCCTTGGCTTGCAAGATGATGTCCAGCGCCTGATCCCAGGGTACGTCTTTCAAACGCAGCGTCACGTTGCCGGTGACGGTGTCGCTCGTGACCACGTTGAAGTTCGTGAAATCAGCGATGACCTGCAAGAGCGCGCGAACTTCGATGTTCTGGAAGTTCAGCGAGAGTTTCTCACCGGCGTAGCCTGGGCCTTGCGTCAGCTTGTTCGGATCGATCTTGCGGGTGCGTACCTCGAGTACAAACTGGTTGTCACTCTGGTAAGCGCTGTGTTCCCACGCGCCGCGCGGCTCCACGACCATGCGCACGCGGTCGCCATTTTGGGTGGTCGAAACGAACTGAACTGGGGTACCGAAGTCCGTCACGTCGAGCCGGCGCCGCAGGTTCTCAGGCAGCGTGGAACGCAGGAACTCGACAACCAGCGTTTGCCCTTGCTGGCGAATGTCAACGCCAACCTGGTTGCTCGGAAGGTCGACGACGACACGGCCAGCCCCATCGGCACCACGCCGGAAATCAATGTCACGCAGGCCTTGCGGGCTTGCGTTGAGCGGTTCGGCAAAGCGGGCCGGCGCACTCGGCGTGGCGGCAGCAGCTGTCGCGGGGGCCGGCGCGGCATCGAGCACAAGCAGGAGAATCTTGCCTTCGAGTTGCGCCTTGTAGTTCGACGCTTGCCGCAGGTTCAGAACCAGGCGCGTGCGGTCGCCGGCTTGAGCCACGCTCACCGAGCGGAGATTGCCTTGATTGATTTCAATGCTGGAGCGGCCCAAGGCGTTGCCCACGCCGGGCAGGTCAATCGCGATTCGCGGTGGCGCCTGAATCGTGAACCCTGTTGGAATGGCCGCCAACGGCTCGGACAGTTCGATACGAACCACCTCCGTGCCAGCTTGCTGGGTGCTGTTGATCGACTGAATCGCGTTCTGCGCTGCCACCGTGGCAGGCAAGCTGACAAGCAGCGTCAGCGCCAACGCACATGTGCGCCACTTGCTTAGCATCGTAGTCTTCCCTTTGTTGTTCACCGCGCCTTCTCCTGAAGCTGGAGGGCACTGACACGCTCAATCCACTCCCCTGCGGCGTCTTGAACGATCTCTCGCAGCGAGACGTCTGTTTCGGAAATCTTCGTGATCTTTCCGTAGTTCTGGCCCAGATAGTCGCCCGGCTTGACCTGGTACAACAGGTTGTCCACCCTGAGCAAGGCGTAGGGCCGTCCCGTGCGGGTGACGCTGCCCACCATCGTCATGCTGTCCAACGGGTACGCTTCCAGAGGCTCGCGGCGACGGTTGATTTCCGAGGCCAGCAGCGAATTCGTCTGTCGCGCTTCCTGCTTGAGAGCCACCGTCAGTTTCTGCGTACTGAAGGGCTCAACACTGGTCATCGCAAGGTAGATCTGCGGGTTGAATTTTTTCGGCGCGGTGATCGCAACGACGTTGGGCTTGACTTCACGGCGCTGCTGATCCATCCACTGGGTCAGCTCTTCCTGCTCGCTGCTGCAGCCCGCGCCTATTGCAGCCGCCGCGCAAACAACCAGCGTCGGCCATTGGCGTTTGAACGCGTACTTCATTTCTTCGCCCCCGGCTTGTTCTTCGCCGACGCGCGTTTGATTTCATCGAGCTCGCTGGTGTCGAGATAGCGGTAGGTGCGCGCCGTCGCGTCCATGGCAAGCAGGCCGGCCTGTTGCCCTGCGGCATCCCGCGCGCCAGTGATGCTCAGGTTGTGCAGCGTGACGATGCGCGACAGGTTCGCGATGTCGGCCGCGAACGAACCCAGATCGTGGTAACGGCCGGACACGCGTATCGAAATCGGCAGCTCGGCGTAATAGTCCTTCACGACCACTTGGCCCGGCCGGAACAATTCAAACTGCAAGCCGCGGCCAAGCCCGGCCTGGTTGATGTCGGAAAGCAAGGCGTCCATTTCGGCCTTGCCTGGCAACTGCTTTTCCAGTTGCGTCACATACTCTTCAACCTGCAGTTTCTGCTTGCGCAGTTCGCTCAAATTGACGGCTTGGCCGAGTTTGGCCCGGTAGTCCGCCTTGAGTGCGGGCTCCTTGGCACGCTCGGCGTCAAGGGCATCTTGGGAGGTTGACAACAACATCAGCCAGCCTGCGACGAGCATTGCGACGCCCACTAGCAGCCAAGCGACCACCTTGGGCAGCATCGGCCACTGGCCCGGCTCGCTGGTGTTGAGGCCCCTGAATTGCGAGGCCGCGTCCCCGAGCACGGAGCTCAGGTCCACATTGATTGCATTCGCCTTGGTTGCCATGGCGGGTCAGGCCTTCTTTTGTGCCGGGGCACTTGCCGGCGCGCCCGGCGCGGGTGCCGCAGCCGCTGCGGGAGCGTCCTGCGGCCTCTTCACGTTCAAGCGCATGGTGAAGTCGAACAAGCGCTTCTGCTCCTTGTTGGCCGTCACCACATTCGCCGCCTTGCTCTCAACCAGTTCCGGCCGAACCAGCCACTCGGAGTTGTTGGCGGTATTGCGCAGGAACTCGGAGATTCGCTCCTGCGTCTGGGCGATGCCGTTCACGCTGAGCACACGCCCGTCTTGTTTGACTGTCGTGAAATAGATGCCCTCGGGCGTTTGCTTCACGAGTTCGTTAAGCAAATGGACAGGCAAGTTCCGATCGGCCTGCAGATCTTCGACCGCCTTTTGCCGCGCGATCAGCGAATCGATCTCTGCCTTCAGGTTGGCGATGTCCTTGATCTGCACTTCGAGCTTCTTGATCTCGGAGGTCAAGAATTGATTGCGCTCCTGCTGCACGGTCGTCAGGTGTTCCAGCACGCCATACCACGCGCCCACCACGGCGAGCCCCGCTGCCGCGGATACCCCGAGCCCGACAAAAAAGGCAATCTTCTTGCGCTTGCGCTTCTCCTCCCGATGCGGGAGCAGGTTGATCAGAATCACTGCAGGAACCTCCGCATCGCAAGGCCGCACGCCGTCAGGTAGGAAGGCGCCTCGCGTCGCAATTTGCTCTCCCGAACCGCGGAGCCCAATTTCATGTTCTCAAAGGGGTTCACCACCATCGACGCAAAACCCGTCAATTCAGTGACCCGATCCTTCAGGCCGGGCAGGGTTGCCGTGCCACCGGCGAGCATCACGTAATGAACCTTGTGGTGCGGTGTGCTGGTGAAGAAGTACTGCAATGCGCGACCGATTTCCTGCGACAGGCTGTCTACAAACGGCGCGAGCAAGGTGGTCTCGTAGTCCTCGGGCAGATCAGCGGCAAGCTTTTTCTGTTCCGCTTCTTCGTAGGAGAAGCCGTACTGGCGGGAGATCAACTGCGTGAGCTGCGAGCCGCCGAAGGCCTGATCGCGGTCATACAACATCTCGTCGTCGCGCAGCACTTTGAGGCTGGTTGTGTCGGCGCCGATTTCGAACAAGGCCACGAGGGCATCCTTGCCTTCGTTCGGAAGGCCCGCGACGACCCTGCCCATCGCCATGCGCGATGCGTGCGACTCTATGTCCAGCACCACGGGCTTCAACCCGGCGGCTTCGGCCAGGCCTTGGCGGTCCTGCACGCGGTCTTTGCGCGACGCCGCAATGAGCACTTCGACGTCGCCCACGGATGTGGCGCTCGGTCCGAGGACGCAGAAGTCAAGGCTGACCTCGTCGAGGGAGAACGGAATGTACTGATTGGCTTCAGACTCGACCTGAATCTCAAGCTCTTCCTCGCGAAGGCCCGCAGGCAACATGATCTTCTTCGTGATGACCGCCGACTGCGGCATCGCGAGCACGACCTGGCGCGTCTTCGTTCCACTCTTGGCAACGACGCGCTTCACGGCTTCGGCGACTTCGTCGAACTTCTCGACTTGACCGTCGGCGATCCAGCCCTTTTCGAAACTCTCAGAGCCGAAGCGCTCAAGAACATACTCGCCGGACGCGGACTGGCCCAACTCGACCAGTTTCACGCTCGACGAACTGATGTCCAAGCCGATCATCGGCGCAAACTTGCGGCCCATCAAAGCGTCTATAAAGCTCACAGCGCCCCTCTTTCGTCCACCACCTGAGTGAGTGTCGGACTGTTAATAAGTCACTTGAATGCTAGCAGTAAAGCCTTTGAACAACAAAGAAGTTTTCGGTCTTGCGACTCTCTTGCCGTTGCAAATCTCACACCGAAAGGGGGGCATAGAAACAACGTGTTGATCCCCGGCGAGCCCTATATCGGCAAGTGCTTCGCGGTGCTGAAACTCCTATGCGGCGACAAACCCCCGCCAGGCGCAGATCGTCCGGGCCGGACCGTGACATCAGCACGGCAAATGAACTGGCCTTTCGCCAAACCGGGCTTTCTATAATGCACGCCTCCGATCCCAAACCCCCATGACAGATACTGATCGGGAGGCCCCACGGCCCTCCTTGCTCTCCAGTGCCCGCAGACACTTCGCGGCATGGCCGGCGTGGGCGCGCTGGGGGGTCAGCATCAGCGCGACCTTGCTTGGGCTCGGCGCTGCGGCCGTCACCTCGGTGGCCCTGCTGGTGGCGATCGCGTTGTCGGTGGCCTACCCGAACCTTCCGGAGGTCGGCGGGCTCACCGACTATCGGCCGAAGTTGCCGATGCGCATCTTTTCCGCCGACGGGGCCTTGCTCGCCGAGTTCGGCGAAGAACGGCGCAATTTCATGCCGATCGGGCAGATCCCGAAAGTGATGCAGGACGCCGTGTTGGCCATTGAGGACTCACGCTTCTTCGAGCACGGAGGCGTGGACTACAAAGGCGTGCTGCGTGCCGGGCTGGCAAATTTCGGCGAGTCGCGAAGCCAGGGTGCCTCGACGATCACGATGCAGTTGGCGCGCAATTTCTACTTGTCAACGGAGAAGACGTTCACGCGCAAGATCTACGAGATCCTGCTTGCGCTGAAGATCGAAAGCCTGCTCAACAAGGAGCAGATCCTCGAGGTCTACATGAACCAGATTTACCTCGGCCAACGAGCTTACGGGTTTGCCTCGGCGAGCGACATCTACTTCGGCAAGCCGCTTTCCGAGATCAGCATTGCCGAGGCGGCAATGCTGGCCGGCCTTCCCAAGGCGCCGTCGGCCTACAACCCCATCACAAACCCCAAGCGCGCCAAGGAGCGGCAGCAGCACATCATCGACCGCATGGCGGTCAACGGCTACATTGACGCCGCGCAGCAGGAGTCCGCCAAGGCGCAGGTGCTGAAGTACCGGCGCCCCTCGGAATTGCCTGCGCATGCCGAGCATGTGGCCGAGGTCGCACGGCAGATGATCTTCGCTCAGTACGGTGACGACGCGTATACGCGAGGGCTGAATGTTTACCTCACCCTGAGTTCAGCCGATCAGAACGTGGCCTATCGCGCCTTGCGCAAAGGCATCATGGACTACGAGCGGCGCCAGGTGTATCGCGGACCCGAGGCTTACGCGGACCTGCCTTCTGACCCTCGGGAGATCGACGCGCGTGTCGCCGAAGTGCTTCTGGAACACCCCGACAACGATGAACTGAAGGCGGCCGTGGTGCTTGAGGCCAGCGCGAAGAAGGTCGTCGCGATGCTGCAAAGCGGCGAGACGGTCACGATCGCTGGCGAGGGGCTCAAGCCGGCCGCCTCGGGCCTGTCTGACAAGTCCAGCCCGAAAGTCCGGGTTCGTCGTGGTGCCGTGATACGCGTAGCGCCCTACGGTAAAGGCGAATGGACAATCACCCAGCTGCCTGAGGTCGAAGGCGCCTTCATCGCTCTGGACCCGCGCAACGGCGCGGTGCGCGCGATGGTCGGGGGCTTCGACTATGCGAAGAGCAAATTCAATCACGTGACCCAGGCCTGGCGCCAGCCGGGATCGAGCTTCAAGCCCTTCATCTACTCCGCGGCGCTCGAACAAGGATTCACACCGGCCACGGTGGTCAACGACGGCCCGCTGTTTTTCGATGCAGACGCGACCGGCAGCCAGCCCTGGGAGCCGAAGAACTATGACGGCGGCTTCGACGGCCCGATGTCGCTACGCCGCGGTTTGGCGAAGTCGAAGAACATGATCTCGATTCGCATCCTGCAGGCCATTGGACCAGCCTACGCCCGCGGCTGGGTCACGCGCTTCGGCTTCGAGGCGGAGCGACACCCCGCCTACCTGACGATGGCGCTGGGCGCAGGCTCCGTCACGCCGATGCAGATGGTGGGCGCGTATGCCGTGTTCGCCAACGGCGGCTACCGCGTCCACCCGATGCTGATCGGCAAGATCACCGACACCAAAGGACGGACCCTGAGCGAAGCCATGCCCACCGCGTTGGACGAGTCAGCGCGAACCTTGAGCGCGCGCAACGCCTTCGTCATGAGCAGCCTGCTGCAAGAGGTCACGCGCTCGGGGACCGCTGCCGACGCGAAAGTCAAACTCAAGCGCGGTGATGTGTACGGCAAGACGGGCACGACGAACGATTCGCAAGATGCCTGGTTTGCCGGCTGGCAACGCGAAGTCGTGGCGGTGGTGTGGATCGGCTATGACACGCCGCGCAAGTTGGGCTCGCGCGAAACCGGGGGTGGCCTCTCGCTGCCGGTATGGATTGACTACATGAGTCACGCGCTGAAGGGCGTTCCCGTCGAAGAACTCGCCGCGCCCCCTGGCGTCGTCAATGTCAACAGCGAGTGGTATTTCAGCGAGTACGCGCTCGGCGAGGGCGTGAGCAGCTTGGGCCTTGAAGAGAATGCGGCTCCTGCGCCACAGGAAGAGGAGCGCAAAGGCATCCTCGATCTGTTCCGCCGGTGAGCGCGGAGGTTCGGTTCGCGGCTCGCGTCAATCGGGCGCCGTGAACCGCAGCGTCAGTCCGGCCTGCTCACTGGCGCAGGCAGACAGGGCGTCGAAGAACTCGCGCCCATCCTTCGTATCCAGCCAGCGCCCCGCCCGACACTTGAAATGATGGCCGCCAGACCGCGCCGCGAGCCAGATTTCATGCAGCGGCGGCTGGGTATTCACGACGATCTTGCTCGCGTTGGGAAAACTCATCTCAAGCATGCCGCCGGTTCGCGCGCTGTCAATATCCACGACATCCGTTTGCAGCCACAGGTCCAACGTCGCCTCCACCGAACTCAGCAGCGCCGCGCTCAGGCGGTGGAACTGGCTGTCTGTGAGAGTGCCAGTGAGAGTGCCCTGATCCGTTGAATTGCTCATCGACGCTAGAATGATTTTGATGATTTGTGGCCAACCCAGTTTATCCGCGCCCATGAAGGAGCGGCAGCACGAAGGCCATTGGCGGGCGATAGTGTGCGCCTCATTGATGGGGGTCACCGCCTGCGGGCAGAAAGGCCCGCTGACCCTGCCGAAAGCGCCCGTCGCTACGTCCTCACATCCTGCCGCGTCTGCTGCGTCTTCTCCGGTCGCGAATCGATGAACCTGCCCGGGGCCCCGCACATCGCCTACCAGGGCGCCGATCTCTGCATCGAGCAGTGCTCCCTGAGTGATCTCGCCAAACGATTCGGCTCGCCCTTGTATGTCTATTCGCTGGCTGCGATTGAACAGGCGCTGCAAGCCTATCAAGGCGCGTTGCAGGGCCGCGATCACTTGATCTGCTATGCAATGAAGGCAAACTCCAACCTGGCGATCCTGCAAGCGTTCGCGCGCCTAGGTTGTGGCTTCGATATCGTTTCCGTCGGCGAACTCGAGCGCGTAATGGCGGCAGGCGGCGCGCCATCGAGTGTCCTGTTCTCTGGGGTCGGAAAAACACGCGCCGAAATGCGCCGCGCCCTTGAGCTGGGTGTGATGTGTTTCAACGTCGAAAGTCAGGTAGAGCTGGAGGTGCTCTCCGAAGTCGCGGCGCAAACGAGTACGCGCGCGCGCATTAGCCTGAGAGTCAACCCCGATGTCGATGCGAAAACCCACCCCTACATTTCGACCGGCCTGAAGTCGAACAAGTTCGGCATCGCTCACGAAGACGCGCTGGCCACCTACCAGCGCGCGGCGGCGCTGCCGGGCATTGAGATCGTTGGCATCGATTGCCACATCGGCTCGCAGATCACCCAGATCGAGCCCTACCTCGATGCCGTCGATCGCCTGCTCGATTTGATCGAGCGTGTCGAGTCGCGAGGCATTCCCATCCATCATCTCGACGTCGGCGGCGGCCTGGGCATCACCTACAGCGACGAGGCACCGCCCAGCGCCACTGAACTCGTGCGCGCATTGCTGCAACGCATCGATTCGCGAGGCCACGCGAACCGAAAACTCCTGTTCGAGCCGGGCCGCTCTTTGGTGGGCAACGCCGGGGTTCTGGTCAGTGAAGTGCTGTACCTGAAACCAGGCGCGGAAAAGAGCTTCTGCATCGTCGATGCGGCAATGAACGACCTGGTGCGCCCGGCAATGTATGGGGTTTGGATGGACATCCGCGCCTGCCGCCTGCGCGACGAGCCCGCCGCTACCTTCGACGTGGTTGGGCCAATCTGCGAGTCCGGCGACTGGCTTGGCCGTGATCGCACCCTGGCCGTTCAGACGGGCGACCACATCGCCGTGCTGTCAGCGGGCGCCTACAGCATGAGCATGGCCAGCAACTACAACAGCCGCCCGCGCGCGGCGGAAGTGATGGTGTCGGGCAAGCAGGCGTGGTTGATTCGCGAGCGCGAACAGCTCGCTGAGTTGTATCGTGGTGAACGGCTGTTGCCAGCGTGCTTCTGACGTTTCCCGCAGCGCACCCAGGCGGCGCTGCGACGCGCCGGGTCTAAGCGTGGTCTAAGCGCGATACAGATCAGCGAGCGCCCGCATGAGACGCCCTAGCTTGCCGGTCTTCACCGGCAAGATTGCGGGCGCCTTTGCCGGCACCGCCACGGCCACGGAAGACCCGGTGTCGGGAACGCTCAACTGACCGAGGCTTTCGTAAACCAGGCGGCGCATAGACAGCGTCACGCCGGTGCGCTTCTCGATCTCGTGGACCGCGCGCATGGCCAGCAAGGAGTGCCCTCCCAGCTCGAAGAAGTTGTCGCGCAAGCTGACCTGCGACAACCCCAACAACGCCTGCCAGACTTCGGCGATCGCACGCTCCATTGGAGTTCGCGGCGCCGCAGCCGCGACGTGTCGGCTCGCATCCTCGGGTGCCGGCAGCGCGCGCAGATCGACTTTTCCACCAGGAAGCACTGGAAACGATTCGACGCGCACCACATGGCGTGGCCACATATACGGCGGCAGGGCCTGCCGGACGCACCCCCAAACCTCATCCTGCGAAACCGGCGCCGCACCCCGCGCCGCGTAGTACAGCAACAGACTGGTTTCGCTCGCGGCATCGAGCGCCGGCTTGACGATGGCGCGGTCGACCCCGGGCAGGGTTTCGACCAGGCGCTCGATCTCGGCAAGCTCAACACGAAAGCCGCGGATCTTCACTTGGTTGTCGATTCGCCCGAGGTATTCGACGCTCCCATCGTCACGATAGCGCCCCAGGTCGCCGGTTCGATAGCAGAGGTCTGTCGGGTCATTCGAGTACGGGTTTCGAATGAACTTGCTGCGCGTCAGGTCGGGATCGTCAAGGTAACCCTGAGACAGATAGGGTGTGCGGATGAAGATTTCGCTCGGATGACCCAGCCCCGAAAGTGTGCCGGACTCGCTCAGCAGCAGGAGTTGCGTGGCGTCGATACCGCGCCCGATCGGAATAGTGGGCTCGTCGCCGCCAGCCGCGACGTTGTGGCAGGCCATCGCCTGCGGCGTCTCGCTTGTTCCATAAAAATTAACCTGCGTCACATTCGGAGCGGTGGCCACCATGCGCCGAATCGTCGCCCGGCTGAGGGACTCGCCGCCCCAGAAGACGCGCCGCAGCGACGTCAGTGGACCGCTGGCCTGCGCCCCGGTGGCGATGACCTGGCCCAGGGCCGGTGTCAGATGCGCGATCGATACTTTTTCGCGCGCCAGCCATGCCGCGATCCGGGCAGGCTCGAGCAGCAGCGCTTGCTCCGGAACGCACAGCGTTGCGCCGATCGCCAGGGGCGTGAAGATGTCGCGCAGCAACGGATCGTGTGACAGACCCGACAGCAATGAGAATCGGTCATCCGCTGTCAGGCCGTGCTGTTCGACATGCCATTGCACAAAATGCGGCAAGGCTGCATGGCCAGTGACGATCCCTTTGGGGCGGCCCGACGTTCCCGAGGTAAACGTGATGTAGGCCGGTCCGCTCGCGTCCACCTGCGGCAACTCCGCTGCACTGACAGGGAACTGCGCAAGCAGGCTTGCGCTTGCGAACTCAATGCGAGCTCGCGGGGTTGTGCTGTCCGCTGCGAGCGGTGGTTCATCACGGCATTCAAGGACCAGCCGAGGCTTGATCTGTGACAGGCAGTCGGCAATGCGCGCCTCCGGGTAAGCGCCGTCGAGTATCGTGAACACGGCGCCCGCGCGCGCGCACCCCAGGACAGCGGCCACCAGCGCCAGGCGACGGTCGGCGACGATGGCCACCCGCTCGCCAGGAGTGACGCCGCGGGCGTGCAGCCACTGCGCCATGCCGCGCGACACTTCCTCAAGCTCGCCGTAGCTGAGCTGACCGTCACTCGAAAGAACAGCGATAGGCCGCGGGCTTCGCGTGGCGCATTCCACGAACTGCTCGTGCACGCGCGCCGCGCGCGCCGTTCCCAGGGACAGCGCAGGCTGGGGCAACACTGCCCGCGCCTTGTCCGTGACAAGGGAATAGGCCGCGATGCGCGCATCTGGCTTCGATGCGATCTGAGCCAGCAAGTGACCGAACTGCTCAGCCATGTCCGAGACCACGCAAGGGCGAAGCAGGTCGGTGCGGTAGTTCAGCGTAAAGCTCGCGGTTTCATCCTTGCTGTCGATGTACAGCGTCAGCGCGAACTTGGCGGCCTGATCGAACCCGTCCAAGCGCGTGCACTCCAGGCCTTTCAACGGCGGCGGATCCGTCCAACCCCCAACCGAATTGACCAAGATGTCGAAGAGCGGATTGCGGCCTGCGCCGCGAACTGGATTGATCGCCGCCACCAAGTCGTCGAACGGCTGGTCTTGATGCTGATAACCCTCAAGCGTGGTCAACCGAACTCGGTCCAGCGTTTCGCCGAAGGTAGGGTTGCCGGCCAAGCTCGTGCGCAGCACCACGGTGTTCAAGAGTGGGCCGACCACATTCGCAAGTTCGGGGCGATCGCGGCACGCGATCGGTGTACCCACGGCAATGTCATCCTGGCCGCACCAGCGCATCAGCAACAATTTGAACGCGGCCAAGTACAGCATATACATCGTCGCGCCACGGCGCTTGGCCAGCTCATTCAATCGCAACACCACGGCACGCGGCAAAGTGAACCGACAGCTTGCACTGGCTCCACCTTGGGCCACCAAACCACTCGCATCCAGCGGCAGGTTGAGTGGCTCCACGTGGGCCAACCGCTGCTTCCAATATCGAAGCTGCGGCTCGAGTTTTCCGGTCGCGGCGCGCGCATGGTCCCAAGCGACATAGTCAAGCAGACCCGGCCCACCTGGCGCCCTGGGCGCGGCGCTGCCGTCGCAGTGCGCCGCATACAAGGCGGCGAGGTCATTGCGCACCACGGCCTCCGACCATCCGTCACTGACGAGATGATGCTGCACGATCTGCAAGACGTGTTCGTTCTCACTCAGCTTGACGAGAACGGCACGCGCCAGCGGCGCCGCCGTCAAGTCGAATGGAAATTTTCTTTCGTCGCGCAACAGGCTCAGCAAGGCCCCACTCCGATCTTCGGCGCGCACGGCCGCTAGATCGTGCAACTTGAATGGCAGAATGACCGATTCGCAAAGGACTTGACGAGGAGTCCCATCGGCCTCGACGATGCGGATGCGCAGGCTGTCATGGCGCTGCACCAATGCCTGCAGGCTCGCGCGCAGAGCCGAGTCGTTCAGGGGTCCGGCAAGGCGTAGAGCCCATCCGATGTGGTAGGCCACCGGGTCGTCGCCCAACCGCTGCGCCAGCCACATGCTCTTTTGCACGGCTGACAGCGGCACTGGAGCTGCATCTCCACGCGCTGTGATCGGGCCGAATTCCCCACTGACTTCGACGCAAAACTGCGCCACGCGATCGGCGAGTGCGGCAACCGTCGGCGCGTCGAACAAATCGCGCAGCGGTAATTCGAGTTGAAAGGCGGCTCGCACCTTGGCAACGATCTGCATCGCCACCAACGAATGGCCGCCCAGTTCGAAGAAATTGTCGTGCACGCCAAAGCGATCAACCCGCAGAACGTCGCGCCAGATCTCCCAGACAACCTGTTCGCTGGGATTGCGCGGAGCCACGGCTTGGGCATTGACCGCCGGTCGCACCGGCGCCGGCAACCCATGGCGGTCGAGTTTGCCGTTGGGCAGCAGCGGCATCGCGTCCAGGCTCACATAGTGCTGCGGCAGCATGAAGTCGGGCAAGGTACTTCGCAGGTGCTCGCGCAGCCCGCTCGCCTCGGCAGCCGCGCCCCTGGCCACGATGTAGGCCACCAGACGCGAATCGCCGGGCCGATCCTCCCGCACGATCACCAGCGCTTGCGCGACTTGAGGGTGTCTGCCAAGCGTGGCTTCAATTTCACCGAGCTCGATGCGGTGACCCCTCACCTTGACTTGGTGGTCCAGCCGGCCCAGGTGTTCGAGAAGTCCGTCGTGTCGCCATCTGCCGCGATCTCCAGTGCGGTAGATCTTGGCGCCGGGCCTGAACGGGTCGTCAACGAAGCGCGCGGCCGTCAATTCGGGGCGGTGCAAATAGCCCACCGCAACCCCTGCACCGCCGATATGGATTTCACCGACAACACCAATCGGGCAGACTTGGTTGTTCGTGTCGAGCACATGAACCTGGGTGTTGGCGATCGGCCGCCCGATGCTGATGCCTGATTCCGGCTCGGTGACGCGCCAGCAGGTCGACCACACCGTCGTCTCCGTCGGACCGTACATGTTCCACAGCTCGCCGCAACGTGCCAGCACTTGTTGCGCCAGATCGAGTGGCAAGGCCTCGCCGCCAATCATCGCCTTGAAGCTGGGGGATCCCTGCCAGCCGGCATCGATCAGCAAACGCCAGGTCGACGGCGTGGCCTGCAACACGGTTGCGCCGTGCAATTCGATCAGCGAGCGCAGGCTGCGCCCTTCGGTGGCTTGATCCCGACGTGCCAGCACAACTTGCGCCCCCACCGTCAGCGGAGCCAGGATCTCCAGCACGGCGATGTCAAAGCTCAAGGTGGTCACCGCAACCAGCACGTCCGTGGCACACAGGCCGGGTTCGCGCACCATGCTGGCGAGGAAGTTCACCACCGCGCCGTGTGGCACGACCACACCCTTGGGCTTGCCGGTGGAGCCCGAGGTGTAGATCACGTACGCGGGATCCTGTGCTTGAGCGTCAAGCGCAGGATCCGCTTCGAGTGCGGCGTCGCTCAGCGCAGCGATCATCGGCGCGTCAAGGTCAAGCAGCACGCGCCGATCAGCAGGCCAGCTGAGTGTGCTTGCAAGCGAAGACTCGGTCACGAGCAAGGCAAGCCGCGCATCGCCGGCCATCATCGCCAGCCTATCGGCCGGGTACGCCGGATCGAGCGGCACATAAGCCGCACCGGCCTGCAGGATCGCCAACTGCGCCACCACCATGTCAAGCGAGCGTTCGACGCACAGCCCGACGAGCGCACCGCGTGCAACGCCGCGTGCGCGGAGATGGCGCGCCAGGCGGTTCACCCGGGCGTGGAGGCGCGCAAAGCTGAGGCGCTCGTCGTCGAACACCACGGCCACCGCGTTTGGCGTGCGCTGGGCCTGTAGCTCGAAAGCGCGATGCACGCAAAGCGAATTGTCGAAATCGCGCCGTGTGGAATTGAAGCCGCCGAGCAAGATGGAGCGTTCGGCCTCGTCCAACAGGGGCAGAGTGACCACCGTCCGCGATTCATCAAGGCACATGGCATCGGCAAGCGTCTTCAGGTGACCGACCATGCGTTCCATCGTGGTGGCGTCGTACAGATCCGTGTCGTACTCGATGCAGCCCCGCAGTGT
>JANOLJ010000238.1:0-5014 GCA_031419715.1 Burkholderiales bacterium | reverse complement strand
TGGTGCTTGATGGTGGAAGAAATGTCACCCTCGCTGTCGGCCTTCTGGGCGATTGCGGTGCTGATCATGCTGATGCTGACGCAGCGCCCGCTGATCCTGTGGCTGCGTAGGCAGGCCGTCGGCCGCGCCTGGGCGCAGGGCTGGCATGAGGTGATCGGCGGCCTCACCGACGGCTCGCGCAACATGATCGGCATTGGTGTGGCCACGGCCACGGCGGGCATCATCGTCGGCGGCATCACGCTCACGGGGCTCGGCCTGCGCATGACGGACTTCGTCGAGTTCGTCAGCCAAGGCAATGTGATCGTGATGCTGCTCTTCATCGCTTTTGTGTGCCTGGTGCTCGGCCTGGGCGTGCCGACCACCGCCAACTATGTGCTGGTGGCCACGCTGATGGCGCCGGTGGTCGTGGAACTTGGCGCGCAAAGCGGCCTCATCATTCCGCTGATTGCCGTGCACCTGTTCGTCTTCTACTACGGCATCATGGGCGACATCACGCCGCCAGTGGGTCTGGCCACGTTCGCGGCGGCGGCGATCAGCGGTGAAGACGCGATCGCCACCGGCATCCAGGGCAGTATCTATGCGCTGCGCACCGTGATCCTGCCCTTCATCTGGATCTTCAATCCGCAACTGCTGTTGATCGACGTGAACTCCTGGCCCGAGGCCGCTCTCGTCGCCGCCGCCTCGACCGCCGCGATGCTCGTCTTCGCCGCGCTGACGATGAACTGGATGCGCGTGCGCATGAAGCCCTGGGAGTGGCTGCTGCTGGCGCTGGCGGTCGTGTTCCTGTTCCGCCCTGACTTTTTCATGGACCAGTTCGCCCCCGAGTACAAGAGCATTCCCGCCGCGCAGGCGTACAGCGTGGCTGCGCAAGTGCCCGCAGGCGAACGGCTGGTTGCGGTGATCTCCGGCACCACGCTCGAAGGCAAGGATCTCAGCAAGACAGTGGCGGTGAACCTCGGCGCGGCAAACGCTGATGGCCGCAAGCGCCTTGCCGCCGCCGGCCTGACGCTCACGCCGCTGGGCGACAAGATGCAGGTGTTGGCAGCGAAATTCGGCAGCGCCGCGCGCAAGTCGGGCTTTGAAGAAGGCTTTGAGATCGTCGAGCTCAAGCTGCCGAGCGGGCGCACCTCGCCTTACTGGTTCTACCTGCCGGGGCTGTTGCTGATCGCCGCCGTGTGGTGGGCGCAGGGCCGGCGTTTACCAGCCGGTTCGCGTTGAGAGCCCGAAGGCCTTTTGCTCATGCCCGCTCATCACGCCAAGGGGCGCACGCCATGAGCAGCCACATCATCCACCGCAGCTTGCGCGCCACCCCGCCGATGGCCGCGGGCGGCGAAGGCGTGTGGCTGATCGACGCCGCCGGCAAGCGCTACCTCGACGCCAGCGGCGGCGCGGCGGTGTCCTGCCTCGGCCACGGCCACGCCGACGTGATCGCGGCGATGCATGCGCAGATCGACCGCCTGGCCTACGCCCACACCAGCTTCTTCACCAGCGAGCCGGCGGAGCAACTCGCCGACCATCTCGCGGCGCGCGCGCCCGAGGGCTTGCACAACGTCTACTTCGTCAGCGGCGGCTCGGAGGCGATGGAAGCGGCGCTGAAACTCGCGCGCCAGCACTTCGTCGAGATCGGCGAGCCCGAGCGCACGCTGTTCATCGGCCGGCGCCAGAGCTACCACGGCAATACGCTGGGCGCGCTGGCCGTCGGCGGCAACGAGGCGCGGCGCCAGCAGTTTGCGCCGATCTTGATCGATGTGGCGCGCGTCGCGCCGTGCTTCGAGTACCGCGACCGGCGCGACAGCGAAACACAGGCCGCCTACACGCAACGCCTGCTCGACGAACTCGACGCCACGATCACTGCCGCCGGGCCGCGCCGCGTCATCGCCTTCTGCGCCGAAACCGTGGTCGGTGCGACGGCCGGCGCCGTGCCGCCGACACCGGGCTACTTCAAAGGCGTGCGCGAAATCTGCGATCGCCACGGCGTGCTCTGGATCGCCGACGAAGTGATGTGCGGCATGGGCCGCACCGGCACGCTGCACGCCGTCGAACAAGAAGGCGCCACGCCCGACCTGATGACCATCGCCAAGGGCCTGGGCGGCGGCTACCAGCCGATCGGCGCGGTGCTCGCCCATGAGCGCGTGATCGCGCCGCTGCGCGAGGGCAGTGGCATGTTTCAGCACGGCCACACCTACCTCGGCCACCCGAGCGCCTGCGCCGCCGCGCTCGCGGTGCAGCGCGTGATCGAGCGCGACGATTTATTGGCTGCGGTGCGCGAGCGAGGTGCGCAATTGATGGCAGCGTTGCGGATGCGCTTCACAGGCCACGCCCACATCGGTGACATCCGCGGCCGCGGCCTGTTCATCGGCATAGAGATGGTGCAAAGCCGCGCCAGCAAGGCCGCCTTCGACCCGGCGCGCAAACTCCACGCCCGCATCAAGGCCCGCGCCTTCGCCAACGGCCTGTTGTGCTACCCGTCGGGCGGCACGATCGACGGCCGACACGGCGACCATGTGCTGCTCGCGCCGCCGTTCATCGTCAGCGAAGCGGAGTTGCTAGTCCTTGTCGACAGGCTGGGGCAATCGATCGACGAGGCGCTTGCCGAATGAGACCGTCGCGCCCGGGTCGGGCCGGCACCGGGCCTGCCGCCAACGGCGTGCGGCCGGGCGCGTGCAGCGCGTGCAGCGGCGCTTTCAACGCGGCCACGGCGGGCTGTACGGCTGCGAGACGGTTCCCACGCACGCCGGTGGGCAGGCGTCGGTGCCCACCAGCCCGAGCGCCGGCTGGCCAAAGCCCTCGCGCGCGCGCCAGCCCGGTTCCTTCAAGATCAGGTTGCGCATCAGCCCACCCGGGTCGAAAGCGATCGGCTTGCCGGGGTGCTTGTTGTTCCACTCGTCGTTCAAGCTGGCGTGCGAGCGGTACCACGCGACGGGGCTGACCCAGGCGCGCAAGGTCGCGCTGCGCCAACCCCTGTCCTTGATCTCGCCCCACACTTGGTCGGCGTGCTTCACATTGAACTCGGGGTCCAGGCTCCAGAACGAATGGCCGACGATGTCGCCGAAGATGAACAGGCGCCCCTCGTAAATTTCCCACTCCGTCGGGTCGCTGCCGAGCTTGATCTTGAAGGGCGTTCCGTTCGAGCAAAAACCGCCATGCTGCGGCTCGTACTTCGCGGGGTCGGCGGTGAACAGGCTGCGATGCGCTTCGCTCACGAAATAGTAGGTGCGGTGCGGCAGGCTGACCTTGAGCAACGGGTCGCCGCGCACAGGCTTGCCCATCGTGAAGTAGGCGACGGGGTCGTGCCCGAGCAGCATGACCGGGTCACCGTCGCTTGAGGCGACCGTGGCGTAAAGCGAGCCGGCGCAACCCGACAGCAGCCAGGCGATGCACGCGAATACCAACACAACCGGCCGGCGGCGCAGCTCACGCAGTCTTGAGTTGGTCAATTCGTGTCGTCCTTGAACTGAAGCGCCCAATGCGAACCGTCGCAGTAGGGTTTGTTTTTCGATCCGCCACAGCGGCACAGCGTATAGCGCTGCGCCGCGGCGCCGCGATTCATCGGCTGGTCGATGCCGATCTCGCCGGTCACCGCGTACGGGCCGGGTGTCACCAGGATCGCGGCGGGGGCCGCGGGCGCGCCCATTGGCGCGTCATCGGCGGGCGCGTCGATCGTGTAGCTCAGGGCGCCAGAGGGGCAGCGATTCACGGTCTCGACGATGCGATCGGCAGTGTCGGCATCGGCGTCAATGAAGGGTTCACCGCCATAGCGAAACGTGTTCGGCAGGCCTGCGGTGCAATGGCCGGCGTGGGCACACACGGAACGGTTGTCGTGCAGCGTGATGCGCTTGCCACCGAAAGTGTCCAGGCGATCAACGCCCCGATCGTCGCGCTTGGCACTCGTGAAACCATTGCGGCGGTGGGTGCCGTCACAGTAGGGCTTCTTCGACGACCCGCCGCAGCGGCACAGCGCCGTCACCTCCTGCGTGGGCAAGACCGCGCCCTTCGAGTTGCGCAGGTCGGTCAAGCCGTGCACAAGCAGGGGCCCGTTCGGTGCACATTCGATTCTCGGGGTGTCGCTCATCGTAATGACTCCTCAAGCAGCCAGCAATTTGGATCGTACACAGCAACGAGCGGTACGAATTTCCTTGGCGGAGGCGTTGCAGTCATTCTTGAAGAACCGGCGCCGCGAGCGCTTCCATCAGGGATGCGATCAGGCGTTCACAACGACGGTCGCAGCAACCTGTGCGGCTACTTGTTGGGCGATGGGGGTGTAGAGGTCCACGTCCGTCTGCGGCGTGCGGATGGAAACGATGAGGCTGTAGCGCGCTGGCAGGTTGAAGCGCTCTTGCGCCGGACGGGTGCGCCACCAGCCTTTGGCCGGGTACACGGCGATGTAGCCTCTGCTCGCCAGTTCGGCCGCCGTGCCATGCCAGATGTCTTGGTGGAGCGATCCGCGATGGCGCTTTAGATCGCCAAGAAGCCAGTTGGGGTCTTTCGGATCAATGGGGTCGCCATCGTCTTCACGCTCGGCGGCAGCGTTGATGCGCGCAACAAAGTCTTCGGTCGTCGCGTCGAGTTGCCGCTGTACTTCAAAGCGCAGGCGGTGCGACGGATAGTGAAACTTGGATGACGTGCCTCGCGCCGATGGGTTCGGCTCGACGAAGTAGGACAGCGTGACGCGCAACTCCACCTTGGTTTCTGATGGCAGGTCTTGCAGCTGCTGTCTTGGCCAAGGCAGCGAATGCAGATTCATGTCGCGGCTCACGACGCCTTTGCCGGTGACTTTGTGGTACGGGTGCACAAGATCTTCAACCACCAAGGTGAGCGAGTTGCCTGCACTCCAAAGCGCCCGATCGAGGTCCGGCACACCCCAACCGCAATGGCGAATCAATCGGACATGGTCCGACTTCGTCATGGCCTTGTTGGTGGGCTGGTAAGCCGCGCGCATGGCCTGCGTCCACTCGGCCGAATGCACGATGAGGGCGCGAATGGTCTCTGGTCGCAGTGCCGGGTACGCTGCCAT
>JANOLJ010000237.1:0-3272 GCA_031419715.1 Burkholderiales bacterium | reverse complement strand
GTGGTTCCGGCACTTCGCGCGAGTGCGTAGCGAAGGCGGACCACCGGCGCCGCCTGGTCTGTTCCATCTAACCTTGACCCTGCAGAGCCCGGTTGCCGGTCCCCTCTGCATTGGTTGGGGCTGCCACTTCGGCCTGGGATTGTTCGCGCCCGCCCCCCCATGACCCCCACCCCCACCAAGCTCGTCGCCAAGGGAGAATCACAAACCCTCGAGTTCAAACGCTCCACCGGTGAGCTGCGCGAAGCGTTGCAGACCCTGTGCGCCTTTGCCAACGGCGCAGGCGGGCGCGTTGTCATCGGCGCGAAACCGGACGGGCCACTCGTCGGGCAACAGGTCAGCGAACAGACCTTCCACGACATCGCTGCCGCGCGAGAACGCTTCGAGCCGCCCATCGAGTTCGAGGTGGAAGCGATTCAGGTCGCGCCGGATCGCAGCGCGCTCGTGCTCACGGTAGCCGGAGCAAGGGACCGCCGAAATGTGCAAGGCGGCAGGCATCGCCCCGCCGGAGTTCGACGAGATCACCGGCGCGGCAGTGGTGACGTTCCGCGTGCCGGTGGCCGTGGCGGCGGGGGCATGGCAGCCAGAGTCGCAGCCAGAGTCGCAGCCAGAGTCGGGGTCGCTGGCGCCGCCGGTGCTGGTGTCGCTCGAGGCGGGTGCGCTTGCCAAGGCGGCGATCTCCGCTGCCCTTGGACAGAGGGAGACCTCGGGGCCGCTCAACGCCGCCATCAGGCAGCTCGCGTCGGACAGCAGATCGGCGAACGGGCCTTCGACGCGATCGCTGCCGCGACTGCGCCTCGTACCGCACTCGTAAGGCCCGAGCATGCCTGAACCGACCCCGGCGCTCGCGCCACCCACCACCGGCCAAACCTGCCTGCCGCTCGACGCCCCGCCGCTGCCCCCCGGCGCACCGCTGCTGCCGGCGCGCATGGTCAACGAATACGTCTACTGCCCGCGCCTGGCCTACCTGGAATGGGTGCAGGGCGAATGGGCGGAGTCGGCCGACACGGTTGAGGGCCAGCATGCGCATCGGCGCGTCGACAAGCCTACGCGCGCCAATCCGCCGAGAGTCGGCACTGGCGCTGCGACCACCACGGCCACTGCGACTGCCACTGCCGAAGCCGCTTCCGAAACCGAAACCGCCACCGAAGAACGCATCCACGTCCACTCCCTCGAACTCGCCTCCGACGCGCTCGGCCTCATCGCCAAGCTCGATCTGGCGGAGTTCGAAGGCCGGCGCGCCGTGCCGGTGGACTACAAGCGCGGCAAGCGCCCGCATGTGCCGCACGGCGCCTACGAGCCCGAACGCGTGCAGCTCTGCGTGCAGGCGCTGCTGCTCGAAGAGCATGGCTACGAGGTGCCCGAGGGCGTGCTCTATTTCGTGGCCTCGAAAGAGCGCGTGCGCGTACTGTTCGACGCCGAACTGCGCGAGACCACGCACCAGGCGGTGGCAGGCTTGCGGCTGGTGGCGCAGGGTGGGCAGATGCCACCCCCGCTGGAGAACAGCCCCAAATGCCCACGCTGCTCGCTCAACGCCATCTGCCTGCCCGACGAAGTGCACTACCTGCGCACGCAGCAGACACCGCCACGCCCGCTGGCGGTGGGCGCTGCCACGGCGCTGCCGTTGTACGTGCAGGCGCGCGGCGCCAAGGTGGCCAAGGTGGGTGAGACGCTCGAGGTGACGATCGACGACGTCAAAGCCGCGAGCGCGCGGCTCATCGACGTTTCGCAGGTCGTGCTGCAAGGCGGCGTGTACCTCACCACGCCGGCGCTGCACGAGCTGATGGCGCGCGGCATCCCCGTCACCTGGCTCTCCTTCGGCGGCTGGTTCCTCGGCCACAGCATCGGCCTGGGGCACAAGAACGTCGAGCTGCGCACCGCGCAGTACCGTGCCAGTTTCGATGCACGCCACTGCCTGCGCCTGGCGCGCGGCCTGGTGGCCGCCAAGATACGCAACCAGCGCACGCTGCTGCGGCGCAACTGGAAGCGCGGCGAAATGCCCGAGGCGCTGCTGTCGCAATTCAAGCAAGACATCGACGCCGCCGAGCGCGCGCACGACTTGGCGCAACTGCTGGGGCACGAAGGCAACGCCGCGGCGCGCTACTTCCGCCATTTCAGCGAGATGCTGTCCGGCCCCTCCGAGGCGCTGCCCTTCGACTTCGAGCGCCGCACGCGGCGCCCGCCCACCGACCCGGTGAACGCGCTGCTGTCGTATGCCTACTCGTTGCTGGCGCGCAGCCTGGCGGTCACGCTCACGGCGGTGGGCTTCGACGGCTACCGCGGTTTTTATCACCAGTCGCGCTACGGCCGCCCGGCGCTGGCGCTGGACATGATGGAGCCGTTTCGCCCGCTGGTGGCCGACTCGGCGGTGCTCATGGCACTGAACAACGGCGAAATCGCGGCCAGCGATTTCGTGCACGCGGGCGGCGCCGTCAACCTCACCGAGAAAGGCCGGCGCGCATTCATCGCCGGGTTCGAGCGCCGCCTGAGCCAGGAGATCACCCACCCGCTGTTCGGCTATGCCGCGCAGTACCGGCAGATCATCGAGATCCAGGCCCGGCTGCTCGGCCGGCACCTGCTCGGCGAGATCGACGACTACCCCAACTTCACGACACGTTGAAGGTTGAAGGGATCGGCGGCGATGATCGAGGAGCACCTGTACATCGTCACCTACGACATCGCCGACGACAAGCGCTGGCGGCGCCTGTTCAAGCTGATGCACGGCTATGGCGAGTGGCTGCAACTGTCGGTGTTCCAGTGCCGGCTCACGCGCATGCGCCAGTTGGAGTTGGTGCAGCAGGTCGAGGCCATTCTCCACCGCGATGAAGATCACCTGCTGATGCTAGACATCGGGCCGGCCGAGAACGTGCGGCCGCGCGTGCTGAGCATCGGCAAGACATTCGCACCGGTGGTGCGCCTGCCCGTGATCGTGTGAATGCGGCGCCACATGCATCATCCCCGCCGCCCTGTTGCGAGCGCTGAAGTGCTGCGGTGCCTCGGGGGCAGCGCTCGCAATGGCCAAGTCGTTGTCAGGGCAGGTATTCTTGATCGCATTGCGCCGAACCAAGATGTGCGACGGCGTGTCGATGTGCTCGCGGAGCTGACCTCTCGCAAAGCTATGGCAGACTACACGCGGCATGCGCCCCACAAGCGGCGCGGTTTTCCGGGGCTTCGCGCCCCGGCCTCATTGAAGCGGCCCGTGGATCGCCTTCAAGATCGCCGACATGAGTGTTTTCCGGGGCTTCGCGCCCCGGCCTCATTGAAGCCAACACTGC
>JANOLJ010000236.1:0-4718 GCA_031419715.1 Burkholderiales bacterium | reverse complement strand
CAAACGGCGCTACACCTTGACGCTGCCGCTGAGCATAAACGACACGCTTCTGGCGATCTAAGGACACCGCTTCGGCTGGATCTACATGGCCACGCAAATCTGGATCGAACTCTAGCAGACGCTGCCGATCGTGCTCTGGGCCGGCGCGCCGTTTTTCAAGCGCGGCGCGATGTCGATCGCCAAGCGCAGCCCGAACATGTGGACGCTGATCGGCCTGGGCACCGGCGCGGCCTTCGTCTACAGCGTGGTCGCCACCGTAGCGCCGCAGGTGTTCCCGCAGTCCTTCGTCTCGATGGGCCGGGTCGCGGTCTACTTCGAAGCCGCGGCGGTGATCATTTCGTTGACGCTGCTCGGCCAGATCCTCGAGCTGAAGGCGCGTGCGCAAACCTCGGCCACCATCAAGTCGCTGCTCGGCCTGGCACCGAAGACGGCGCGGCGCATCAATGCCGGTGGGGCCGAAGAGGACATTCCTCTCACGCATGTGCATGTCGGCGACACACTGCGCGTGCGCCCGGGCGAGAAGGTGCCGGTGGACGGTGCTGTGACCGAGGGCACGAGCGCGGTCGATGAATCGATGCTCACCGGCGAGCCGATGCCAGTGACCAAACGCACCGGCGACAAACTCATCGGGGCGACGCTGAACACCAGCGGCGCGCTGCTGATGCGTGCCGAGAAGGTTGGCTCGCAAACCGTGCTGGCGAGCATCGTGCAGATGGTTGCGCAGGCGCAGCGCTCGCGCGCGCCGATGCAGCGCATGGCCGATCGTGTGGCCGGGTACTTCGTCGTCAGCGTGGTCGGGGTCGCGCTCTTGACCTTCTTCGCTTGGGGGCTGTTCGGGCCCGAGCCGAGCTGGGTCTACGGCCTGATCAATGCGGTGGCGGTGTTGATCATCGCCTGCCCTTGCGCGCTCGGGCTGGCGACGCCGATGTCGATCATGGTGGCCACCGGCAAGGCGGCAACGCAGGGCGTGCTGTTCCGCGACGCGGCGGCGATCGAGAACTTCCGCAAGGTCGATACCCTGATCGTCGACAAAACCGGCACGCTCACCGAAGGCAAGCTGCGGTTTGACCGGGTGATCGCCGCGCCCGGCTTCAGCGAAGACGACGTGCTGCGCCTCGCGGCGAGCCTCGACCAGGGCAGCGAGCACCCGCTGGCCGCGGCAATTGTCGCGGCGGCGCGCGAGCGCGGCCTGGCGCTCGAGCCGAGCGCAGACTTCGAGTCGGGCACCGGCATCGGCGTGCGCGGCCATGTCGGCGGCAAAGCGCTGGCGCTGGGCAACACGGAGTTGATGCGCAGTCTGGGCCTGAGCGTCGATGCCCTGAAACCCCAAGCCGAAACCCTGCGCGCCGCGGGCGCAAGCGTCATGCACCTGGCCGTGGACGGCCAAGTCGCAGGCCTGCTCGCGGTGTCCGAGCCGCTCAAAGCCAGCACCGCACAGGCCCTGGTGACGCTGAAGGCCGATGGCCTGCGCGTCATCATGGCCACCGGCGACGGCTTGACGACAGCGCGCGCGGTGGCCGCGCGGCTCGGCATCGAAGAGGTCCACGGCGAGGTCAAGCCGGCGGATAAGCTGGCGCTGGTGGAGAAGTTGCAGCACGCGGGCCGGATCGTCGCGATGGCGGGCGACGGCATCAACGACGCGCCGGCACTGGCGCGCGCCGATGTCGGCGTGGCCATGGGCACCGGCACCGACGTGGCGATGAACAGCGCGCAGGTCACCCTCGTCAAAGGCGACCTGCGCGGCATCGCCCAGGCGCGCGCGATCTCGAACCAGACCGTCGCCAACATGAAGCAGAACCTGGCCTTCGCTTTTGTCTACAACGCGCTCGGCGTGCCATTGGCGGCCGGCGTGCTCTACCCCTTCACCGGCTGGCTGCTGTCGCCAATGATCGCCGCGCTGGCGATGAGCTTGAGCTCGGTGTCGGTGATCATCAACGCCTTGCGCTTGCGCGCGCCATGAGCCGGCTCCCCGGCGCCCCAGGAGAAACACCATGCGAACCCGATTGCACTACCGATTCATCCTGCCATCCCTGCTGCTGTGCGCGGCGTTCTCGGCCAGTGCTCAGGTGAGCGTCGGCATCAACGTGCCCGGCGTGAGCATCGGCATCAATGTGCCGGTCTACCCGACGCTCGTGCGCGTGCCCGACACGCCGGTCTACTATGCGCCGCAGCAAGAATCGAACTACTTCTTCTACGACGGCCTGTACTGGGTTTACCAGAGCGACAACTGGTACGCGAGCAGTTGGTACAACGGGCCGTGGGGCTTCGTCAGCCCGCAGGCGGTGCCGCTGTATGTGTTGCGCGTGCCGGTGCGTTACTACCGCGATTCACCCGCCTACTTCCGCGGCTGGCGCCCCGACGCGCCACCGCGCTGGGGCGACCATTGGGGCCGCGACTGGCAGGAGCAGCGGCGCGGCTGGGACCACTGGAATCGAGGCGCCACGCCACCGCCCGCGCCGCTGCCGACCTACCAGCGCAAGTTTCCGCACAGCCGCTACCCGGAAGCGCAGCAGCAGCATGAGATCCGCAATGAGAACTACCGCTACCAGCCACGCGACCGCGACGTGCGCCGCCAAGACCAGGAGCACCGAGGCGCCGCACCGCCGCCGCAGCAACAGCAGCAGCGCGGGCAGGCGGGCCCGGGCAGGGACGGGCGCGACGGCCGCGATGGCAGAGACTCGCGCCAGCAGGGCGGCAACAACCGCGAGCGCGGTGACAACCGGGGTGACAACCGGGGTGACAACCGCGGTGACGATCGCGACAAACGCGGCCAGGATCGCGGTCGCTGATTTGCCGCGGGGCGTTGACTGGCCGTTCAATCGTCCGCGCCCAGCCCCATCGTCCACAGCGCCGCCGCGGCAACGAAGATCGAACCACCGGCGCTGCGCGCAACACCACGTTCGGCGAGGTGCAGCCAGGCCAGCGTGTCGTGGTGGCTGCCCGGGATGAGGTCTTTCGATCGCTCTTCCAGCAACCATGCGTGGAGTCTGGCGTACAGGTGCGGGCGCTGCTGCTGCGTCCATGCCAGGCCGACGAGGTCACCGTAGCCTTCCTCGCGGCGCGTCGCCTGCATGCGCGCGTAGGCCACGCGCGTGGGCGCGTCAAGGTCCACGGGCAGGTGGTCGCTCAACCCCGCGGGCAGCCCGTACCAGGCGCCGTCGAGGTAGCGCCGGCAATGGCCCAGCTCGTGCGCCGCCATCAATTCGAGCGCCGCGTCGCGCAGATCGGGGTCGATGCGGTCGAGCGTCGCCTGCGCTTGCGCTTGCGAATTGCCGCGCATCGACAGCACCAACTTGCAGCGGCCATCAACAAAGCCCAGCGCCAGCGGTGCCGCGCCCGGCGCGTGCTGCGGTTGCACCACGATGTCCAGCGGCAGCCGCGCCTGCTTGGCAAACACCACCACCGGCCACATGCCTTGCAGCCAGCGCGTTTCGGTGCGGTTCAACTCGCCCGCGAACGCGCTGCACGCCAGCCCTGCCGCCGCCATGAACCCGAGGATGGAAACCCACACGATGCGCCCCCTTGAAACGAGCCGATGCAGTGATCTCTTCGTCGCACGGGGCGCGGTCTTGAGCGGCACGCCGCGCCGACGTGCCGTCTTGCACGAAGTTCGCGCCGTTCCCGCGGCGCCCGAAGCCGATTCCCGCACCGCCGCTTTGAGGCAAACATTGCGCCGCACTGTACGGCAACGTACAGACTCGAAGCGGCGCAGCGCCTAGTCTGGTTCATTGCCGACGCTTGACCTGAATCAAACCTACAACAACAGGAGAACCGCAATGATTGCGCTGCCCACCCCTCAGGATTCACCCGCGCTGCACCCGGCGTGGCTGCCGATGGCGGCGCAAGCGCGCCGGTTCGTGCTGCAAGTGCGACCCACCCTGCCCGACGCCGACCCGCCGCCCGCGGCAGCGCCCTGGCGCGAGGCGCTGGCGTTGGTGGAAAAACACCTGCCGATCACACGGCGCATCGTCCACAGCGGCGACAGCGTGTACTGCGATGGCGAGCCCTGTACGTTGTTGCACATCGTCAACTCGGGCATGGTGCGCACCGTCAGGAGTTCATCAGACGGCCGTGAGCAAGTGGTGGGCCTGCATTTCAAGGGCGATTGGCTGGGTTTGGACGGCATTGCCAGCGGCTACTTCGGCCGCGACGCGATCGCCATAGACATCGGCGAAGTCTGGACCCTGCGCTATGACATCCTGCTGCGCCGTTGCACAGCCGTGCCCGCGCTGTTGGCACTGATGCTCGGCGCGATGAGCCGGCAAATCGTGCGCGACGGCGACTCACTGCTGTCGCTGGGCACACTGCCGGCGGACGCGCGCGTCGCCGACTTTCTGCGCTTCTGGGCCGAGAGCCTGCGCGAGCGCGAACTGCGCGCCGATCACATCGTGCTGCGCATGTCGCGTGCCGAAATCGGCAATGCCTTGGGCATGACGCTCGAATCGGTGAGCCGCGCGCTGACGCGCATGGCCCGCGTGGGTGTGGTCTGCTTCAATGAAAAAGGCCGGCGCCATATCAGCATTCCGAGCCTGGACGCGCTCGGTGAATTCATCAAGGACGCCGCAGCGCCGAGCCCCGCCGCCGTGGGCGGTTCGCGCGCCGCGCCGGCTCAGCGCGTGGCCGCCGCCTGGTAGTGCGGTGGCGCGCCGCGCCGGCTCGCGGCGGGCTGCGCGCACCAATGGAGCAGACACTCCTGAAGCGCCGCCGTGGCGCACGGC
>JANOLJ010000235.1:0-4219 GCA_031419715.1 Burkholderiales bacterium | reverse complement strand
CCACGCCCTTACCCGCAAAACCCGCCATCACAGCGTGCCCTGCCGCGCCCAAAATACCGTACAACCGACGCCAATTGCACCACCGCGTGCGCAGCCGGCGGGCATCAACTCCTCATCGGCCGGACTTTGACGGAACCGTGGTTCATGTGATCCCTTTCGGTTGAAGAGGCATTGCCCAGGCAACAGGATTTGGCGAAACGCAAAGTCAATCCGAGGTTTGAATGGGTCTATGCCTCGGCCGCGCCACGCCGAATCACTGTGCATGATGCCGGTACACCCAACACGGCTGCGCCATGAACTCGACACCGCGCGGTGGGTAGCGACTAGCAGGTCGATCTTGACGATGCGCATGTTTATACACACAATGCGTCGTGCGCTACAGCTTCGATCGAGCCAAGCAAGCGAGCAACCTGAGCAAGCACGGGCTTGACCTGGCGGACGCCGCGCAGGTGATCGAGTCCGGGCAAACCGTGACTTTCGAGGACCGCCGATTCGACTATGGCGAAGAGCGATTCGTGACGCTGGGCCCACTGCGCGAGACGCTCGTCGTGGTGGTCACCGCGGAGTCCGAAGACCACATCCGCGTCATTTCAATGCGCAAGGCAGACCGACATGAGCAAAGCATCTACCGCGAAAACATTGGCTGAGCAGCGCGCCGACATGCCCTTGCGGCGGTCCGACATCGCCGCGGGCAAGCTGGTTCTGCGCAAGCGCGACCCCGCCGGCGCAGTGCTTCCGAACAAGCAGCGCGTCAACATCTTCCTCGACGGGGCGGTCGTCGCGCACTTCAAGGCGAAGGCCGGCGAGCGGGGCTATCAGACCTTGATCAACGAAGCCCTGAAGCTGGCGATGCAGGCAGAGACTCTGGAGGGTGTGGTTCGCAAAACGATTCGCGAGGAATTGCGGCGGGCTTGACGCCGCCCGCGCCGCGCGAGGCTTTGTCGTGCACCGAAGCCTGGCTGGCGCTCCTGGGCACCTACGTGCCGTGCGCCTGCACCTCCACCCGCGCCTCGAACGTCGCCTGCCCTGCCGAGAAAGCGAAGGCATCGACAGCGGAATCGGGCAGCACCGGGGCCGCGTCGGTCAAGGTATTCAACTCCGGCCAACCGTCGCGCAGCCACAGCGTGCCGGCGGGGATGCGCTCGGTCACGTGGGCGCGGCCGTGCAGTTCGCCGCGCGCGTTGAACAGGCGGATCGGTGCGCCGTCGAGCACACCGCGCGCTTGCGCATCGGCTGGTGCGATCCACACGCTCGGTTCGGCTTCACGCCGCGCCAGCGTGGGCAGTTCGCGGCCGTTGTTGTAGAAGCCGTGGAAGTGGGTGAGCGTGCGGCCTTGGGTCAGCAACAGGGGGTGCTCGGGAGGGTGATCGAGCCCGGCCGGCGCGGCCGAAGTCGACACCGCGTGCGCTTCCTGCTCGCGCAACGCGTCGCGCGCATCCCGCGCATCCCGCGCATCGAAGGTCGGCAGCGCCGGTAGCCCGAGCCCTCGCGCTTTCGTCGACTCGAACTCAAGCTTGCGCGACGGCGTATCGAATTGCAGCGTCGGGTAGGCCACGTGCGACACATTCATCGGCACAAAGCCGCCGGCCGCGCGCAGTGACGCCACGGTCGCCGGGCCTGTGCACGGGTGGTCGAGCACGGCGTTCACACACGCTTCTTCGTCGGCCCAGGGGTGAAAGCCCTCCAGCCCCAGGCGGGCGGCCAGCTCACTCAGCACGCGGTAGAGCGAGCGTGTTTCGCCCGGCGGCGCGAGGGCCGGCTCCATCAGGTACAGATGGGTGTGCGTGGCCTTGCAGCCCAGTTCTTCCAGCCACGCCGTGCCGGGCAGCACGACGTCGGCGAACTGCTGGGCGGTGTGGTTCAGGAACAGATCGTGGCTGACGATCAGCCCGGTGCGCGCCAGGCCTTCGGCCGCGGCGCGCGCATCGGGAAACGACGACAGCATGTTCGAGCCCATCTGGAACAGCGTGCGCACGCGCCCTTCGCGCAGCGCCTCGCGCACAGCCGACATCTGGTTCGGCCACGCCGTGCCGGGCGGGCGGCGCTCAGGCGCGGTGATGTTGCCCAGGCCGCGCCCATGCGCCGCGCTGCCGTGGCGCGGGCCGAAGCCGCTGCCGGGAACGCCGAGGTTGCCTGTCAGCCCGGGCAAACACGCGATCGCGCGGCTCGCTTGCCAGCCGTTCGCGCCCTTGTGCATGGAGCTGCCGCCGAGCACGATCATGGCCGGCTTGGTGGCCGCATAGCGCCGCGCCAGCGCGACGATGCGCTGCGCCGCGATGCCGGTCACGCCTTCGGCCCAGGCGGGCGAGTACATCTTCACATGCTCGGCGAGCGCATCGAAGCCGAGCGTATGGCGCGCCACGAACGCCGCGTCGTGCAGATGCTCGGCGCAGATCACGTGCGCCAGCGCGAGCGCGAGGGCGGTGTCGGTGCCGGGGCGAACCAGGAACACCTCGTCGGACTTGGCGGCGGCTTCGGTGTGGCGCACGTCGATCGTCACGATGTGCGCGCCGCGTCGCTTCGCGGCGAGCAGGTGCCGCGCGGTGTTCGGCTGGCTCGCCAGGTTTGCCGCCCACAAGACGATGAGCTGTGAATGCTCGCCCATGTCTTCCTTGGTGTTCGTCTCCAACACGCCGGTGAGCGCGAGGCCGAACGCGCCCAGGCCCCAGCAGATCATGGTCGGGTTGCAGAACTGGCTGCCGTGGATGTTGGCAAAGCGCGCCATCAATTGCGGCCCGATGCGGGTGCCGTAACTCGTGGTGAAGATGCCATGCCCGGGCCAGAACGCCGTGGCCTGCGGCTCGGCACTTTGCATCGAGGCGACGATGCGCGCATAGGCCTCGTCCCAACTGGCGCCGCGCAACGGGTCGCTGCGCCGGTCGCGGACCAGGGGGTGCAGCAGGCGCGCCGGGTTGCCGATGATCTCGCGCGAGGCCTGGCCGCGGATGCACAGGAACCCGCGACTGTCGGGGTTGTCGGGGTCGCCCTTCACGCCGAGCAGCTCGCCGCCGCGTACCTCGGCCAGCATGCCGCACAGCGTGGGGTGGCAGTTCATCGGGCACATGGTGCGGATGGTTTGGGTTGGCGGGTGGCTCATGGTGTTTGCCGCGGTGGTGGGTGCACAGGCGTAGCGTAGCGCCACCCGCCGCGCTTCGGATGAAGTCCACGAGTGAAAACACGAGCATGGGAGCGGCATCCCCTGCCTACAATGAATTACTCCGGGCGCGTGCCCGATTCATCGGAGCCCCCATGCCGTCGACTCTGCATCACACCCCCTTCCGCCCGGTGTCCGCATTCGCCATTGCGTGCATCTCATTGGGCGCCATCGCGCTGGCACCTATGGCGCACGCCGCCGACAAAGTCAAGATCGGTTTCGTCAGCACACTCTCAGGCCCGTCGTCGGCGCTCGGCATTGACATCCGCGACGGCTTTCAACTCGCCGTCAAGCTCAACGGTGGCAAGCTCGGCGGCTTGCCGGCCGAGGTGATCGTCAGCGACGATCAGTTCAAACCCGACGTGGCGCGCCAATTGTTCGAGCGCAATGTGAAGCGCGACAAGGTCGACTTCATGACCGGTGTCGTGTTCTCCAACATCATGCTCGCCGCGCTGCCCGAGGCGCTGGACAACAAGACGATCTACATCAGCCCGAACGCCGCGCCCTCCTCCATGGCGGGCAAAGACTGCAATCCGCTGTTCTTCGCCGTGTCCTGGCCGAACGATGCGTACCACGAGGCGGCGGGCGAATTCGCGAACCAGCGCGAGATCAAGAACGCCTACTTGCTCGCGCCGAACTACCAGGCGGGCAAGGATTCGCTCGCCGGATTCAAACGCACGTTCAAGGGCGCGATTGCCGGCGAGAACTACACCAAGCTCGGCCAGCTCGACTACGCGGCTGAGCTTGCCGAGATCCGCGCCGCGAAGCCGCAGGCGCTCTACATCTTCTTGCCCGGCGGCATGGGCATCAACTTCATCAAGCAGTTTGTCGGCGCGGGCCTGGGCAAGGACATCCAGCTTGTGCTGCCCGGCTTCTCGGCCGACCAGGACATCATCACGCCGGTGGGCGCGCCGATGGCCGGGCTGTTCAACACGGCGCACTGGTCGCCCGACTTCACGAACGCGGCGAATCAGAAGTTCATGACTGAATTCCAGAAGGAATACAACCGTGTGCCCTCGGTGTTCGCCTCGCAGGGCTATGACGCGGCGCTGCTCATCAACGCCG
>JANOLJ010000234.1:0-15227 GCA_031419715.1 Burkholderiales bacterium | reverse complement strand
CTGACCTGTCTGATGTACGTGACGCTCTCGATGAGCTGGGCGCTGTTTTGCGGCAGCACGCGCTACCTGTCGCTCGCAACTTCCGCGTTCTTCGGCATCGGCGCCTACACCAGCGCGATCGCGCTCGGGCAGGTTTCATGGGTGCAGTGCATCTTGCTCGGGGCGGTATTCGCCGCGGCGGTGGCGGCGCTGATGGGCGCGGCCGTGATGCACCTGCGAGGCACCTACTTCGCCGTGCTGACCTTTGGCATGACGGAGTTGATCCGCCACGCGATCACCTACTTCGAGAAGAGCGTGACAGGCACCGTGGGCCGCGTGCTGACCGTGGTGCCCGAGCGCGACACGATCTATCTGACGATGCTCGCGCTCGCGGTTCTCGCGGCAGGCAGTTCGATCGCGCTGCGGCGCACGCGCTTCGGCCTGGCGCTGCTGGGCATCGGTGCCGACGAGCAACGCGCGCAGACCCTGGGCGTGAACACGCGGCTGGTCAAGATCGCCGGCTTCGCGCTGACCGCCGCGTTCGCCGGCGCGGTGGGCGCGGCGATGTCGGTGCGCTGGACCTACATCGACCCGCACACCGTGTTCAACCCGTTCATCGGCTTCCAGACCGTGTTGATCGCGCTCATCGGCGGCGCCCTCACGCTGTGGGGCCCGCTGATCGCGGCGATCGTTTTCAGCCTGCTCGCCGAAACCTTGCGCCTGAAAGTGCCGCACCTGTACATGATGTCGCTCGGACTGTTGCTGATCCTGTCGGTGCTGTACCTGCCGGGTGGCCTGGCGTCGGTGCGGCTGGGCACCGCCAAGGGCTGGTGGCTCGCGTCGCGCGCCTGGTGGCGCGAGCGCCGCTACGAGTGGAGCGGCGACAAGCAGCGCGACAAGCGCCGCGAGCGGGAGCGGCGCCTTGTTTGAGAGAGCCTCTGAGCCACGCACCCCGCTGCTGGAAGCGCGGTCCGTGACGGTGCGCTTCGACGGCCTGACCGCTGTCGACGCCGTGAATGCGAGCTTCGCAGCCGGCGAACTGGTGGGCGTGATCGGCCCGAACGGCGCCGGCAAGACGACGTTCTTCAACGCCCTGAGCGGCGTGACGCAGCCGACCTCGGGCCGCCTGCTCGTGAACGGTCGCGCCCTCGAGGGCCAAGGGCCGCATCGCTACGCAGCGCAGGGCATCGCGCGGACCTTTCAAACGCCGCGCGTGTTCGCCGACATGCCGGTGCGCGCCAACATCGAGTTCGGCTTGAAGTTCGCCGGGCGCCGGCCGCGACGCTACGTCTTCTGGGGCGAGGAGGATACGGTGCCTTGGGCGCTGCGCACCGCGCAAAGCATCCTGACGCTGATCGGCCTGGCCGCGCAAGCCGATCTCCCGGCGGCGGCGATCACGCCGTCACAGCAGCGCCTGCTCGAAGTCGGCATGGCGCTCGCCACACGACCGCGCATACTGCTGCTCGACGAGGTCGGCGCCGGCCTGACCGAGGCCGAATTGCAAGACATGGCGCGCCTCATCCGCCGCATGCGCGACGAGCTCGACCTGACCATCGTCTGGATCGAACACGCCGTGACGACGCTGCTGCGTGTCGTGGAACGCGTGATCGTGCTGCACCAGGGCGCGAAGATCGCCGACGGCACGCCGGCCGAGGTGGTGCGCGATGCCGGCGTGATCGAGGCTTACCTCGGCGACGAGATGCTCGACGAACAGCCGCTGTGACGCACTGCGGACCGAAGCGATGATGTGGTACCGCGATACACCCTTCGCGCTCGGCGGCACGGGCCGGGCGCACCTGAAGGTGCAAGGCTTGAGCGCAGGCTATGGCGCTTTCCTCGTGATGCGCGATCTGAAGCTCGAGGCCAGGCCCGGCCTGACCGTGATCCTCGGGCCCAACGGCGCGGGCAAGACCACCTTGCTCAAGGCGCTGACCGGCCTGATTCCGCGCACCGGACTGGTGACGCTGGACGATGAGGACTTGCCCGAAAAACCGCATGAGGTCGTCGCGGCCGGCGTGGCGATGGTGGCCGAGGGCCGCCAGTTGTTCCCGCGCATGACGGTGCTGGAAAACCTCGAGCTCGGCGGCTGGCTTGCAGCCAAGGCCGAGCGGGCGACGCGCCTCGAACAAGTGCTGGCGGACTTCCCCAAGCTGCGCGAACGCGCCGGTCAACTTGCCGGAACGATGAGCGGCGGCGAGCAGCAGATGGTGGCGCTGGCGCGCGCGATGATGAGCGCGCCGCGCCTGTTGCTGCTCGACGAACCTTCGCTCGGCCTGGCGCCGCGTTTGGTCGATGAAGTGCTCGCGCTCGCGCGACGTATCGCCGACGCCGGCACGACCGTGCTGCTGGTGGAACAAAACGTCAAGAAGGCGCTCGCCGTGGCCGACCGCGGTTATGTGATCGAACGCGGCACGCTCGTCGCCAGCGGCGCTGCCCAACTGCTTGCCCGCTCCAGCGTGGTGCGCGAGGCCTACCTCGGTGCCGCCGACTCGGAGACGACGACGGCGGCCGACGCTACCTACCGCCGCCGCGGCCAAGTGCAGGCTTGAACCCGGCCGGCCGCCCGAACTGCCGACAATCGCTCATTCCAATTCGCCCGGAGCAACGCCATGTCTGACCTGTCGATGTTGATCAACGGCCTCAAGGTCACCGCCGAGAAAGGCGCCACTTTCGAACGCCGCAACCCGCTCGACGGCACGGTGGCCACGCGCGCGCCTGCCGCCTCGCCGGCCGACGCCGTGATGGCGGTCGAGGCCGCCGCCGAGGCGTATCTGACCTGGAGCGAAACCGGCCCGGGCGAGCGCCGCGCCCTGCTGTTGAAAGCCGCGCAGAAGCTCGAGGAGAAGACGCCGCAATTCGTCGAGTGTGTGCCCGCCGAAACCGGCGCCACCGGCATGTGGGCCGGCTTCAACGTGATGCTCGCCGCCGCCATGATCCGCGAGGCCGCGGCGCTGACGACGCAGGTCGCGGGCGAAGTGATCCCGTCCGACGTTCCCGGATCGCTCGCGATGGGCATGCGCGTTCCCGCCGGAGTCGTGCTCGGCATCGCACCGTGGAACGCGCCGATCATTCTCGGCGTGCGTGCCATCGCCACGCCGCTCGCATGCGGCAACACCGTCATTCTGAAAGGCTCGGAGAACTGCCCGCGCACCCATCAACTGATCGTCGAAGCGTTTCACGAGGCTGGTTTTCCGGCCGGCGTCGTCAACTACATCACCAACGCGCCGGCCGATGCCGGCACTGTCGTCGAGGCGATGATCGCGCACCCGGCGGTGCGGCGGATCAATTTCACCGGCTCGACCAAGGTGGGCAGAATCATCGCCCTGACCTGCGCCAAATACCTCAAGCCGGTCGTGCTGGAGCTGGGCGGCAAGGCGCCGATGGTGATTCTGGACGACGCCGACATCGACGACGCGGTGAACGCCGCGGCCTTCGGCTGCTTCGCCAATTCGGGCCAGATCTGCATGAGCACCGAGCGCATCATCGTCGACCAGAAAATCGCCGACGCATTCATCAAGAAGTTCGTCGACAAGGCCAAAGCGCTGCCGCTGGGGGATCCGCGCAAACCCGCCCCGGTGGTGCTGGGTTCGGTGATCGGCATGAGCACCGTCAAACATTGCAACGCGCTGATCGACGACGCCCTGGCATCGGGCGCCAAGCTGCTGTGCGGCGGAAAGTGCGAAACCACGCTGATGCCGGCCACCGTGCTCGACCTGGTGACACCGCGCATGCGCATCTATCACGAAGAGACGTTCGGCCCGGTGAAGTGCATCGTTCGCGTGAAGACGGTCGAGGAAGCGATCGCCTGCGCCAACGACAACGAGTACGGCCTCTCGGCGTCGGTGTTCGGCCGCGATATCGCGCGCGCCTTCAACGTCGCGCGAAAAATCGACTCGGGCATTTGCCACGTCAACGGCCCGACGGTGCACGACGAGGCGCAGATGCCGTTCGGCGGCGTCAAGGGCAGCGGCATCGGGCGCTTCGGCGGCAAGGCCGGCATTGCCGAATTCACCGAGCTGCGCTGGATCACATTGCAGACGACGCCTCGACACTACCCGTTCTGACGCGGCGCTTCAATCACCACTCAAGTCATAGGCCTGCACGCGGTTCTCCAGCATATGCGGCACGATCAGCGTGCGTGACGCCGGCAGGTAGGCAAGGTCGGCAGCGCCCTGTTTGAACTGCCTGACCATGCGCGTCTCACCGTTGCTGGAGATTTGATAGATCTTGCCCGCCATCCAGTCGCTGACAATGTAGCCCCCTTTGCCATCGGACTCCAAGCCATCCAGGTTGCCGGTCGGCTTGGTCGTGATCAGCGTCTTCGCGCCGGTTGCGATATTCAGGCGATACAGATGACCAGGCACCTTGGTCGAGAAATCGGCTTCGGGCTTGCCCCAAGCGGCCACGACGAGGCTTTCGCCTTCGACGAGCAAACCATTCGGGTGCTCGAGTCGATCGCCTTCGGCAAAGGTGCTGGCTTTTCCGTCCTTGATGCGGTGGATCTTGCTGGTCGCCATGTCGGAGACGTAGACCGTGCCGTCGGGCCCGGTCGCCACATCGTTGAGGAATTTGGCGCCATCGATGCTGATGCGCGATTTGATCGTGCCGCTCGCAATGTCGATCGCAACCACCTCGTCGACCGCCGAAACCCACAGCGTGCCGCCGTGGCTGCGCAACCCCTTGGGTGAGTTCAGGCCGGTGACCCAGCGGGCCGAAACCACCTTGCCGTCAGGCGTCAACTTCGAGATGACACCGCCGCCATTCTTGTCCGCTGGCGAACCGCCGGGGCGCATACCGACCTGTGAGACAAACAGAAAACCGCTGCCGGCGTCAAGGTAGGCGCTCTCGGGAGCGTTGAGACCTTCGCTGACCGACCAAGGCGCGATGCGCGGGGTGGCGCACGCAGCGAGCATGGCGATTGCCGCAACCAGCATGCCGACACGGCCAACGCCGCTGCTCTTGACGTTCAAAGGACTTGCCACTGAGACCTCCTGTTCGAATTGGGGAGCACACCGAACGCGCGGCTTCGCATGCTGGGTTCGCCGTGGCATCGTAGTGTGCTGCTTCATACCCTGAACCCGGGCTAACACCTACGCCGGGCGGAGGCAGTTCCCGAAGCAACTCACTCCTTTGCCGCAGGCATATGGCACGGCGCCGCGCCGCCCGCCGTGACCGTGCCTTGCGTGACCGAGGTGCGCTCACGCACCAGATAGCTGTAAAGCACCGGCACGACCACGAGCGTCAACAGCGTCGACGTGAGCACACCACCGATGATGGCGCGCCCCATCGGTGCCTGAATTTCACCGCCTTCGTTCAGCGCCAGCGCCAGCGGCAACATGCCGAACACCATCGCGCTCGTGGTCATGATGATCGGGCGCATGCGCACCAGGCCGGCTTGCAGCAGCGCGTCTGGAATGCTCAAGCCCGCCTTGCGGCCGTGGTTCGCGAAGTCCACGAGCAGGATCGCGTTCTTCGTCACCAAGCCCATCAGCATTACCAGGCCGATCATCGAAAAAATGTTCAGCGTGGAACGCCAGAACAGCAAGGCCAGCATCACGCCGATCAACGACAGCGGCAGCGACGCCATGATCGCGATCGGCTGCAAGAAGCTGCCGAACTGGCTGGCGAGCACGATGTAGATGAAGATCACGCTCAGGGCCAGCGCGCCGAGCATGGCGGTGAATGCCTCTTGCTGCTCTTTGGTGGAGCCGCCCACATCGAAGCTGAAACCGGGTGGCAGCTTGATGCTGTCCACGAGTGCCTGCACTTCCTTGCCCGCGTCGCCCGAGGGCCGCCCCTCGACGCCGGCAAAGATCGCCTCGCGGCGTTGCAGGTTCTGGCGCCGTATCACTTCGGGGTTGGCCACGGGAACGATGCTCGCCACGGTGCCCAGCAAGATCGGCGTGCCGTCCTTGCTGAATGCCACGGGCAGGTGGCGCAGCTGGTCGACGCGTTCGCGCTGCGCGGCCGGCAGGCGCAACTGCACCTCGACTTGCTGGCCGTCCGATGCCGTCCAGTAGGTGGCGACTTCGCCGTTCACGTAAGCCCGCAGGCTGCTCGCCAACATCGGCGCCGTCAAGCCGAGTTCGCGCACCGCGCCCGGATTCAGACGCACCGCGTAGGCCGGCAGGCCGGGCTTGACCGACACCTCGACATCGACGACGCCACGGATCGCGCGAACCCGCTGCGCCAAGTCTTGCGTGATGCGCGCCAAGCCTTCGGGGTCGTTGCCGAGCACCGCCACATAAATCGGCCGGTCGAAGCCCACCGACACGTCGATCCCGGGCAGCTTGGCCAAGCGCGCCCGAATATCGTCTTCCACTTCTTTTTGCGAACGCTCGCGCTGCGCACGCGGCGTCAAACCAATGTTCAGCGACGCCTGATTGCGCCCCTGCGACAAACCCGCGCCAACCCCTCCGACATTGGTCGACACCGTCGCCACCTCGGGTAAGGCCGAGACAATGGCTTCGACCTGGCGCACCTTGGCGTCGCTGCGCTCCAAACTCGAACCCACCGCCAGACGCACATTGAGTTGCGTGAAGCCCTGGTCCGTCTGCGGAATGAACTCGCTGCCAACCAGCGGCACGAGCGCCACGGCACCCACCAGACTCGCCACGCCGATCCACAACACCAGCGCGCGCGGCGTGAGCGTGGCGCGCCGCCAGCGGCGCGCGCTGGCCGTGTCGCGCTGGCCCAGCGCGTCAAGCGCATACGCATACGCCGGCAGCGGCAGCGCATAGCGCCGGGCGGAGAACGCCCAACGTATCAACGCCTCATAAACGCGGTGCAGCGCGTCCATGCCGCGGTCCGTGGCGCGGATCATCGCGCCCAACACCGGAACCGACTTCAGGTGATCGCCGGGCGGGTCTTTCCAGACGCTGGACAGCATGGGGTCGAGCGTGAAGCTGACGAACAGACTGACCAGCACCGCCACCGTGACCGTGATGCCGAACGAGACGAAGAACTTGCCGACGATGCCGCCCATGAACGCCACGGGAACAAAGACCGCGCAAATCGCAAAGGTCGTCGCCATCACGGCCAGGCCGATTTCGCTCGTGCCCTCCAGCGACGCGCGCTTATGGTCCTTGCCCAGGCGCACATGGCGCACGATGTTTTCGCGCACGACGATGGCGTCGTCAATGAGCAAGCCGATGCACAGACTCAGGCCCATCATCGTCATGAAGTTCAGCGTGAAGCCAAACGCATAGACGGCGATGAACGACGAAATCACCGCGATCGGCAGCGTCAGGCCGGTGATGACCGTGGAGCGCCAGGAGTGCAGAAACAACAGCACGATCAGCACGGTGAGCAGCGCGCCTTCGATCAGCGTGCGCTGCAATCCCGTCAGCGCGTTCTTCACGAAGTCGCTGTTGGCATAGATGATGCGCAGCTCCACACCCGGCGGCAGCACCTTGCGCAACTCCTCCACGGCCGCCTTGACGGCCTCGCCCGTCGCGACGATGTTCGCATCTTGCTGCTTGAACACATTGAAGCTCACCGCCGGCTGGCCGTTGATGCGCGCGATTGAATCGGCCTCACGCTCGCGCTCGACCAGCGTGCCCAGGTCACCGAGCGTCAGCCCCAGCCCGCCGCGGCGCGCGACGACCAGGTTGGCGAATTCCTTGGGGTCGCGCACCCGGCCTTCGATGCGCAGAATCGAGTCTTGTACCGCGTCACTGAGCAAGCCCACCGGCTGGTCGGCATTGCTGTCGCGCAGCGCTGTGGCGATGTCTGCTGGCGTGATCGCATAGGCCCGCAGGCGCTGCGGGTCCAGGTCGATGCGCACCTGGCGTGTCGCCAGGCCGGCGATGTCGATGCGTGCCACGCCTTCGACGCGCTGCAGGCGCTTAGCCACCGTCTGATCGGCGAGCAGCGACAGCTCCCGCGTATTGCGCCCTACTCCCTTCGCGTCAGCCGTGGCCAGCAGCGCCAGCACCACCGTGGGCTGGCTGTTGTCACCATCGAAACGCGCCACGGTGGGCGCTTTCGCATCCTTCGGAAAAGCCGCCTGAATCATCGCGATCCGGTCGCGCACGTCCTGCATCGCGCGCGCCATGTTCGCGTTCAGACTGAACTCCACGCTCGTCTGGCTGCGCCCCTCGAAGCTGCGTGACGTGATGCGCTTCACCCCGGCAATGCTGTTCAGTCCTTCCTCTATCAGCTTGGTGACTTCGCGCTCCACTGCCTCTGGCGCGGCGCCGGGGTAGGCGACGTCAACAAAAGCGACCGGCAGCGACACATCGGGCATCTGCTCCACACCCAGGCGGGCGTAGGAGTACAGACCCAGCACGCACAGCGCCACCATCACCATCGTCGCGAACACTGGGTTCGCGATCGAGACGCGCGTCATCCACATCGCGGGGCCTGCATTGCGTGCTCGGGAAGGGTCAAAATTCGGGCGGCTTGCGCGTTCATTGAGCGTTCAGCGTTGGTTCAGCGCCCGTTCAGCGCTGATTCGGCGGCGTGGGCGTCGACGCAAGCGCCGCGCCGCCCCCGGCCACGCTCGCCTTGCCGCCCTCGCGCAGGTTGTCATAGCGTGCCGCCAGAACCTTGGCGTTGCCGTCGATTCCGCTCAGCACTTCCACCCGGCCCTGAGCGGTGTCGCGCCGGCCGGTCGTGATGGCGCGGCGCACCAGCACACCAGACTCGATCAGCCAGACGTGATCCTGACCCGACGCTTGCGCGATCGCGCTGGCCGGCAGCGTCAGACGTTTCAGGTCGTCGCGCAAGCGCACCTGGGCCAGCGCGTACTGGCCGGCCCGGAATGCTTCGCGTGGATTGGGTATCGCGATCGTCACGCCGATGGATCGCGTTCCCGCCTCCGCAGCGGGCGCAATGCGCTCAAGCCGGCCCGACACCGGCGCGGCCACGCCCTCGACCTGCACCTCCACCGTCATGCCGGGCTGCAGCAGCGAGACTTCGTGTGTGCCCACGCTGCCTACCAACTCCAAGCGCGCCAGGTCGACAATCGTCAGCACGACTTGCTCGGGGCTGAGCTTCTCGCCCGGCAGCACATGGCGCTTCGCGATCACACCGGCAATCGGCGCCACCAGTTCGGCGTCGCGCAGGCTGATGCGGCTCGTTCCCAATTGCGTCTGCGCCTGCGTGAACTGGGCGCGCGCCAACTCGAGCGCCGCGCCGCTCGCCTCCAGCGCCGTGCCCGAGATGAACTGCTGTTCGGCCAGGCGCTGGTTCGCGGCGTGTTGGCGCTCGGCCTGGTTCAACTGCGCACGCGACGCCTCCAGCGACGCAGCGCGCTCGGCAACCCTGCTGCTCAGCTCCGCCAGATCGAGCGCGCCCAGGGTCTGGCCGGCGCGCACCCGGGAGCCTTCCGCGACGGCGAGCGACAACAGCGTGCCGCTGGTCTTGGCGCGCACCACCGCCGTGCCCGGTGCGACCAAGGGGCCGGAGAACTCAATCGTCACCGGCAGGCTGCTCAGCAGCGGCGTCACCACTTCGTGCGCCGCGAATTCGAGCGTCACATTGGCCGCTGCGGCTTTCTTGCGCTCGGCCTCGGCCTGCCGCGACTGATGAATTGCAAATGCACCGCCGCCGATCGCCGCGATGCACAGGGCGCTGATCGCGCCGAAGAACCATTGCTTTTGCATGGGTAGTGCTGTGATTTGCTTGTGGCAGCGGCCAGTGTAGGCCGGGCCTCGAATTCGCTCGCCTGCGAAACGACGGAATGACGAAACGACGGGACAGGCTGCCCCGGCACGGCGCCGGGCATGTCGACGCAGCCGGGTTCAGGCCGCGGCGCCGCGCCGCTCCAGCACCAGGGAGCGCCAGCAGCACGCCGCCGCGGCCAAGGCGGCGGCACTGGCGGCCCAGAACACCGCCGCGAAACCCAGCGCCTCACTCATCGCCCCACCCGCCACACCGCCCACCACGCCCGAGGCGCCATAGCCGAGCACGGCGTACAGCGCCTGGCCCCGGCCACGCAAGCGGCCCGGGAAGTGCTGGTTGATGACGGCAATGCACGCCGTGTGCTGGGCGGCAAAGGTCACGGCGTGGGTGAACTGCGTCAACACCAGCACCCAGGCGATGCCGCCGAACAGCGCCACCGCCGCCAGGCGCAGCGCCGTCACGAGCGCGGCCAGCACGAGCCAGCCGTGCATCGTCAAGCCATGCACCCAGCGGCTCTGGAACCAGAACCACAACACCTCGATCGCCACGCCCACAGCCCAGATCAAGCCGACGGCCGATTTGCTGTAGCCCAGGGAGTCGAGATACAGCGAGAAGAATGCGTAGAGACTCGTGTGCGCCAGCACCGTCAGGAAAACACCAGCGAAAAACCAGGCGACCACCGGCTCGCGCAGCACCGACAGCGCGCCTTGCGGCGCATCCGCCGCGTGCGGCGGCTCGGCCACCGCGGGCAGGCGCCACACCGCGAACATCAAACCAAGCAAGAGCGCGACAACCAGCGCGGGAAACCAGTTCACGCCAAGGCGCTCAAGCGCGAAGCCGCTGAGCATCACAGCCACCACAAAGCCCACCGAACCCCAGACCCGCACCCGGCCATAGCGCCGCGTGTCTAGCGCGCCGTCGGGGCTGACGAGTTGCGCGAGCGCCGATTCACTGATCGGGATCACCGCGGCCGTGCAGATGAACAGCGCGACCGTGATCCACACCACCCAGCCGGGTTGCGGAACGATCAGGAACCCGAGCGAGCAAAACAGCGACAAGCCCACCGACCAGCGCAGCAAGCGAATGCGCTGGCCACTGTGGTCGGCGAGCCAGGCCCAGGCGTAAGGGCTGAACAGGCGAGTCGCGCTTTGCAGCGACGCGATTGACCCAATCGCCAGCGTGCTGAAGCCCAGGCTCGCGAACCAGAGCGACGCGTAGGTGCTGAACAAGCCGGCATACGCGAAGTACGCGAACGACACGCTACCGAATGAAATCAATGCGCGGCGTTGCGGCAATGGGCTGGCTGTCCTTGGGTTGAGTGCCACCGCGGGGTGCGGCAGCGCGATGCGCATGTCAGGTCGGCGCGGCGCCCGGGATCGGCGGCACCGCGATGCGCACATCGCCGCACTGCGCGCGATGCCGCAGCGCATGGTCCATCAGCACCAGCGCGAGCATCGCCTCGGCGATCGGCGTGGCGCGTATGCCCACGCAGGGGTCGTGGCGACCGAAGGTTTCGACCGTCGCCGCCTGGCCGCCCAAGTCGATCGACGCGCGTGCTATGCGTATCGAACTCGTCGGCTTGATGGCGATCTGCACCGTGATGTCCTGCCCGGTGGAGATGCCGCCGAGCACGCCGCCCGCGTTGTTGCTTCGAAACCCCTGCGGCGAAAGTTCGTCGCCGTGCTGCGAGCCGCGCTGGGAGCTACTCGCAAACCCGGCACCGATTTCCACGCCCTTCACGGCGTTGATGCCCATCATCGCGTAGGCAATTTCGGCGTCGAGCTTGTCGAACAGCGGCTCGCCCAGGCCGACGGGCACGTTGGTGGCCTCGACGCGAATGCGCGCGCCCACCGAATCGCCCGCCTTGCGCAGTGCATCCATCGCGTCCTCTAACGCCGCGATCTGGGTCACGTTGGGCGCGAAGAACGGGTTGTTCGGCACATGCTGCCAGCCTTCGAACGCGATTGTGATCTCGCCCAGCGCCACCATGCCGCCGCGGAACTGCGTGCCGTGGTGCTCTTGCAGCCATTTGCGCGCCACCGCGCCGGCAGCGACCATCGGCGCCGTGAGCCGCGCCGACGCACGCCCGCCGCCGCGCGGGTCTCGCAGGCCGTATTTGCGCCAGTAGGTGTAGTCGGCGTGGCCGGGGCGGAACGTATTCAGCAAGTTGCCGTAGTCCTTGCTGCGCTGGTCGGTGTTGGGAATCAGCAGGCAGATCGGCGTTCCGGTGGTCAGCCCTTCGAAGGTGCCAGAGAGAATTTGCACCGCGTCCGGCTCGTTGCGCTGCGTGACGTGGCGCGAGGTCCCCGGGCGGCGCCGGTCCAGTTGCGGCTGGATGTCCGCTTCCGTCAATGCCATTCCAGGAGGGCAACCGTCAATGACACAACCGATCGCTGGCCCGTGGCTCTCGCCGAAATTGGTGACGCGAAACAGTGTGCCTAAGGTGCTGCCGGACATGGGTACATCGGGGCTCCCGGGCGCATGGCGTGGGCGCGGCGCGCCCTTGCGGCGCAGGCCCTGGGGAGTGGCGCAATTCTAGGCTGGGCTGCCGGCACCCCGAGGCGGTGGTTCAGCCGCTCTTCGTGTCGCCCTGCGGCTCGGCGTCGACCGGCCAATCGCGGATGTAGGCCTTGAGCATGCGGTTCTCGAAGTCCTGCCCGTCCACCACCGCCCTGGCAACATCGTAAAACGAGATCACGCCCATCAGCGTGCCCTGCGTGATGACCGGCATGTAGCGCGCGTGCCGCCCGAGCATCATGCGCCGCACTTCATCGATTTCGGTGTCGGGCGTGCACGTCAAAGGCGCATCGTCCATAACGCTGCCGACCTGCGAGCCGCCCACCGAGCCGCCGTTGCGCACCACGGCCTTGATGACCTCGCGAAACGTCAGCATGCCCACCAGTTCGCCGCGGTCCATCACGACGAGCGAACCAATGTCGTTTTCTGACATCGTCGTCACCGCTTGCGCCAACTCGTCTTTCGGCGCGACGGTGTAGAGAGTTCCGCCCTTGACGCGCAGGATGTCGCTGACTTTCATGGTGCCCCCTTGTCCGCCGAAGTGAAAACAATATAGCCCACAATGGCTCGCGAAAGCATCCCTCGCAACCCGACGCCCACGAAAGAACAGAGACCATGGCCGGCTATTCAGACCCCGGATTCGACACGCTGGCGCTGCATGCCGGCGCCAGCCCCGACCCTGCCACCGGCGCGCGCGCCGTGCCTATCCACCTCAGCACCTCGTTCGTTTTCGAGAACAGCGAGCACGCCGCCTCGCTGTTCAACATGGAGCGTGCCGGCCATGTGTACAGCCGGATCTCGAACCCGACGAACGCGGTGCTCGAAGAACGCATCGCCGCGCTGGAGGGCGGGGTCGGCGCCATTGCTACGGCGAGTGGTCAGGCGGCGTTGCACCTCGCAATCGCCACGCTGGCCAGCGCCGGCTCGCACATCGTCGCGTCGAGCGCGCTGTACGGTGGCTCGCACAACCTGCTGCACTACACGCTGTCGCGCTTCGGCATTGAAACGACGTTCGTGCGCCCGCGCGATATCGACGCCTGGCGCGCCGCGATCCGCCCCAACACGAAGCTGCTGTTCGGCGAGACGCTGGGCAACCCGGGTCTGGACGTGCTCGACATCCCCACCGTCAGCGCCATCGCCCACGAGGCCAGCCTGCCGCTGCTCGTGGACTCCACCTTCACCACGCCCTACCTGATGAAGCCATTCGACCTGGGCGCCGACCTCATCTACCACTCCGCCACCAAGTTCCTCGGCGGTCACGGCACCGTGATCGGCGGCCTCGTCGTTGACTCAGGTCAATTCGATTGGGACGCGGCGTCTGCAAAGTCCGGGCGCTTTGCGGAATTGACCCAACCCTATGCCGGCTTTCACGGTATGGTGTTCAGCGAAGAAAGCAGCACCGGCGCGTTTTTGCTGCGCGCGCGCCGGGAGGGCTTGCGCGACTTCGGCGCGTGCATGAGCCCGCACACGGCATGGCTCATCCTGCAAGGGCTGGAGACGCTGCCGCTGCGCATGGCGCGGCATGTGGAGAACACGCGCAAGATCGTCGCCTTCCTGGCGGCGCATTCGATGGTCGAGGCGGTCGCGTACCCGGAGCTGGATGCGCACCCCGACCACGCATTGGCGCGCAAGCTCCTGCCCAAAGGCTGCGGCGCCGTGTTCAGTTTTGATTTGCGCGGCTCGCGCGAGCAAGGGCGCGCGTTCATCGAAGCGCTGAAGATCTTTTCGCACCTGGCCAATGTGGGCGATTGCCGCTCGCTCGTCATTCACCCGGCATCGACGACACACTTCCGCATGGACGACGCAGCGCTCGCGCTGGCCGGCATCACGCCCGGGACGATCCGCCTGTCGATCGGCCTGGAAGACGCTGACGACCTGATCGACGACTTGATGCGCGCGCTCAAGGTGGCAGAGAAGGCCGGCGCGTCCGGCACGGCAGGTGGTGCCAAGGCGAAAGGCGGTGCCTGATGGACCTACTCGTGCAAACCCCGCAAGGCGAGACCAAAGCCTACGCCTACACCGGCGGCAAGGCCTTCGATTCCACGCTGCCCTGCATCGTGTTCATCCACGGCGCGCTGCACGACCACAGCGTCTGGACGCTGCTCGCGCGCTGGTTCGCGCACCATGGCCATGGGGTGCTCGCGGTCGATCAACCCGGCCATGCGCGCAGCCGCGGCGCACCGCTGGCCAGCGTGCAGGCGCTGGCGCAATGGGTGCTCGCAGTGCTCGATGCCGCAGGGGTCGAGCGCGCCGCGGTGGTCGGCCACAGCATGGGTTCCCTGGTCGCGCTGGAAGCGGCGGCGCAGGCGCGAGAGCGCATCACGCAGGTCGCGATGCTTGCCACCGCCTACCCGATGAAGGTGTCCGACGCGCTCCTGACGACCGCGCGCGACAACCCCTTCAAGGCGATCGACATGGTAAATACGTTTTCGCACTCCACGCTCGCCCCCAAGCCCGCCTACCCCGGCCCCGGCGCGTGGGTGCCGGGCGGGTTTCGCGCCTTGATGCGGCGCGTGCACACGGCACAGCACGACACCAACCTGTTTCATCACGACTTCACCCTGTGCGATGCCTACGCCAATGGCATGCAGGCGGCAGCCCAGGTGCGCTGCCCCGCTACGCTGATCCTCGGCGAGCGCGACCAGATGACGACTCCGCGCCAGACGCGCGACATCGCCCAAGCGTTGAAGGCGCGAGTCATCAACCTGCCTGCCGGGCACGACCTGATGGCCGAGGCGCCGGAACAGGTGCTGGCGGCGTTGCGCGAGGTGCTGGCTTAGTACCCATTGGCTTCCAATGACACAAGACAGGCGAGCTGGGAGTGTTCGCTTTCTTCCCGTTGCAGACGTTCGCGAGCGTGTGTTTCGTGGTTCTCGCGTGCCGGCCGCAGCGCGTGCCGCAGGGCTTGGGTGGGCGCCTGCGCTCATGTCCCCCGACGCCGGCCTGGCGGCCGCCGTCTCCTCCTTTACTTCGCGGCGGCGGCCACCCAAGCCCTGCGGCTGTCCACCCTTGCGGCGTGCGCGCGTCGCGAACAGCCCCGGGTGGTGGATCAGGCGGACGGGGCGCATTGCGGAGCGAAGTAAAGGAGGAGGCGACGGCCGAAG
>JANOLJ010000233.1:0-2216 GCA_031419715.1 Burkholderiales bacterium | reverse complement strand
CCTCGCAGAACAGGCGGCGATCGCCGAGGTGCTCGGCGAAATGGATGCCGAACTGTCCGCCCTCGAAACTCGCCGCGAGAAGACCCGCGCCCTCAAGCAAGCCATGATGCAAGAACTGCTCACGGGCCGAACCCGCCTCGTTTGAGCCGCGCGACAGCCCCACGGGCCAGAGTTTTATAGAAGCTTATTCATACTTATACGGTGTTTGATGTATAAACACCTATAAATTCCTATAAACGACAAGGCCATGGACAAGATCGTCAACCCGTTTTCGCCCGGCGCGGGCTCGCCGCCGCCAGAACTGGCGGGCCGCGAGGGCGTCTTGGAGCAAGCCCGGGTGCTGCTCGCACGGGTGCTGGCCAAGCGCCCTGAGAAGAGCCTGCTGCTGACGGGGCTGCGCGGCGTCGGTAAGACGGTGTTGCTGAACGAAAGGGAGCGCTTGGCGCTGGCCGCGGGCTATCGCACCATCCTCGTCGAAGCCCACGAAGGCAAACCTTTGGCGGCGTTGCTGGCGCCTCATTTGCGCAGCCTGCTGTTCGACCTGGACCGCATCGCCGGCGCGGGCAACAAAGTCCGGCGCGGCTTGGCGGTACTCAAGAGTTTCGTCGGCGCCATCAAGATCAAGGTCGGCGATGTCGACATTGGCCTGGACATCGAGCCCGAGCCCGGCGCGGCCGACAGTGGCGACCTGGAAGTCGATCTGCCCAGCCTGTTCATGGCGGTTGCCGAAGCTGCGCAAGAGCGCCGCGTGGCGGTGGCGATCCTGATCGATGAAATCCAGTACCTCACCTCATCAGAGTTGAGCGCCTTGATCATGGCCATGCACAAGATGCAGCAGCGCCAGCTCCCGCTCGTGTTGATCGGCGCGGGCCTTCCCATCTTGCCGGGGCTGGCGGGCGAGTCGAAGTCCTACGCGGAGCGATTGTTCAGCTTTCCGGCCATCGGCCCGCTGCCGGAAGGCGCCGCGATCAGTGCGCTGCAAGACCCGGTGCTCGCGGCCGGAGAGTCGTTCGAGCCGGCCGCGCTGCGCGAGATCTTCAAGCTGACCAAGGGCTACCCGTATTTCTTGCAGGAGTGGGGCTACCAGGCATGGAACCATGCGGCTGCGTCGCCCATCAGCCTCAAGGTACTCCGGCAGACCAGTGCCTTGGTTTCCCAGCGCCTGGACGAGAACTTCTTCCGCGTGCGATTCGATCGGCTGACACCGCGCGAGAAGGTCTACCTGCGCGCCATGGCCGAGCTGGGCGCCGGGCCGTACCGAACGGCGGATGTTGCCGACAAGATGGGCGTCAAGATCACCACGCTGGGGCCGGCACGGGCGAGCTTGATCAAGAAGGGCATGGTGTACAGCCCATCACACGGCGACATGGCCTTCACCGTGCCCTTGTTCGACGAATTCATGCGACGGGCCATGCCCAGATTCGAGCCCTGAAGATGAGCGCCGTGGGCCAGCCCGAGCGCGCCACGCAGAACCGCGTGCTCGCCCTTTTTCGCGACGAACTGGGCTATCGCACTTTGGGCGACTGGACCGACAGGGCCGGCAACAGCAACATCGATGAGGGCCTGCTCACCGACTGGCTGGGCAAGGCGGGCCATTCACCAGACCAGATCGGCCGCGCGCTCTACCGGCTGCGCACCGAAGCCGACAACCCCAACCGCAGCCTGTACGACAACAACAAGTGCGTTTACAGCCTGCTGCGCTACGGCGTGCCGGTGAAGATCGAGGCTGGCAAGGTGACCGAGACGGTCAGGCTCATCGACTGGGCGCAGCCGCTGGCCAACGACTTCGCCGTCGCCGAAGAAGTGACGCTTCGTGACGGCACCAAGGGCCTGGGCGGGCACGAGCGGCGGCCCGACCTGGTGCTGTATGTCAACGGCATCGCGGTGGGCGTGGTCGAGCTGAAGAACAGCCGCACGTCCATCGGCAACGGCATCCGGCAGAACCTGTCGAACCAGTCGCCAGAGTTCAATGCCTGGTTCTTCAGCACGGTGCAGTTCGTCTTCGCGGGCAACGACTCCGAGGGGCTGCAGTACGGCGCCATCGGCACGCCGGAGAAGTACTTCCTGAAGTGGAAGGAAGACGAGGCCGACAACAGCCGCTTCAAGCTCGACAAATACTTGCTGAAGATGTGCGACAAGGCGCGGCTGATCGAGCTGATGCACGACTTCGTGCTGTTCGACGGTGGCGTGAAGAAGCTGCCGCGCGTGCACCAGTA
>JANOLJ010000232.1:0-1677 GCA_031419715.1 Burkholderiales bacterium | reverse complement strand
GCTGCGAGAGCACAAACGCCCAGAATCGACAAGCTGAAGTGCATTTGCGGGGCGCGCATCAGCGCTTAATGAAGAAATCGCGAGGCTATCGTTCGCCAGTGACGCTTTTGTGACACGACGCGCTTTCTGGGCTTCCAGCCATGGCGGCGAGGTGCATACCGCGAATGCCGTCGGCGACTGACTCAAGGGTAGGCGGCGAACCAGCGCAGGGTTCTCGAGGCCCAGTCCGAGAACATTTCGTGTTCAGCGCGCATCACCGCAATTTGCGAGATCACGTCTCTTTGCTGTGTTGCCGTCAGCGCAGCGAGGGTCGGAAACCGGCCGGGTGCGGCGGTGGCCAGGCTCACGATTTCACTCGACGTCTGGGTGAATCGCTGATCGGCGTCCAAACAACCGGCCGCCCGCAGTTCTGCCGCCAACGCTCGGGACTGCGTTGTGCTGACACCAGCGACGCGCACAAAGCGCTCATCGAACAAAGGCGTCGCGGCGTGCAGAAGAGCCACGCTGGACACACCGCGGGCGGTCAAGCTGGCACTGTTGGCCAGGGCGCCGTTGTTGCTGACTTCGGCGTTGTCGTCATTGCCACACAAAAACCAGGCGGTTGGTGTGGCGGTGGTGGCTACGGCGTCGGCGCGTGCTTGTGCGCAATAGGAAACCACGGCCTTGAACCGCAGTCGCGGAAATAGCCCGGCGGCGCTGGTATTGGCCACGGCGCCAAGTGCGGCCACCATCGAGCCCCCGTTGGACATGCCCAGTGCGTACTGCGGCAAACCTGCAGGCAAGCGTCCGCTGGCATTGAGCGAAGCGAGCAGGGCGTCGAGAGATCTCAAGTCAGTGTTGCCAGTCGACAGTGGCACCAACCAGCGGGCCTTGCCGTCGTTGTCCAGATCGCCCGCCACCGACTCCTCGGCTTCGGGCGCGAGAACGGCATAGCCTTTGGAGATGGCCTTGAGGGCGAGGTATCGCGTCTCAGTCCTTTCAATGAAGGAACTGCTGCCGCCAGTGCCGTGTAGAAGCAGAATCAGGCCGCGCGGCGAAGGGGGAATGTGCAGCCTCGCGATCTTCGCTATTGCAGTGGGTGCGCTGTAGCTCAGCAATTCGAAGTTGATATTGATGGTTTGCCGCTCAGCCGTCAGCGTCAGTGCCGGGCTGTCCACTGCCACTGTGGCGTGCCACTCTTCGTCGTCGGTGGTGAAGTTGCCGCCTGTCCAGCGGGTGACGATTTCGGTTGCGGCCGATATCGTGGACCAGACCTCCACCCGGCTGGAAAACGGGGCGTTGGCAGGCCCGACACCACCGATCACCGTGATGGCAGTCTGACCGCTTGGAGCAGGAGCAGGAGCAGGAGCAGGAGCCGGGCCAGGGGCCGGCGCCAGGACTCCCCCGTTGTCGCCGGCGCTGCCCCCGCAGCCGCTAAGCACGACAAAGATTGTCATCGTCGCGCGTTTGAAAGTCATCATGACCATGACCGATCCATCGAAGTTTGCTTGTGGACTGCATTCTTGTGACCGATAGGCTCACGGCATGTTTTTGGTCTGTAAAGAAGTGTGGTGCCGCCATTGGCAAGGCACGGCACGCAGACCTGCGGGCGTCTTGATCGGCGGGTAGAGATGTCGTTCTTTGGGCCGGCAGGCTGGACCGTCGCAGGGCGGCCTTCGTCACACCTGCGCGACGTCA
>JANOLJ010000231.1:0-25251 GCA_031419715.1 Burkholderiales bacterium | reverse complement strand
GGCTTCCTGCCCGGCACCGAAGAAGAAAAGATGAGCCCGTGGATGGGCGCCTTGGACGACAACCTCGAAGTGCTCTCCAAGAGCGACGGCGCGGCTGGCGAATGGGGCCGCGCCGCGACGAACGACCTGGTGCGCAGCAAGATCAAGATCAAGAGCATGAACTTCATGCGCGGCCGAACCTTCCTGAACAAGTTTGTGCTGATCGACGAGGCACAGAACCTCACGCCCAAGCAGATGAAAACGCTGATCACGCGCGCCGGGCCGGGCACGAAAATCGTCTGCCTGGGCAACCTGGCACAGATCGACACGCCCTACCTGACGGAAGGCAGCTCGGGCTTGACCTTCGCCGTGGACCGCTTCAAGGGCTGGCCGCATTCAGGCCATGTGACGCTGGCGCGCGGCGAACGCTCGCGCCTGGCCGACTTCGCCTCGGAAGTGCTCTAGCGCAGAATCGGCACGGCCACGCGCGCGCCACCTGTGTGGCGCGGCGCCGGCCACCTTGACGCCATGGTCCACCTGCTCAACCTCCTCGCCGCGATCGCGCTCCTGGTCTGGGGCACGCACATCGTGCGCACCGATGTGCTGCGCGTGTTCGGCGAAAACCTGCGCGGTGTGCTCTCGCGCAGCTTCAGCAGCCGCCCAAAGGCCATGCTCGCTGGCGTGGCGGTGACGAGCATCATGCAGTCGAGCACGGCGACCTGCCTGATCGTGGCGAGCTTCGTCGGCACCGGCCTGGTCTCCACGCCCGCGGCCTTGGCGGTGATGCTGGGCGCCGACGTCGGCAGCAGCCTGATGGCGGTCGTGTTCTCGTTCGATCTGTCGTGGCTGTCGCCGTTGCTCATCTTCGTCGGCGTCGTGCTCTTCATCCCGAGCCAGGGCAGCTCGACGGGGCGCATTGGCCGGGCGCTGATCGGCCTGGGGTTGATCACCCTGGCGCTGCAATTGATCGTCGCTGCAACCAAACCCCTGACCGATTCGCCAGCGATCCGCGCGATGCTCGGTGCCATGCCCAATGAGGTGCTGCTCGAAATCGTCGTCGGCGCCGCACTCACCGTCTTGGCTTACTCAAGCCTGGCCATCGTATTGCTCGTGGCCACCCTGGCCACCACGGGGATGGTGCCGATCACGGTGGCCATGGGGCTGGTGATCGGCGCGAACCTGGGCAGTGGCATATTGGCCCTGCTCGCCACGAGCCGCGCCACACCGCAGGTGCGACGCCTGCCGCTGGGCAACCTGGTGTTCAAGATGCTGGGGGCGATGCTCGTCATCCCCTTCCTGCCGCAGGTGCTGGGCCAACTGCAACAGTGGGTGGGCCCGGTACACCACCAAGTCGTCGGATTCCACCTCGGATTCAACTTGTGTATGGCGCTGTTGTTCGTCAGCTGCACCGGCGTGTTGGGGCGCTGGGTCGAGCGCTGGCTGCCTGAGCGCGCCAGCGACCCGAACTCGATCAAGCCGCGCCATCTCGACTTGGTGGCGCTGGCCACGCCCTCGCTGGCCATCAGTTGCGCGGCGCGCGAAGCGCTGCGCCAGGCCGACGTGGTGGAGACGATGCTGCGCGGCATGCTCAACGTGATCCGTGACAACGACCTGCAGCTCGCCGAAAAACTTCGCGCCATGGACGACACGGTTGACGAGCTGTACACCGCGATCAAGCTGTACTTGACGCAAATCTCCGGGGAAGCGCTGTCGGAACGCGAAAGCCGGCGCTGGACCGACGTGGTCTCGTTCACGATCAACATGGAGCAGATCGGCGACATCATCGAGCGCGTCATTCAAGACGTGGAAGACAAGAAGGTGCGCAAGAACCGCAGCTTTTCCGATGCCGGCATGGCCGAGATTTGCCAACTGCACGACATGCTGCTGGCCAACCTGCGTCTGGCGATGAGCGTGTTTCTCGAAGGCAATGTGCGCGAGGCGAAGAAGCTGCTAGAAGAGAAGGCGCGCTTTCGGATTCTCGAACACCAGTACGCCGCCAGCCACATCGGGCGCCTGCGCGACAACACGGCGCAGAGCATCGAGACGAGTTCACTGCACCTGGACTTGATCAGCGACCTGAAGCGCATCAACTCGCACATCTGCTCGATCGCCTACCCGATCCTCGAGTCGGCCGGCGCCCTGCGAGAAAGCCGCATCCGCCACTCGCAGCTGGCCACGCAGCAGCACGACGACACCGTGACCTGAGCCGCCCGCGGCTACAGCTCGCCGCGACGGCGCAGCCAGGCGACGAGGATGACCGCCGCCTCCAGGGTAAATTGCTCGGCGCGCAGGCGCGCCAGCAAGGCGTCGCGCCCCAGGCACTCGAAACGCTGCACTTCTCCGTCCCGATTCACTGGCACCACGCCGTGGGCTAGCGTCGCGTCGAACACATCGATGTGTTCAACCAGATAGCCTTCCGTCACAGGCCGGCGAAACGCGAGGCGCTCTACCCTGCGCAGCCCTTCCAACTGCGACAGCTCCAACCCGGCCTCCTCCCAGGTTTCACGCGCCAGCGCCTGCGCCACCGACTCGCCCGCAGCGACCTGACCGCCCATTGTCGTGTCCCAAAGGTTCGGGTCGGTGGCTTTGTCCGCCGCGCGCTGTTGCACCCAGACCGTGCCGTCGGCGCGCGCCGCGACCAGATGCACCGCAAACGTCGTGATGCCCAAGGGGCGCACCGCCGCGCGTTCGATCCTGCCGACGGTCTGTTGCCGCTCGTCGGTCACGCTCAACAATTCGCCGCGCCAGCGTGCGCCGAGCCCGTGTTCATCCAACCACTTGGCAATCGCCGCCAAACTGGCATCCAGCGGCGCCACAACCTGCCATTGCGCTCCCGACGCTCGCAGCGGCAAGCCCGCCTCATGCATGCGCTCGGCCAGACTCGCTTCGACCGAGCCGATGCGCTGCGGCGGCGTGCCAGCCGTCAGCGCGACACGCGGCGCCGCCGCAGGGGCGTCGACGCGTTCGCGCAACGCAGCGAGCCAGGCTTGTTCAGCGGGGGACGACATCGTTTGTGTGGGCCCGTCTCAGCTCGCCGTGCCGCCAGATGCAAGCAGTCGGTGCAAGCCTTCTTCATCCAGGATCGCGACGCCCAGCGCCTGCGCCTTGTCGAGCTTGGTGCCGGCGTCCGCCCCGGCGATCACAAAGTCGGTCTTCTTCGACACCGCACCCGTCACCTTGCCACCGGCGGCTTCGATCAACTCTTTCGCGGCGTCGCGGGTCAGCGTCGGCAGCGCGCCCGTCAGCACGAAAGTCTTGCCGCCGAAAGGCGCGGTCGCCACCGCCACCGGTTCGTGTTCCGGCCAACTCAAACCGACCTGACGCAGCTCGGCGATCACTTCCAGGTTGTGCGGCTGATCGAGGAAGGTGCGTATGCTTTGCGCGACGATGGGGCCGACGTCCGGCACCAGCAGGAGATCGGAGAGGCTGGCTTGCAGCAACCGGTGGAGGCTGCCGAAATGCTGCGCCAACTCTTTCGCCGTCGTCTCGCCGACCTGGCGAATCCCCAGGGCATAGAGAAACCGCGCGAGTGTTGTCGAGCGCCTGGACTGCAATGCATCGAGCAGATTGCGCGCGCTCTTTTCGCCCATGCGCTCCAGCGACATGATCTGCGCGAGTTCGAGTTTGTAGAGCGACGGCAAGGTCTGCACCAGGCCGGCGTCGACGAGTTGCTCGACGATTCTGTCGCCCAGGCCTTCAATGTCCATCGCGCGGCGCCCGGCGAAATGCAGGATCGCCTGCTTGCGCTGCGCGGCGCAGAACAGGCCTCCCGTGCAGCGCCAATCGGCTTCGCCTTCTTCACGCGCGATCGCGCTGCCGCACACCGGGCAACGGCCCTTTAGCTGCTGGTAGAGATCGAACGCTTCGCCCACCTCCTTGGAACGCCGCTCAAGCACCACCGCCACGACTTCGGGAATCACGTCGCCCGCGCGGCGCACGATCACGGTGTCGCCGATGCGCACGTCTTTGCGCCGGGTTTCGCCTTCGTTGTGCAGCGTCGCGTTGCTCACCGTCGTGCCACCCACGAACACCGGCTCCAGCTTGGCCACCGGCGTGAGCTTGCCGGTGCGGCCGACTTGCACTTCGATGTCGCGCACCCGCGTCATCTGTTCTTGCGCCGGATACTTGTGCGCCACCGCCCAGCGCGGCTCGCGCGAGACGAAACCCAGGCGTTGCTGCAAAGCGCGCGAATTGACTTTGTAGACGACGCCATCGATGTCAAACGGTAACCCATCGCGCCGCGCGCCGATGCGCTGGTGAAACGCGACCAACCCCGCCGCGCCTTGCACCGTCTCGCGGTCCGCGCACACCGGCAGCCCCATGGCGGCGAGCGCGTCGAGCAGCAGGCTGTGCGTGGCGGGGACGTCCCAGCCTTGCACATCGCCCAACCCATAGGCGAAAAACTTCAAGGGTCGAAGCGCGGCGATCGCCGGGTCATGCTGGCGCACCGCGCCAGCCGCCGCGTTGCGCGGATTGACGAAGGTCTTCTCGTTCTTCGCGCCCTGGGCGATCAAGCCGCGCTGGCGTTCATTGAGTGCCTCGAAGTCGTCACGCCGGATGTAGACCTCGCCGCGCACTTCCAGCACCGGGGCAGTGACCCCGCGCAGACGCAGCGGGACCTGGCCGATCGTGCGGATGTTCTGCGTCACGTCTTCGCCAGTCTCGCCGTCGCCGCGCGTCGCCGCCTGGGCCAGCACACCGGCCTCGAAGCGCAGGTTGATCGCCAGCCCGTCGAACTTGAGTTCCGCCGCGTACTCGATCGGCGCATCGGATTCGGTCAAGGCCAATTCGCGGCGCACGCGCGCGTCAAACGCGATGGCACCGCTGGACTCGGTGTCGGTTTCGGTGCGGATCGAGAGCATCGGCACGGCATGGCGCACCGGTGTGAAGCCGTCCAGCACCTCGCCGATGATCCGTTGCGTCGGCGAGTCGGCGCTCAGAAGCTCTGGGTGCGCGGCTTCGATCGCCTGCAACTCCTGGAACATGCGGTCGTAATCGGCGTCGGGCAGGGTCGGGCTGTCGAGCACGTAGTAGCGGTGCGCATGCTCCCGCAGCAGCTCGCGAAGTTCAGCAGTGCGCGCGGCGGGGGCGGTGGATGGCTGAGCCACGGTCAAACCCTCGGCCTCGCGCCAGCTAGCCGAACAAGCGCCGCGCCGCGAGCGAGCCGGCGGCAAGATCGTGCTCGCGCAGGCTGGCATAGAGCTGCTCAAGCTCGCTGCCGATCGTCGCGAAGCCCTCTTCGCTGATCGGCTGGCCCTGGTCGTCGACGATCGCAGCGTCCATGCCGAGCGACAGCGCCTGCGCACTCGCCTGCCAGGCGGCGAACGGGTTGAGGCTCTGGTCGGTTTGCGGCACGTCGAAACTCAGCGTCACGTCGCGCACGATGCTGTGCTGGGCATCGTCGGCGAGTGCGGCCAACGCGGCATTGGCGTCGAAGCTGAGCGTCACCACGGGCGGCGCGCCCTCCTCAACGGCCGGCAACACCAGGCGCCCGGCCACGACCCCAGGCACGAAGCCATGGCGTGACGCATGCTGAACCACATAGCCCACTGACCAGGCAGCGCTGCGCGCACGCAGATGCACGGCGAGCTGCGCATCGTGCTGGCCGGCAAAGGCGTCGATCTCTCGGGCGCGCGCCACCACTTCGAGCATGTCGGGGAACTCCGCACCCGCGCCCAGCGAGTCGGCGAAGTGCTGAAGCGCGTGCACGAACTCGGAATACTCAATCTCATTGATCGCACCGCTGCGGTTGGCGAGTTGCACGCCGGCTTGCAGTGGGCCGTAGTGCTGGCCCGCGGCGATGGGCTCCCACTGGCCGTTGTGGGCATTCAAGCCTTCGATGAGAAACGGCTTGCTGCCGGCGCGCAACGAGCCCGGCAATTGCGCGAGCAGGTGCTCGCCGCTGGCAGGTTGCTCCACGCTGAGCGTCGCGATGGCGTCGATCAGCGGGTCGATGCGCGCCGCCTGGCGCTTTGCGCGCAGGCCGTCGCCAGCGACGGACATGGGAGAGGCTTCGTCGGCATGCGCGGCGGGGCTCTCGTCGGGCCCCTCAAAACCCGGGTCGACGGGTGCCAGGCGCACCTCCATCGTCGCCTGTTGGCGACGCCCACCTGACGCGCTGCCCACACGCCGTGCGCGCCCAGGCCAACCAGCACCAACACGGCCAGCCCGATCAGTGCGATCGTGAGGTTGCTCATGGGCTGCTCAGCGCCGGCCCGCCCGGTTCACGCCGCCTGCGCCATCGTCACGGCAGTGTGCATGTCCACCGCGACGATGCGCGACACGCCCTGCTCCTGCATCGTCACGCCGATCAACTGTTCGGCCATCTCCATCGCGATCTTGTTGTGGCTGATGAACAGGAATTGCGTGCCCTTCGCCATCTCGGTCACCAACTTGCAATAGCGGTCGGTGTTGGCGTCGTCCAGCGGCGCGTCCACTTCGTCGAGCAGGCAAAACGGCGCGGGGTTGAGCTGGAAAATCGCGAACACGAGCGCGATCGCCGTCAGCGCCTTCTCGCCACCCGACATCAGGTGGATCGTGCTGTTCTTCTTGCCCGGCGGTTGCGCCATCACCTGCACGCCGGAGTCGAGGATCTGGTCACCCGTCATCACGAGGCGCGCATGGCCGCCGCCGAAGAGCGTGGGGAACATGCGGCCGAAGTGTTCGTTGACCTGGTTGAAGGTCGCACCGAGCAGGTCGCGAGTTTCGATATCGATCTTGTGAATGGCGTCTTCCAGCGTTTTCATCGCCTCGACGAGGTCAGCGTTTTGCGCGTCGAGAAACGCCTTGCGCCCGCGCGACGCGTTCAATTCGTCGAGCGCCGCCAGATTGACCGCGCCGAGCGCGGTGATTTCGCCCTGAATACGCTCGATCTCGGCCTGCAGGCCGGCGAGCTTGACGCCCTCGGCGGCAATACCCGCGCCCAGCGCTTCGAAGTCGGCGCCGGCCGCCTGCAACTGCTCGAAGTATTGCGCCCCACCGAGCTGCGCCGCTTGTTCCTCAAGTTGCAGTTTGGTGATGCGCTCGCGCAGCGGCTGGAGCGATTGCTCGTGCCGCATGCGCTGCTCGTCGGCCTGGCGCATGCGCAGGCTGAGGTCGTCGTATTCGCTGCGCTTAGTGGCCAATGCCGCTTCGCGATCCAGCTTGAGTGGCAGCGCGGTTTGCAGGCCCGACTGGTCTGCGGTGTCGGTGAGGCGCTCCAGCTCCGCGCTCAACTGATCCGTCGATTGCGCCGTAGCGGCGATTTGCTGTGCTGCCGTGCCGAGGTTGCGCTCCAGTTCGCCGTGGCGTGCCGCGAGCGAGCGCGAGGCGAATGCGGCCTCTTGCGCCTGCCTCTCCAGGGCACGCAGCTGCTCGCGCGCGGTGTTGAGATGGCGCTGCGCCCCGAGCAGCGCTTCGTCGAAGTCGGCGTGGCGTTCCTGCGTGGTGGCGAGTTGCTGGTCGAGTTCTTCGAACCTGGCCTCGCCGACCGCACGGCGTTCGCTCAGCTCTTCGCTTTGCGCGTCGATCTCGGCGAGTTCGGCGGCGAGCTGGGCGCGCCGCGCATTCGTTTGTTCGGTCAACTGCGACAGGCGCAGCCACTCCACCTGCAATTGGTGCGCGCTCGTCTGGGCCTGTGCCGCCTCGCGCCGCAAGCTCTCCAGGCGTTGCGCGGCCTCGGTGTAGCCCGCTTCGGCGCGCACATGAGCCGCACGCACCTGCTCGCAGATCAGCCCCTGAGCGCGCACTTGGCGTTCGAGATTCTGGATTTCCTGGGCGCGCGCCAGCATGCCGGCGTTTTCGGCGTCGGGCGCATAAAAACTCACTGCGAACTGGCTCACCGCGTGGCCTTCGCGCGTCATGATGACTTCGCCATGCGTCAGTTGGGCGCGCGCGGCCAGCGCATCATCAACGCTCGATGCCGTGTACACGCCTTCAAGCCAATCGTTGAGCAAGGCCTGCAAGCCGGCGTCACCGAGCTTGAGCAAGTCAGACAAGCGCGGCAGCGTCTGGTGCGTGTTGCGGATCGCCGCCAGCGGCAGCGTGTAGAACGCCAGCTTGGCGGGCGGCGCATCGCTGGCGAACGCACGAACCGTCTCGATGCGCCCGACTTCGAGTGCGTTCAAGCGTTCGCGCAGCACCGACTCAAGCGCCGTTTCCCACCCCGCGTCGATCTGAATTCGGGTCCACAGACCCTGCAAGGATTCCAAGCCATGGCGTGCCAGCCAAGGCTTGAGTTTTCCCTCGGTTTGCACGCGCAACTGCAACGCGCGCAGTGCGTCCAGGCGAGCGCTCAGCTCCGTGTGTTTGCGACCTTCGACGTTCACCTGTTCTTGCGACTCGCGGCGTTCCAGGTCCAGGCGCGGAACGCTTTCATTGAGCACGGCCAAACTCGACTCGGCGGCATTTTGGGCCTGCCTGGCCGCGCCGGCCTGCGCCTGGAGTTCCGTCACGCGCTGCACATCGGGTGCGCTGAGCTGGGTGGACTCCGCCGCCAGACGCTCGCGGCGCTGGCGCGCGCCGCGCTGCTGTTCTTCGATGTGTCGCGTCTGCTCGGCGAGCACTTGAATCTGTTGCTGCACGCCGCCCACTACCGTGCGCTGCTCGCTGGTGGCGGCCTGTGCCGCCGCCACCGCGTCTTCCAGGCCGGGGAGCAGATCGCCCTGTTCACTGACGCGAGCGACCAGGGCCTCGCACTGTTCGTCAGCCGCGACGATCTGCGCCGCCACCTGGGCCTGCTCGGCTTGCGCCTCGGCGCGGCGCTGCTCCCATTGCCGCAGTTGCTCGGCAAGTTCGGTGCGACGCTGCTCCAGGCGTTGCCGGCCCTCAATGACGAAACGAATGCGCTCCTCAAGGCGGCTCACTTCCAACGCGGCCTGTGCCAGCTCGCCTTGCGAGGCATGCAACGCGTCGTTCGCTTGGTAGTGCGCCTGGCGTATCGTCTCAAGCTGCACCTCGCCGTGGCGCAGCTCGGCCATGCGCTCTTCCAGGGCATTGAGTGCCTCGGCCACCGCCTTGGTCAGGCGCTCTTGCTCCTTCGCGGCGTCCCGGTGTTTGAGGAACCAAAGCTGGTGCAACTTCAGTTCGCCGCGCACCTGTAGCGCACGGTAGCGGCTCGCCACTTCGGCCTGCGATTCGAGCCGCTCGAGATTGCTGCTCAATTCGCGCAGGATGTCTTCCACGCGCGTCAGGTTGTCGCGCGTGTCCTTCAGCCGGTTCTCGGTCTCGCGGCGCCGCTCTTTGTACTTGGACACGCCCGCGGCTTCTTCGAGGAACAAGCGCAATTCTTCGGGCTTGCTTTCGATGATGCGGCTGATCGTGCCTTGGCCGATGATGGCGTAGGCGCGTGGCCCCAGGCCCGTGCCGAGAAAAACGTCTTGCACATCGCGGCGTCGCACCGGCTGGGCATTGATGTAGTAGCTGCTCGTGCCGTCGCGCGTGAGCACACGCTTGACGGCGATCTCGGCAAACTTGTTCCATTGCCCGCCGGCACGCGCGTCTTCGTTGTTGAACACCAGCTCAACGCTCGCGCGACTCGCCGGTTTGCGCAACCCCGAGCCGTTGAAAATCACGTCCTGCATCGACTCGCCGCGCAACTCGCTCGCCTTCGATTCGCCGAGCACCCAGCGCACAGCGTCCATCACATTGGACTTGCCGCAGCCGTTGGGGCCTACGACACCCACCAGGCGCCCCGGCAACTGCAATTGCGTCGGCTCGGCGAACGACTTGAAGCCGGACAGTTTGATGGAGTTCAGGCGCATGGGAATCGGGAGAGTGCAAAACCATCGCCACAACGGGCCAAGGCCGGACGCGCAGTGAGCGTCTATGTGCTTGATTCAATGGGGAAATGAGGTCTCCGATGCGGGCGTCTTTGCGCGCCTTTCAGAGCGACGGCGATGATACCATCGCGCCCTCTCGGCAGCCTCGTGCGGCCGCCCTCTACCTGCCGTTTCCCCTGCCGTTTCCCCTGCCCCTTCCCCTACCGTTTCCCTTGCGGTCTCCCCCTGCCGTTCCCCCATGCCCAAGACCCTCTCCGCGCGCCGTGGCGCCACCCAGCGCCCCGCCCCTGCCGTGCCGCCGACGCAACCCTCCAAAGAGTTGCAGGTGTTCCCCAACCCCGCGCCGAAGCGCGACTACGTCATCGAATTCGAGGTGCCGGAGTTCACCTGCAATTGCCCGCTCACCGGGCAACCGGATTTTGCGCAGTTCCGCATCGAGATGATCGCCGACAAGACCTGCGTCGAGCTGAAGAGCCTGAAGCTGTACTTCTGGAGCTACCGCAACGTCGGCGCGTTCCACGAGAAGGTGACGAACGACATCCTCGACGACATCGTGAGTGCGACGAACCCGCGCTTCGTGCGCATCACGGCGCGCTGGAACATGCGCGGCGGCATCGCGACGAACGTCGTCGTCGAGCACCGCAAGAAGGGCTGGAAGCCCGGGCCCGCGCTGCTCGGCGCGCAACCCGGCGCGGCTCGCGGCGCGGCCTGAATTCAAGGCGGGCATCGCTTACCCTCGCATCGGGTAAGCCCCGGGACGCCTCGCGCCACCGCCGGCAGTAGGATGGCGCGACGGTGCGGTGGTGACCTCGCACCGCGCGTCGTGGTGCGCTTGTCAGAATGCCGTCACACACCCACGCTAGCGTCACCCATTGCACCCAACATACGGAGACGTTTTATGCGAACCACACTTGCGGGCGCCGCCACGCTCGCCCTTGCCCTGGCCCTGGCTGCCATCACCGGCGCCGCCAAAGCGGATCGACGCCACCACGGCCACGATGCCGACCGGCCCAAGGCGCCACTGGTGATCGGCCACCGCGGCGCGAGCGGCTACCTGCCCGAGCACACGCTGGAGAGTTATGCGCTGGCGATCGAACTCGGGGCCGACTTCATCGAGCCCGACCTCGTGGCCACCAAAGACGGCCACCTGATCGCGCGCCATGAACCCAACATCACCAACACGACGGACGTCGCCACACGCGCCGAATTCGCGTCGCGGCGCCGCACTGGCGTGATGGTTGACGGTGCGGCTGAAAACGGCTGGTTCGCCTTCGATTTCACGCTTGCGGAAATCAAGACGCTGCGTGCCGTTCAAGCCTTCGGCGAGCGGCCCCAGCAGTTCAACGGCAAGTTCGAAATTCCAACCTTCGATGAAGTTGTCAAGCTTGCCAAGCGCGCGAGCAAGAAGACCGGGCGCACGATCGGCGTCTACCCGGAGACCAAACATCCGACGTTGCACAAGAACCTCGGTCTGGCACTCGAACAGCGCCTGATCAATGTGCTGACCCGTCACGGCTGGAACTACCGCGAAGCGCCAGTCTTCATCCAATCGTTCGAACAAAGCAATCTGCAAGCGCTGCGCAAGATGACGCGCGTCAAGCTGGTGCAGCTCGTCGACGCTGACGACGTGAACGCCGACGGCACGCTCGCCTTCGTCGCACCCTTCGACCGCCCCTACGACTGGACCGTGTCGAACAATCCGGTACTGAAGGCACGCACTTTCGGCTACTTCGCGACCGACGCCGGGTTGAAGGAGATCGCCACGTATGCCGACGGCATCGGCCCCTGGAAACGCTACATCGTGAGCACGGTCGTCACCACGCCGCCGGGCAGCGGGCCGGGGGACGCGGCTCGCAAGCTGCTGCCCGCCACCGACCTGATCGCCCGGGCGCACCGCGAAGGTCTGCTCGTCCACACCTGGACGTTCCGCAACGAACAGCGCAGGCTGGCGAGCGACTACGGCGGCAACCCGATCCAGGAGTACCTGCAGTTCTACGCGCTGGGCATCGACGGCGTGTTCTCCGACTTTCCTGACACCGCTGTGGCCGCGCGAGCGCTGCATCGCTTGCTCAGCAAGGGCAATCACGCCGCATGCCTGGTGCGCGAAGACCACGAAGACCACGAAGGCGATAAAGACTGCGACTGACCTTGACGCTGGCCGCGCGCGTGGCCAGCGTTCAGTGCCGCGCGCGTTCGGTCACCAGTTCCATTTCGCGTGGCGTCAGCACACGCAACTGCCACTCGCCGTCGCCTCCCGCCAAGCCGTGCAGGTCGATCGACTTCTGGGTTTGCAGCAAGCGGGCGAGAAAGGTGATGACAGCGGCGTCGATGATCTGGCCCGGCACGAGCGCCGGAATGCCCGGCGGATAGGGAACGATCTGATCGCAACAGACGCGCCCGATCAATTGAACATTGGGCTGGCCATCCTCGCCGAGCAAGGCCACGCGTTCGCCGGCCTCATAGAAGGCGTCGCGCGGCAGACAGGCGAGTTGCGAGAAGCTCGGCGCCTGGGGAATCCGCGCATAGGTGCGCGGCGCCCGGCGCTCCTTGGCCAGGCGCAGCATCGCGTCGAACAGGCGCGACACCTTGCTGCGCGTCGTGCCTATCGTCAGCAACAGCGTCAGCGTGTTGTGCGTGTTCTTCTCGACCTGGATGTTGAAGCGCTCGATCAATGCATCGCGCAGTTCGTCGGCCGAGAAGCCGCTGGCCGAGATGTCGATCGTCAGCTTCGTCGGGTCCAGACGGATGCCGTCATCGCGCAGTTCAGGCGACAGCAGGTCTTCGAGTTCGAGTACGCGAAACGCCTCCGTCGAGTTGATCTTCTCGCGCAGTTCGCGGGCGAACTTGAGCGAGCGATCGAGCAGCCGGTAGCCCTCCATCACGGCCTGCTTGCGCGCCACGTCCAGACTCGCGATCAGGTTGTACTGCGGGCTCGTCGAGGCGTGCATGTTGAAGTTCTCGCGGAACAGGTGCTCGTCGAACGCGGCGTCGTTGACGTGGATCATGCTCGCCTGCGAGAACGCCGACAGCACCTTGTGCGTACTCTGCGTCACATAGTCGGCGCCGCACTCCAGCGCGGTCGGGCGCAGTTCGGGGTGGAACCGGGCGTGGCCGTACCAGGCTTCGTCAACCACCACCTTGATGCCCTTGGCGTGCGCGGCATCGATGATGGGCCGCAGGTCGTAGCGCAGCCCATCGTAGGTGCACGACGTGAGGATCAAAACTCGCGCATCGGCGTGCGCTTCGATGGCAGCGAACAGCGTCGCACGCGGCACCGGCCCGAAGATGCCGAACTGCTGGTTCACCGAAGAATCCAGATAGATCGGCCGGGCGCCGGACAGAATGACACCGTGATGCACCGACTTGTGGCAGTTGCGATCGAGCAGCAATTTCGCGCCCGGCGTCAGCAGCGTCTGGAAGATCACCTTGTTCGACGTCGACGTACCGTTCGTCGCAAAGAACGTGGCGCGCGCGCCGAAGGCCTTGGCGGCAAGCCGCTGGCTGTGCGCGATCACGCCGGTGGGGTGCAGCAGAGAATCCAACATCGGCACTGACACCGACAGGTCGGCGCGCAGCATTTCCTCGCCGACGAAATCATAAAAATCGCCGACCCAACTGCTGCCCTTGAAGGAATCGCCGCCGCCGTGCCCGGGCGTGTGCCAACTATCCTTGGCCAGCGCCACATACTCGCGCAGCTTGTCGTAGAACGGCGTGTCCGACTTTTGTGCCACTTCGGCGGCGAGGATGCGAAACCAGCCGCTGAGGTCTTCCTCGTCGCGATAAAAGTAGCCATCGACGGCGTCGCTGGCCAAGGATTCGACGAGCAGCTTGGTGTCGTCGTCCTCCAGCATCATGTAAAGCGACAACTCGGGGCGCAGCTCGATGATGCGCTGCAACGTCAGCACCGCGGCGCGGTTCGGCGCCTTGGGTGCGCTAGGGCTGGGTTCCGGCGCGCGGTGATCGCCATGGTCGACGAGCACGATCTGGATGTCGCCGTCGGCGAGCACTGCGGCTTGCGCGGCCTCGCCCGTGGTTGCGCCGATCGCCAAAACGCCCAGCGGATTGTCGAGCCGGGCCGCAGCGGCGTTCAGGCCCTCGACGACGCGCTCACGCAGCGTATCGTCGGCACTGACGACGAGCACATGACTCACCGGGGGCATACGCAACGCTCCTTCGCGCTGGCCCGTCCGGCTGAGGCTGTCACCGCTTGAAAAATTCGTCCAGCAGCTCGCCGGGAAGAGTATCCATCGGTTGTTCGCTCACCAGCAAGCCGTCGCGCAACTCCACCGATGACAGACGCCAGCTCGATTCCCTGGAAGCCGATGCAGCCACCGCGACGTTTGCCTCGTCGCCGGTCAGGTATTCACCCAGCGGTGCGTTGCCCGACATGCGCCAGATGATCTTCTTCACCGGCATTGGTTTGTTCTTGACCTTCAGCATCGCCGTGCAGCGTTGGAGCTCATGAAGTTCGAGTAGCGGCAATTCTGTACCCAAGTTGAAGCCCACGCCATGCCATCGTGTAATTTTCTGCACGCGGCGTTGCGCTGGCGGCGTGGCCGGAGGCAGCACCCCGGCCACGGATAATCTCGCCGATGAATCCCCTTCTCGCCCGCCTGCACCCCTATCCCTTCGAGAGGCTGCGCGAACTCACGCGAGACATCACGCCCAGCACCGCTTACCCACCCATCGCCCTGGGCATCGGCGAGCCGCGCCACGCAACGCCTGAATTGATATTGGCGGCCATCCGCGCCAACTTGGGCGGGCTCTCGAAATACCCCGCCACGGCGGGCGAGCCGGCACTGCGGCAGGCCATCGGCCAATGGGTGGGGCGCCGCTACGGCGTCGCGCTCGACCCGGGTTCGCAAATTCTGCCGGTGAACGGTTCGCGCGAGGCGCTATTCGCCCTCGCCCAGACCGTGATTGACGCCAGCCGGCCCGGCGCCTGCGTCCTCTGCCCGAACCCGTTCTATCAAATCTACGAAGGCGCGGCGTTGCTTGCGGGCGCAGACACCGCGTTTGTCAACAGCGACCCAGCTCGCAATTTCGCCGCCGACTGGTCGAGCATCACGCCCGAGACCTGGGGCAAGACACAATTGATTTACGTGTGCAGCCCGGGCAACCCCACCGGCGCGGTGATGCCCTTGGCCGAGTGGAAGCAGCTGTTCGATCTGAGCGACCGCTATGGGTTCGTCATCGCTTCGGACGAGTGTTATTCCGAGATCTACTTCGGCGACGCTTCGCCCCTGGGTTCGTTGCAGGCCGCCACGCAGCTCGGCAGGACTGGTTTTCGCAACCTGGTGGCCTTGACGAGCTTGTCGAAACGCTCGAACGTGCCCGGCATGCGGTCCGGCTTCGTCGCGGGCGACGCCGACCTGCTGAGGCAGTTTTTGCTGTACCGCACCTACCATGGCAGCGCGATGAGCCCGACGATCCAGCAGGCCAGCATCGCGGCGTGGAACGACGAGCAGCATGTGATCGAGAACCGCATCAAATATCGCGCGAAGTTCGAACAGGTCACACCGCTGCTCGCCCGGGTCATGCCGGTCGCCCTGCCCGATGCCGGCTTCTATCTCTGGGCCCAGGTTCCTGACGGCGATGACCTGGCCTTTGCGCGCGGTCTGCTGGCTCAATACAATGTCGCGGTCCTGCCCGGCCGCTTGCTGGCGCGTGAATCACAAGGCGTCAATCCGGGCGCCGGCCGGGTGCGCCTGGCGCTCGTCGCCGAACTTGACGAGTGCGTCGAGGTGGCGCGGCGCATCGCCTCTTTTCTTCAATCCGATTGAAATCCACCATGACCCACCCGTTGCAGAACACCATCGACATCGCCTGGGAGGGCCGCGCCGATCTCACACCGACCAACGCACCCGAAGTGCGCAGCGCTGTCGAGAAAGTGATAGCCGACTTGAACAAGGGCCGCCTGCGTGTGGCGCAGCAGCAGGGTGTGGGGCAATGGACCGTCAACCAGTGGGTGAAGAAGGCAGTCTTGCTGAGCTTTCGCCTGAATGAGAACCGAGTGGTTCGCGCTGGCGACTTGGGCTTTTTCGACAAGGTGCCGACCAAGTTCGCGCACCTCGATGAAACCGCGATGCGTGAAACCGGCGTGCGCGTCGTGCCCCCCGCCGTGGCGCGCCGTGGCTCGTACATCGCGAAGAACGTCGTGCTGATGCCCTCTTACGTGAACATCGGCGCCTATGTGGACGAGGGCACGATGGTCGACACTTGGGCCACTGTGGGCTCGTGCGCCCAGATCGGCAAGAACGTGCACTTGTCGGGAGGCGTGGGCATCGGCGGCGTGCTTGAGCCTTTGCAGGCGAACCCGACGATCATTGAAGACAACTGCTTTGTCGGTGCACGCTCGGAAGTCGTGGAGGGCGTGATCGTCGAAGAGAACTCCGTCATCTCGATGGGCGTGTATATCGGCCAGAGCACGAAGATCTATGACCGCGCCACCGGCGAGGTGAGCTATGGGCGGATTCCGGCGGGCTCGGTGGTCGTGAGCGGCAACCTGCCGAGCGCGGACGGCAAGTACAGCCTGTACTGCGCCGTGATCGTGAAACGCGTCGACGCCCAAACCCGTGCAAAAACCAGCATCAACGAGCTGTTGCGCGCCTGAGGGTCGAGCCTGAGCCTCGACAATCGTTTTTCGTTGTATCGCAAGGGGGCCGAGTCATGAGTGGCGGAAACATGGAGCGCGTGCTGCGCCTGATGTCGGAGAAGGGTGCATCCGACGTCTACCTGTCGGCGAACTCGCCGATTCTGATCAAGATCAACGGCAATGTGATTCAGCTGAGCGATCAACCGCTCACCCACAACCAGCCGCGCCAGTTGCTCGCCGAGCTGCTGTCGCCGAGCCAGCTTGAAGACCTTGAGGAAACGGGCGACCTCAACATCGGTATCGGCCTGACGGGCCTGGGCAGTTTTCGCCTGAGTGCCTTCAAGCAGCGCGGCACGATTGCCGCGGTGTTTCGCTGCATTCCCTTCGAAATTCCGTCGCTCGACACGCTCAACTTGCCGGACATTCTTTCGTCGCTGGTGATGGAAAAGCGCGGCCTGGTGCTGATGGTGGGCGCCACCGGCACGGGCAAGAGCACGACGTTGGCGTCGATGCTTGAGCAGCGCAACCAGGTGCTCGCCGGCCACATCCTGACCGTCGAAGACCCGATCGAGTTCTTGTTCACGAACAAGAAGTCGGTGATCAACCAGCGCGAAGTGGGCCGCGACACGCAGTCCCTGCAAACCGGCTTGAAGAACGCGATGCGCCAGGCGCCCGACTGCGTGATGATCGGCGAGATACGCGACCGCGAAACGATGACGGCGGCGATTTCCTACGCGCTGTCGGGCCACCTCGTGCTGTCCACCTTGCATGCGAACAACAGCTACCACGCGATGGGGCGCATTCTTTCCTTCTACTCGCCCGAAGCGCGGCCCGTCCTGCTGGCCGACTTGGCCGCCGGCCTGCGCGCCGTGATCTCGCAGCGCCTGGTGCGCTCCGCCTCCGGCGGGCGCATTCCGGCGGTAGAGGTGATGCTGAACACGCAACTCGTATCCGACCTGATCGAACAGGGCGACTTCATGGGCGTTCGCACGGCGATGGAGAAGTCGCTCAGCGAAGGTTCCCAGACCTTCGAGAAAGACCTGGCACGCTTGATCGGCCAGGGAAAAATTACCCGCGACGAAGGCTTGGCGTTCGCCGATTCGCCGACCAATCTGATGTGGCGCCTCGATAACGACGTGTCGCCCGCGTCGCGCCTGGTCGAGAAGAAGGAAGACACGAGCGACGAGCCGAGCTTCACCGAAATCACGCTCGACGTTCAGCCCGAGTCCCGCACCACGCGCTCCGCGCCTCTGACAAGCTATTGACGCGCGATAAACCCAGGCCCATGTCGCGCACGCTGGCACTCACCGAACAACTCATCGCGCGCCGCTCCGTCACGCCAGAGGATGGCGGCTGCCAGACTTTGGTCGCCGAGCTGTTGCTGGCGGCAGGCTTCGAGTGTGTACATCAGCCGAGCGGCCCGGCGCATGCGCAGGTGCAGAACCTTTGGGCGCTGCGCCGCGGCTGCGGCCAAGGCCCGCTGCTCGTGCTGGCGGCGCACACCGATGTCGTGCCGACGGGGCCACTTGGATCCTGGACGAGTGACCCATTCGTGCCGACGCATCGAGGTGGTTTCCTGTTCGGCCGCGGCGCGGCGGACATGAAGACCTCGCTCGCCGCGATGGTGGTGGCGGCGCAGGAGTTCGCCCAGGCCCATCCCAAGGCACCAGGCTCGCTGGCGCTGCTGCTGACCAGCGATGAAGAAGGGCCCGCCGTCGATGGCAGCGTCAAAGTTGTGCAATGGCTGCAAGCACAAGGCATCGCACCCGACTACTGCATCGTCGGCGAACCAACAAGCGTCAAGCAGCTCGGCGACATGATCAAGAACGGCAGGCGCGGCACGCTGTCGGGCAAGCTCACCGTCAACGGTGTGCAAGGCCACATCGCCTATCCGCACCTGGCAGCGAACCCGATCCACCTGGCGCTGCCGGCGCTCACTGAACTCGCGGCGCTGGAATGGGACCGTGGCAACGCCTACTTTGCGCCGACGAGCTTTCAGATCTCGAACATCCACGCCGGCACCGGAGCGGGCAACGTGATCCCGGGCACCGCAGGCGTGGATTTCAACTTCCGCTTCTCCACCGAATCGACCGAACACTCGCTCAAGACTCGCGTGCTCGAAGTGCTGAAGCGCCACGGCGTTCCCCACGATCTGGCCTGGACGCTCGGCGGCGAGCCCTTCCTCACGGCCGCGGGCTCGCTCAGCCAGGCCCTGGCGGAGTCGATTCGTGAGCACACTGGCCTGACGCCCGAGCTGTCCACCACCGGCGGCACCTCCGACGGGCGCTTCATCGCCAAGATCTGCCTGCAGGTCATCGAATTCGGCCCGGTGAACGCGAGCATTCACAAGATCGACGAGAACGTGGAAGTCGCTAGCATCGAGCCTTTGAAGAACATCTACCGCTCCACCCTTGAGCGGCTTTTGACATGACCCTGATCGACCTCATCACCGCGCAAAGCGCCCGCCTCAAACAGGCGGGCGTTTGCTTTGGGCACGGCACGACGAATGCGTTCGACGAATCGGCATGGCTCGTGCTTTGGGCGCTGGGCCTGCCGCTCGAATCGCTCGAAACCCACGCGCAGCAGACGCTGGTGGCCGAACAACTCGCCAAGGCCGAGGCGCTGGTGGGCAAACGCATCGAGTCGCGCCAGCCCGCCGCCTACCTGACGAACGAGGCCTGGCTGCAAAACGTGCCGTTCTTCGTCGATGAGCGCGTTCTCGTGCCGCGCTCCTACATCGCCGAGCTACTCGCCGATGCCGAGGGCGATGGCACGCTCGACGCCTGGCTGTCGGACAGCACGCAGCGGGTTCTTGACCTGTGCACCGGCAGTGGCTGCTTGGCGGTGATCGCCGCGTTGGCGTATCCGGACGTCGCGGTCGACGCGGCCGATGTTTCGCCTCAGGCCCTGGAAGTGGCGCGCATCAACGTCGACAAGCATGGCATGGCCAAACGCATTCAGCTTCTGCAATCCGACGTTTACAGCAAGCTGCGCGGCCCTTATGACCTGATCGTGTGTAACCCCCCATATGTCAACAGCGCCAGCATGGCTGCGCTGCCTGACGAGTACCGCGCCGAGCCGGCGCTGGCGCTGCAGGGCGGCGCCGACGGCATGGACTTGATCCGGCGCATCGTCGGCGACGCCGCGCGGATCATGAGCGCTGACGCGGTGCTCGTGCTCGAAGTCGGCCATGAACGCGCGCATTTCGAAAGCGCGTTTCCGCGCCTCGAAGTGGCGTGGCTCGAAACCAGTGGGGGGCAAGACCAGGTCTTGCTTGTCACGCAAGACAGCCTGCAGCGCTGGGGCTCGCGATGATCCAGTTGCGTGAAGTGACATTGCGCCGCGGCGTCAAGGTCGTGTTGGATCGCACCAGCGTGACACTCCAGCCCGGCGAGCAAGTCGGCCTGGTCGGGCGCAACGGCGCCGGCAAGTCTTCGCTGTTCTCGCTGCTCACAGGCCGGTTGCACGCCGACGCGGGTTCGGTGGAATGGCCGCCGCGCTGGCGCTTGGCCGAAGTGGCGCAGGAGATGCCGGAAACGGGTGACGCCGCCACTGAATTCGTCTTGCAGGGCGACAGCCGCTTGATGCAGGCCCAGGCCGAACTCGCGGCCGCCGAGGCCACCGACGACGGCGAAGCGATGGCGCATGCACACCAGGCGATCGACGAAGCCGGCGGCTTCGACGCGCGCGCCCGGGCGCAGGCCATGCTGCTCGGCCTGGGTTTCAAGCGCTGCGAACTCGACGCTCCCGTGAACAGCTTTTCCGGCGGCTGGCGCATGCGGCTCCAGCTCGCGCGTGCCCTGATGTGCCCGGCCGACCTGATGCTGTTGGATGAGCCGACGAACCACCTCGACCTGGACGCGCTGGTGTGGCTGGAGGCCTGGCTGCTGCGCTACGCCGGAACGCTGATCGTCATCAGCCACGACCGCGAATTCCTCGACGCGATCACGCGCACGACGCTGCATCTCGATGAGGCGCAACTCACACGCTACACCGGCAACTACACGGCGTTCGAGGAAATGCGCTCCGAACGCGCGATGCAACAGCAGGCGAACTTCGCCAAGCAGCAGGAGCGCATCGCCCACCTCAAGAAGTTCATCGACCGCTTCAAGGCCAAGGCGAGCAAGGCGAAGCAGGCGCAAAGCCGAGTCAAGGCGCTGGCGCGCATGGAGCGCATCGCGCCGGTGCTCACGAGTGGCGACTTCCAGTTTGAGTTTCGCGAGCCGGCGAGCCTGCCCAATCCCATGCTCGCATTCGAAGGCGTGGCCTGCGGCTACCGCGACGCCGCTGGCCACGCGAAGACGATCGTGAAGGGAATTGATCGCTCCGTGCTCGCCGGGCAGCGAATCGGCATCCTCGGCGCGAACGGCCGAGGCAAGTCCACGCTGGTCAAGACGATCGCGCGCACCCTGCCGCCACTGGCCGGCCACGTTACGGAAGGCAAGGGCCTGAGCATCGGCTACTTCGCGCAGCAGGAGCTCGACGTGCTGTCTCTCGACGACGGCGCGCTGATGCACATGGTGCGCCTGGCGCGCGATGTCGGCCCTGCGGCGCGCGAACAGGAACTGCGCGACTATCTGGGGTCGTTCCGCTTCGTCGGCGACATGGTGACGCAGGCGGTGGGCACGCTCTCGGGCGGCGAAAAGGCGCGCCTCGTGCTCGCGATGCTGGTGTGGCAGCGCCCGAACTTGCTGCTGCTGGACGAGCCGACGAACCACCTCGACCTGACGACACGCGAGGCGCTGAGCATGGCGCTGAATGAATTCGAAGGCACCGTCATGCTCGTCAGCCACGACCGCGCGCTGCTGCGCGAGGTGTGCGACGAGTTCTGGCTGGTCCACGACGGTGCCATCAAGCCCTTCGACGGCGACTTGGACGACTACCAGCGCTGGTTGCTGGAGCAGTCGCGCGAGCAAGCGCGCGAAGCGTCACGCCGGCCCGCCGAGGCGGCGCCAGTGGCGCGCGATGCCTCGGCCACCGCGTCGCAATACGCGCCATCCGGCGGTCGACGCGACGGGCGCAAGGCCGCCGCCGCCACGCGCCAGAAACGCGCCGACGACGCGAAACCGCTGCGCATGGAACAAAACCGCATCGACAACCGGCTGGGCGTGCTGTTTGCCGAACGCGACAAGCTGGAAATCGGTTTCTCTGATTCAACGCTGGCGCCAGAGAAAATCGCCGAAGCGGGCAAGCGCTTGAAGGCCGTGGCAGAGGAAGTCGAGCAGTTGGAGGGACGCTGGCTGGAACTGGGAACGCGCATCGACGAGTTGACCGCGGCGGTCGACTGATGCCGATTGGGCTTGAATCGCATAAGACCGACGAGGTTTGTGTGTTCGCTTTCTTTGCTGTCGGTCTGGGTAGCGTCGGCCTGCCGACGTCGTGGCTGCAGGACGACGGCGGCGCCCTGTGGCACCTTGGGTGGCGTGCCACGCCTTTGCCTGCCACGCTGCTCGACATCTGCACGCAGCGAGCGACGAAGGTCGGCGCTTGGCCGCTTGTCAGTCGCCAGGCGCCAGCAACGCCAGCACCATCTCGATGCGCGCCTGCACCGGCGTCAGCGATCCTGCCGAGGGCAACGGGTCATCCGGCTCGGCGAACACCGGCCCGTCGAGGCAGCGTGTGCAGCGCCAGACACGAACCCCTTGCTGCTGCGCTGAACGCAGCGCGGCTTCGAGCGCATGGTGCATGTGGCCGTTGCCTGTGCCCGCGACAACGATGCCCGTGACTCCCTGGCTCAGCGCGGCCTGCACGAGCGCGCCGCGTGCGCCCGCGTGGCTGGTGATGATCTCGACCGCCGGCCACGACGCAGGATCGCTCGGCAGACGTTCCAGGCCGATCGCCCCACCCACTGGCCAGGCACGCCATTGGCGGAATCGCCCTTCCTCCATGCACCCGAGCGCGCCGGCGTCGCCCGAGTCGAAAGCATCGACGCGGTAGCTGTGCACCTTGCGCACGTCGAACGCCGAATGCACGCGGCCCGCGAGCACCGCGACCACGCCGCGCGCTCCATCAATTCGCGCCACGCAGACGGCGTCGAGCAGGTTCTGCGGCCCGTCGCGGTGCAGCGCCGTGGCCGGGCGCATCGCCGCCGTCAGCACGACCGGCTTGCGCGGTGCCAGCACACGCTGCAGAAAGTAGGCCGTCTCTTCCAGTGTGTCCGTGCCATGCGTCACCACGACACCCGCAACTTCCACGCGTGCCAGGTGAAATTCGATGCGACGCGCGAGCGCGAGCCAGATCGCGAAGTCCATGTCCTTGCTGTCGACTTGCGCCACCTGCTCGGCCTCCAGCGTTTGGTCGGCCAGGGCCGGCACGGAGGCGATGAGGTGCTGGACACCGAGCTGAGCCGCCCGGTAGCGCACGTTGTCGCTGGAATCGTCCGACGTTCCCGCAATGGTTCCGCCAGTGCCGAGGATCACCACGATGGGCGCAGGCTCTTGATTCTTTGTTTGCATTTTTCTTTGAACTGGATGAAACTACAGCTACTGGATATAAGTTCAGATCGAGGCCGCCGTGATCGAAACACCCAAACTCACCGACCGCCAGCAACAAATCCTCGGCCTCGTGCAAAGCGCGATCGAGCGCACTGGCGCACCACCCACACGCGCTGAAATCGCCACCACGCTTGGCTTCAAGTCAGCGAACGCCGCCGAAGAGCACTTGCAGGCGCTGGCACGCAAAGGTGTGATCGAACTCGTGGGCGGCACCTCGCGCGGGATTCGTTTGAAGTCTGACACATTGCGCAAGCTCAATGAGCTGCGCAGCAAGCAGCTCAGCCTGGCCCTGCCTGGGCTGGCGCAGCTGTCGTTGCCACTGGTGGGCCGCGTCGCCGCTGGCCAGCCGATGCTCGCGATCGAGCACGTCGAGCTGAGCTACCAGGTGGAGGCAGGCATGTTCGCGCGCCGCCCCGACTACCTGCTCAAGGTGCGCGGCATGAGCATGCGCGACGCCGGCATCATCGACGGCGACTTGCTCGCCGTGCAAAAAACCAAGGAAGCGAAGAACGGCCAGATCGTCGTCGCCCGCCTGGACGATGAAGTCACCGTGAAGCGTTTTCGCAAAACGCGCATCGGCATCGAGCTCATTCCCGAGAACCCGGACTTCAAAACGCTGCTCGTCACGCCCGACCAGGAGTTCGAACTCGAAGGTCTGGCCGTCGGGCTGATCCGCAACAACATGCTGATGTAGGGAGCGCAAAGCCCCTTCGCGCCGGTGCGCGCGGGCTCAACCTTGCAGGCCGCGCCGATGCGAGACGAATCGGCCCTTCGCCAGCCGCAAAGCCACTGCGGCCCTTTGCGCGCGCGAGACTCAGCGCTTCGGCGACAGCGTCAAGCTGTGCTGCACCGCGTCGTTCCACAGCGGCACCGATTCCACGCGCGCCCAGGGTTCGACAAAGTTGCGAAACAGCGGCGAGAACGCAAGCCCCGACTGGCCGGTCGAATGCATCACGCGAGACTTGGTCGGATCGCCCAGGTCATACAGGGCACGCAGCGACGGGCCATGTTCATCGAGGTAGAGCTCGCCCGTCCTGGCGAGCGGCTTCATCGCGACGCGCGACACATTGACGGTAAACGTATCACCCCCCACCGGCGTGCGCAACTCAAACCATCTCGCCAGCAAACCCACTTGGCTGAACGGGCGATGTTCGCTGCGCGCCACATGCGCCGCCCCCCACCGCCACTTCGCCACATCCGAGCCGTGCTTGCTGCTCAATTCGTCGAGCGCGCGGGTGAACGCCGCGTTGCTTTGCTCGGCACAGGTTTCCACTGCCGGCGTGCCCTGCTGGTCACACCAGTGTGCGCTGTTGCCTTCCAGCACCAGCTCAAGCGCATCGCGAAAGCCACGGTTCTCCAGCGTGCGTTCCAGAAACACGGGGCCGACGTCGTCGCCGAACACGGCAATCGTCAATTGCCGTGCCCAGGCCCAGAAGATCAACGGCGCCGCCGCGTCGGCGCGCATCGTGCCGTCGAACGCGCTGAACTGCTGCATCGCTGCCGCGGCCAACTCGTGTTTTGATTCCGCCCGGCGCAGGTACGGCAAGAGTCGCTGCGTCGCGAGCGACAGCACATCGGATTGAATCTCGCGCAGGCTTTCCAGGCTGTGGCGCGGTTTCGCGGCGAGCAATTGTTCGATGCGCTGCTGCCGGTACGGCACGGCCCATTCATTGGTGATGTAGTGCGGGTAGTCGGCGGCGTGGATGCGCTGATTCGCGGTAGCGATCCAGCCGCGCGGCGGATCAACCTCGCGCGGGGTCAACGCCGCATCGAGAAAGCCGTCCCAGTCGTAGCGTGCGTCCCAACCGGGTGCTGGCACCTGGCCTTTCAAGTCATTCGTTGCCTTGCGCAGCGGCACACGACCCGCCGAGACCACGCCGATGCGGCCTTCGCGATCCGCCACGACCATGTTCTGCATCGGCGCGACATAAGGCGCCAAAGCCTGGATGAACTGCGCCACCGAGGTCGCACGGTTCAGCGCCAATGACGCCTCCATCGTTCCTGGGTCGGCGTCAAGCGCCGTCCAGCGCATGGTCAGCGCATAGCTTTGTTTGTCTTTGCGGCCGGTCAGCCCCTCCGCGATGCCCGCGTCGGAGATCACCGGCCCATGGCGCGTGGCGCGAACGGTCAACGCTTCGTCCGCCTGCCCCTTCACTTTGATCGTTTCATTGAAGGTCTCGAAGCGTACCCAGCCTTGAGGCGCTTGATAGGTTGACGGGTCATCGGGATTGATGCGCTCGATGTACAAGTCCTGCACGTCCGGTGCTGTGTTCGTGAACCCCCAGGCGATGTGTTCGTTCTGGCCGAGCACCACCGCCGGCAGGCCTGGCATCGTCGCGCCCGCAACGCGCAGGCCCGGCGCTTCGATGCGCGCGAAGTACCAGAGCGCCGGCGCGCTGAGCTTCAGGTGCGGGTCGTTTGCGAG
>JANOLJ010000230.1:0-4354 GCA_031419715.1 Burkholderiales bacterium | reverse complement strand
GCGTCGAAAGCCATCGGAACCCGTCAGGTAACGCCGGCCCACTTCGCATCGAGCGGCCACATCGCCCTGCCGAGCAGCGGCGAGCAACTGGATTTCCTGTCTGCGCATGGATTTCTTCCTCACCTGTGTTCGGCATGTGACATCGGCAGCCAGATCCAGCGCGACCGGTTCGCGCCGCACCCGTTGATCGGTCGCAGGGCCACGCTAGACACCGCTCTTGACTGTCAGGTGAGCGCTTGACTACGGTTTTGAAATCTGCGCGCCGCTGTGGTCAGCGTCAAACGCGATGCCGCAAGTCAACCCGGGGAGCGCATGCATGGGGGGCGCACTTACGCCCCTTCGACGCGGCGATCGCCTACGGAAGAACCGAGACCGCCTTTGCCAGCGACTTCGACCAGTCCAACATCGGCGCCTCGTACAAGTTCGGCAGCGTCAAAGCGATGGGCCTGTACCACATGGCGAAGTTCGGCGTCATCAAGCAGAGGACCATGCTCATCGGCGCCATAACGACCTTTGGACAAAGCGAAATCCGTGCGTCGTACATCGTCAACGATCGGTCGGGCGGTGCTGCGGGATCCGGGTTTGCCAATGGCGACGACAGCCGGCTGATGGCGCTGGGCTACGTCCTCAACCTGTCCAAGCGAACGGCGCTGCACGGCACGGCGTCACGCATTACGAACGATGGGGCCGCCAGGGCAGTCGTCGGTGGATTTCCCAACAATCCGGCGCTGACCGGCATGCTGGGGGGCAGACCTCGAGCGGCTTCGAAATGGGCGTTTCGCACCGGTTTTAAGGCGCGAAGCGGACCGGGCGGGCACCTGTCCGCCCGGGCTTTGTTGCAGAAGCGTAATGCAACGGTCAGCGCGAAGATCAGGGCGTATTCCTAGAGTGGCGATGCGACGTGTTGGTCCGTCGCCATCACTGCCCAGGAGGTTCTCATGTCGAATCGAACACACGCCGCGGTTCTCTTTGCCGCCGTCGCCATCGCCACCACGTCGCAGGCGTTTGCCGGCCACGGCTTTGTCCCCAACAACACCGAAGAGGGCGGTCGATGGCACTTCGGGCCGAGTACCGTCACTCGGGAACAAGTCAGGAGGGAGGTGCAGACTGCCCTGCGGTCGGGCGAACTCGCAACCACCGGCGGGGAGGCGATGTCACAAATGCCGCGCCGTGGCACGTTGCAATCCAGCAAGACACGAGACCAAGTGATGCAGGAAGCGAGGGAATGGCGTGCCAACCCTGTGACCGCCAACGGATACCGAGAAGTCAACGGCGACCCCGGTTGGGAATATGTGGGGCCGCAGGGCGCTGTCTCCAACATGACGCGGCGGCAAGTCCAGGAGGACTTGCGGGCATGGCGCGCCGACCCTGCAAGGCGGTGAACTCAGGCGGGGGCAATCCGCTGGACACTCGGCGGGGGTCGAGGATTCACAGTTTGTCCCCCGCCTGCCGTGGCCCAATACGGTCCCATGAAGATCCTGGTCATCGAAGACGAACCAAGCGCTGCCACGTACCTGCGACAAGGGTTGACCGAGAGCGGGTACGCCGTGGAAGTGGCGGCCAATGGCACTGACGGGCTGCATGCAGCGGTCAATGGCGATCATGATCTGATCGTGCTGGACGTGATGCTGCCCGGCATAGATGGCTTTGCCGTGTTGTCCGCGCTGCGCAGTTCCAGGCAGACGCCGGTTCTGATGCTGACAGCCCGCGGCCGCACGGACGACAAAGTGAAGGGCTTCGACCTCGGGGCCGACGACTACCTCGTCAAGCCATTTCAGTTCCCAGAACTGCTGGCCCGGGTTCGCGCTTTGCTCAAGCGGGGGCATACGGTCCAGGGCAACGACGTGCTGCGCATCGGCGATCTGGAAATCGACGCGGTGAAACATCGCGCCACGCGGTCGGGACAGCGCATCGACCTGTCGGCCAAGGAGTTTGCGCTGCTGTCCCTGTTTGTTCGCAAAGCTGGCGAGGTTCTGTCGCGAACGCAGATTGCTTCCATGGTCTGGGACATCAATTTCGATTCGGACACCAATGTGATCGAAGTGGCCGTACGGCGCTTGCGGGCCAAGATCGACGATCCGTTTCCCGTCAAGCTGATCCATACGGTCCGCGGCGTGGGCTACGTGCTGGAGCAACGCACATGAGGCTTGCAAGCCTGTCGCTGCGGTTGGCGATCTGGGTTGGTACTCTGGGCTTGCTGCAGGCTGCGGCGGTGCTGACGTTCTCGTACATGACGCTCGCCTCCGAACTCGACAGCAAGCAACGTGCGGTGCTTCGAGACAAGGCGGAGCATGCTCGAACGTTGGTCGGCGGCCTCGTCGACGGTAAGGCGCTGCGCGCAAACGCACCGCACTTCGTCGAGCTTATCTCCGGCCATTCCGAGCTCCATTTGATGGTCGCAAGGCCGGGCGCCAGCGAGCCGTGGTTGGAGTTCAGCCCGCAAGCGCGCGAGTCGCAGTTGCGCTTCAAGCGGGATACGTGGGGATCGGATGCGTTCCTGGATTGGCAATCGCGAACTGGCGAGCGCCCGATGCTCTCATTGGCGACGGCGGCCAAGACCCGAAACGGCGACCCCTACGAGGTCGTGCTGACTGCCGACCGCAGCGAGGATCGGCGCTTGCTCGCCCACCTGCTCATCACGTCGGTTAGCGCGGCACCGTTCGTGCTGGCCCTTGTTGGCGTCTGCGCCCTCGTGTTCGTAAAGTTGGGCCTGCGGCCGCTGAACCGGTTGAGCAGCGCGGCGGCTCACATCTCGGCCCACGATCTGTCCACGCGCATCGACGCCACGGCTTTGCCCAGGGAGTTGCAAAGCCTCGGCGCCGCCTTCAATGCGATGCTCGACCGGCTCGACGAAGGGGTTCGGCGCCTGTCGGAATTCTCGAGCGACCTCGCACATGAATTGCGCACCCCGCTGGCGACGTTGCTGGGACAAACCCAAGTGGCCCTGTCGCAGCCGCGCAGCAACGAGGAGTTGGTGGATGTTCTCGAGGGAAATGTCGAGGAACTTCAACGCTTGTCACGTCTTGTGTCGGACATGCTTTTCCTCGCGCGCGCGGATGACGCCAGGGCCTCGCTCGATTGCGCCGAGTTGGAACTGACCGACGAAGCAAGCCAGTTGGCGGAGTTTTTGGAGTTGCTTGCGCACGAGAGGGACATGAAGATCGACGTGTCGGGCCATGCGGTCGTGAACGCCGATCGCCAGCAAGTAAGGCGCGCCATCACCAACCTGGTATCCAACGCGCTGCGCCACGGCACACCCGGCTCGACCGTGCGCGTGGCAGCGTATGTGGAAGGTGACAGCGCGTGCATCGACGTGGTCAACGACGGCCCGCCGATTCCGCCCGAGCACCAGGCCAGGCTATTCGATCGTTTCTACCGCATCGACGGCTCGCGAGCCCGCGACTCCGGCGGAAGTGGCCTCGGACTGGCCCTCGTGAGGGCAATCATGGCGCTGCACGCAGGTACGGTGCGGTTGCACAGCGATGGACCCACCGGGACGCGCTTTACGCTGTGTTTCCCAAGACGAGTGGATGCCGGGTCCAAGCGGACCGCGAGCTGAGTCTTAACGACGGGAAGTTGGCCGTCGTTGCTGCACATTGACGAGCGCTCGCAGAGGCTCGCCTGTCGCTCACTTCTGTTTGGCGAGCCACTGATCGAACTGCGCAATCTCTTTCTTCTGGGCCACGATAATTCTCTTCGCCATCGCCTTCATTTCCGACGACTTGCCTTGCGCAAGCTCCATTTCGGCCATCGTCAGGGCTTGCTGGTGATGCATTTTCATCATCATCGCGAAGTCTTTGTCGGTGTCGCCCGACATCTGCATTTTCTGCATGCCGTCCATGCCCATCATCATGGACGATTTCATATCGTGTGACCCGGCCGCACCTTTTTGCATGTGCGAAGGCATGCTTGCGGACGGCGCCATGGGCTTAGCGGTCTGCGCCTGTGCAGAACCCGAGACGATGCAAAGCGCCGCCAGCGCCGCAAAGGACAGATGCTTAAGGGATTGAAGGGGCTTCCGGTTCATTGATGTTCTCCTTGATGAAGGTGCAGCTTTGGAATTTAGGCCAAGGGCACGACTGCAGATGTAGGACTAAGCCGCCAACAGAGCGCCCGCCCAGCGCCTGCGCAGGCACCAACAAGCTGCGCCAATCGCCGAGTCGATCGTCGAGACCCATTCGAAACGGCGGCTGCCACGTTCAACCGGTTTGCATTCAGGAGTCGGCGAAGAGCCGGCGAATTTCCGGGAGCCGGGACTGTGCCGCTGTTTCCCCAGTTTCAATCAACCAGCTACGGCTTGCCAGGCCCAACTGCGCGGAGGTACGAATGTCCGGTGTGATGACCAGATCCGCCA
>JANOLJ010000229.1:0-8162 GCA_031419715.1 Burkholderiales bacterium | reverse complement strand
GAGAAAGCTCTGCGCGAGCCACTCGACGTCCGCCGGGCGAGCGCGCAGCGGCGGTACGTTGAGGTGCACCACATGGATGCGGTAGTACAGGTCTGCGCGACGCACCGCGACCTGCGGGCCTGGGTCGCGCAGGGGCGCTTTCGCGAAGACCTGTACTACCGCATCCATGTGGTGCACCTCAACGTACCGCCGCTGCGCGCTCGCCCGGCGGACGTCGAGTGGCTCGCGCAGAGCTTTCTCGAGGCGCAGGCACACAGGCTCGGCGAGCCCGCCCACGTGCTCTCGGCCGGTGCCCGCGCGGCGCTGCTGGCGCACGATTGGCCCGGCAACGTTCGCGAGCTGGAGAACCGCATCGAGCGCGCTTGCGTCGTGGTGGCACAGCGCCAGCTCGGAGCCGCCGACCTCTTCGACGAGCGTGAGCGCAAACCGCCACCGACCGAACCCTTGCCGACGCTCGAGGCCTTTCTGGCCGACGCCGAGAGCAGCTATCTGCGCGAGGTGCTGCAACGCCACGACGGGCGCGTCAGTGCGGCGGCCGCGGCGCTGGGCATTTCGCGCAAGACACTGTGGGAAAAGAGCCGCCGGCACGGCCTCAACGCCGACGGCTGAGCGTCACCGGCGACCGACGTCCGGGCACGCCCGAGGCACGCGCGCGTCAGGCGTTCAGGGCCGCAGCCTCGGCGCCACGCGCGTCTCCAGCGGCGCGGGTTCATAGTCGACGCGAAATTTGCAGCCTGGCCCGTAGCGCGCTTCAAGCGCCTGGCAGCGCGCCGCCACGTCGGTTGGCGTCGGCTTCCTGCCTTGCTCGGCCCATTCGAGCAGCGCCTCGAGCAGGGCGGGGTAGACCGGGTCGGCGAGGTAGCTGTGTTCGGTGTCGTCGGTGAAGGTCTGCACCAGCCACTGGCCACGCGCCGCGCCTTGCATCGTCGTCTTGAATGTCGCTTCGAGTTCAACGAAGGCGATCGGGTCATGAATCGCGTGCACCGTGAGCACCGGTACGCCGATGCGGCCGGTGAGGTCGGTGTCTTGGGCGAAGCGCTGCACCGCAACCGGGTCGGCGGTGTAGCGTTGCACGGCGGCGTTCAGCGCGGAGTCGTTGTCCGAGCCGCGATACCGCGCGCCGCGATTGCCGAACACGGGCGCTGCGGCGCTGCGCTGGGCGACGTCTCGGAAGTGGAACGTTGCCCAGTTCAGATGGGTCTGCACCGAGCGCTCGGGGATCTTCAGCACATCGACGATCGTCTTCAACTTGCGTGCCTGCTCGGGCGTGCGCTGGGCCGCGCCGATGCGCAGGCCCAGGCATTCGTCGGCACGCGCGGCGAGTTGCCCGGGTGTCATCGTGGAATCCGCGGGCAGCCCCATCCACAGCGGGTAGGGGGGCTCATCGGGCCGCGGGTGGTTCGCGCAGAGCCACTGGTAGATGACGCGCAGGTCCAGGCGAAAGTCATAGGAGCGCGTGCCACCGCCGAGCACGCCGCTGGTGAGCAGCACGGCGTCATAGGGCGCCGGCAGGTGCGCGATTGAACATTTCCGCCGCCTTGGCCGCGACACTCGCGCCCCATGACTGGCCGTGCAGCAGCGTGCGTTTCGGTGCGCCGACATGCTGCACGAAGAGCTGGCGCAGGCGTTCCATGTCTTGCGCCGCCGCGCGCACCGCCACGCCGCCTTGGGCGAAGCTGGTGCCGGCCCAGGCGTAGCCGGCGCGCACCATCACGGCCCAACGTTGCAAGTCTTCCGCGGTGCGCTCGGCGCGCGGCTCGCCCAGCAGCGGCCCGCCGTGGGCGTGCAGTACGAGGTGGCCGTTCCAGTCGGCCGGAATCGCGATCAGCACGAAGGCGCCCGCTGTGTCGCGCCCGGCGAGGCAGCGCGTGGCGGCAGGAACGCCGCCTGGGCAGGCCGTGCTCTGCGGCGCGGGCTGGGCCACGGGCGCGGCCGTGGTGGTGGGGGCAGTCGTGGTGGAGGGCGCGGCTGCGGGCCTGGGCAGTGGCGTGGCCGATGGTGCAGCCGATGGCGTGGTGGGTGCTGGTGGCGCGGCCACCGCGGGCGGCGGCAGGTCTGTCGTGACGACAGGCGCAAGCGGCGCGCAGGCGGAAAGCCCAAGTGCGAAGACACCAAAGAGCGCGGGGCGGAGAAATTCGAGTCGGGGCATGGGGCGGGGTCGGTCCAGGTTCAGGGCGCGGCACCGGCGCTCATGCGCCGCAGCCAGTGTTCGGTGAGGGGGGTGCTCGGTTTGGCCAGGCGCCGCTCGTTGAGCAAGGCGCGGCCCACGCCGCGGTCGCGCCCGCCCGCGGCGGCGCCGAGCAGCGTCTGGTCGATCAGATCGCGCTGCGCATGGCTGCCGCCAAAACGATGCGCCACCGTGCGCAGCGGCAGCAGCCGGGCTATGCACTGGCGCATGCGGCCGAGCGAAAAGTCGAGCAGCGCCAGCATCATCGGCAGGCCGACTTCAGCGGCCATCGCGCGGTTGTCGGGCGGGTTGTGGGACGGGTGGTCGTGCGAACCTTCGGCGTGTTCCTGCGTGGCGCGTTCGCCGGCCGCGACCAGCAGTTGCTCGGCGCGTACCGCGTCGCCGCTGCCCAGCAAGGCCATCAGCGCGTGCACGTCGTTGAAGGCGTAGTGGCCGGCGTGTCGCACCGGGTCGGCCCAGGCCGCGGCCAAGGCCGACCAGCGCGTGCCGACATCGGTGCCCAGCAGTTGCAGGCGCCACAGCAGAGCCGCGGCGTCGAGCCATTGCAGGTTGACGGTGGCCGCGCTGCCGCCGATCGACGCGTCATACAGCTTCAGCGCCGCGGCGGTGTCGAGCGACTCCAGATGGAACAGCGCCAGGTGCCACCAGTGGTGCACCGACAAGCCGTTGTCGAGCGCCCAATCGGCGTGGCGCGCATTGAGCCACTGCACGCCTTCGGCATGGCGGCCCTGCATTTCCATCACATGCCCAACGGCGTGAATCGCCCAGGGCACCTTGGGGTTCGCCTCAAGCGCGCGCCGGCCGGTCTCTTCGGCTTGCGGGTACAGGTTGCACTCTTCCAGGCCGAACGCGTGCATGCCCAGCACATAAGGGTGCAGCGCGTCGTCTGCGCTCCACTCGGGCAGGACGCGCGCGACGCGGGCGCGCAGGTTGCGCGCGTCGCCTCGGTAAAAATCGAACAGATGCGCGCAGACCAGCGCCAGCAGGTCGCGCGGGTGGTGGCGAAGCAGGAGATCCCACAGCGCGCTCGCGTCGCGCCAGCGGCCGGCCAGCGCCAGCTCGGCGGCGATGAAGTGGGTGTGCTCGCGCTCGTTGGCATGCGTCAGCAGCGGCCGCGCGGCTGCCAGCGCGGCGTGCGCCTGGGGCAGCAGCGCGGGCTCGGTGAGGGTGGCGATGAAGTTGGTCTTCATTACCCATGCCAGGCTCCACGCCGGGTCGGCGGCGATCGCGGCGTCGAGGTCGGCGAGCGGGTCGCCGAAGAACGAGACCATGCGCCAAAGCGCGCTCTCGGAATGCGTCAGCGCCGGGAGCGAGCCGGTGCTGACGGGGCAGTCGCGGGGGGCGTTCATGGGGTGTTCATGCGTGGCGGTACATCGTAGCGCGCGGTGCTGCGTCGCATCGGGCGGGTCGGCGTTCGGCGCGGCCTGCGGTCAATTCAACCCTGCGCAAGCGTCGGCCAGACGCGCTGCGCCGGGCGCATCTGCTCATAGGCACGCGCCACTTGCAGCACGCCGAGGTCGTCAAATCGCTTGCCGACGATCTGCAGCCCGACCGGCAAGCCGCTCGCGGTGTAGCCGCAATTGATGCTCGCCGCGGGCTGCTCGCTCATGTTGAACGGCAGCGTGAAGGCGATGTGCTCGAAGGGGCGCGCCGGGTCGTTTGTCGGGCACGGCAGTTCGGCGGCGAAGGCTGGCATCGGCGCGGTCGGCGAGAGCACGTAGTCGAACGGCGCGCACGCGGCGACGGCGGCTTCGCGCATCGCGGCCATCTGGCTGTAGCCGCGAAACACTTGCTCGCCGCTCAGGCCCGCGCCGCCGCGCGCCCATTCATGGATGAACGGCAGCACCTTCGCGCGGCGCGCTGCGGGCAGGGCAGAGATGTCCAGCCAGGCGCGGCAACGCCAGAACTGGTCCATGCCCTCGGCCATGGCGCGGTCCATGAAGGGCGCGAGTGGTTCGACATGCGCGCCAGCCGCCTCGAAGGCTCGCGCAGCGGCTTGCACCGCGGAGGCGATCTCGGGCTCGACGTCCAAGCCCCAGCCGGCGTTCATGAGCAAACCGATCTTCAGGCCTCTAACGTCCCGGTCCAGTTGACTCCACTTGATGTCTTGCCACGGCAGGCTCATCGTGTCGCGCGCATCGGGCTGGCTGAGCACGGCCATCATCGCCGCGGAGTCGGCGACGCTGCGCGTCATCGGCCCGGCAACACGCCCCGCGAATGGCGGATAGATGGGGATGCGGCCAAGGCTAGGCTTCAACGTGAAGATGCCGCACCAGCCCGCGGGCAGGCGCACCGAACCGCCGATGTCGGTGCCCAGGTGCAGGGGGCCATAACCTGCCGCCGCCCCCGCCCCCGCGCCGCTGCTGGAGCCACCCGGGTTGCGCGTCACGTCCCAGGGATTGCGCGTGAGTGGATGAAAGCTCGACAGGCCGGAAGACAACATGCCGTAGTCGGGCATCGTTGTTTTGCAAATGATCACCGAGCCGGCTTCGCGCAACCGCGCAGACGGAGGCGCGTCTTGCGCGGCTGGAGTGAGTTCGGTCGCCGCCGTGCCCAGCGGCATGGCCACGCCGCGCGTCGCGATGTTCTCTTTGATCGTGACCGGCACACCATCGAGCGCTGACAGCGGCGCCCCGGCAAGCCAGCGCTTCTGCGAGGCTTCGGCGCTTGACAGCGCCGCGTCGCCATCGAGCGCGTAAGTGGCGTGCAATTGCGGCTCGCACGCGGCGATGCGCTTGAGCACGGCGCGCGCCACTTCAACCGGCGAGAGTTCCTTGCTTCGATACAGGCGCTGTAGCTCGGTGGCGCTGAGGTCGTGCAGATGCGCTTGGCTCATCGCGGCTTACTGCCAACTCATCGCACTCAAATCGTTCGCGAAGATCGGTGAACTCGCCCACACGCCTTTCAACCCCTTCTTGCTCACCGCCACTTGCGCCGGGTTGAAGATGAAGGCATTGACGGCGTCGGTGGTCAGCATCTTCTGAATGTCGCCGAAGAGTTTGACGCGCTCCTTCGCATTGCCTTCAGCCGCATACTTCGCCGCGAGGTCGCGGAACGCCTTGCTGTCGTAGCCCCAGTAGTAGCCGGTGTTGGCGTACTGCATGAAGTCGAGTGGCTCGACATGGTTGATGACGGTCAGGTCGAAGTTGCCCTTGAACGGGCCACTCAACCACTGCGCCCATTCCACGTTTTCGATCTTCGCGTTGATGCCTACCTTGGCGAGCTGCGCCGCGAGCACTTCGCCGCCCTTGCGCGCGTATTGCGGTGGCGGCAGGGTGAGCGTCACGTCAAGCGGTGTCGCGACGCCGGCTTCCTTGAGCAGCGCTTTCGCCTTCTCCGGGTTGTAGGCGTACACACCCGTCAGGTCGACATAACCCGCGTCGGTGGGCGCCATGTGCGAGCCGATCGGCTGCGCCAGCCCTTCGAGCACGCCGTCGATGAAGGCCTTGCGGTCGATCGCGTGCATCAGCGCGCGGCGCACGCGCACGTCATCAAAAGGTTTTTTCTTGTTGTTGATCGTCATGATGCCCTTGCCGGCGGTGCTGCCGATGGCCACCGTGAAGCGCTTGTCGGCCTGGAACTGCTTGAGGCTCTGCACCGCGCCCAGGCGCGGCATCGCATCAACGTCGCCGGCCAGCAGCGCCGCCGCATGCGCCGCCGGGTCGTTGATGAAGCGAAACGTCACCTTGCTCAGCTTGACGTTCGCGGCGTCGCGAAAGCCATCCCACTTCGTCAACGTCACCGAGCTGCCTTTTTTCCAGTCGGAAAGCAGGTACGGCCCGGTGCCCACCGGCTTGGTGGCCGTGCCGTCGGCGCTCTTCGGGTCCAGGATCACGGCCGTGTTCTCGCCCATGCGGAACAGGAGATTGCCGTCGGCGTTGTTCAGCACAAGAATGACGGTCTGCGCATCGGGCGTGCTGATGCTGCTGATGTTGTCGAACACCGCCTTCTTCGCCTTGTTCGTCGACTTCTCGTCCTTGGCGCGCTCGAAGCTGAACTTGACGTCGGAGGAATCAAACGCCTCGCCGTCGCTGAACTTCACGCCCTTGCGCAACTTGAAGGTGTAGGTCTTGCCATCCGGGTCCATGGCCCAGCTCTCGGCGAGTAGCGGCGTCACGGCGCCGTTCACGCCGATCTTCGTCAGGCCTTCCAGGATGTTGTAGTGCACGATCTCGCCGATCGCCGCGGCCGGCGCGGTCGTCGGGTCGAGCGTCTGCGGCTCAAGCACCATGGCGAGCACGGCGCTGTCTTTGCGCGCCTGCGACGCGGCAGCGAGCGGAAGCGCGGCCATCACGGCCATCATCAGCGCGGCGATCAGTTTCCCAGCAGCTTTCATTCACGGTCTCCTTCGGTTTGAGTCTCGTTCATCACTTGTTCCGCAACATGGCAGGCGGCGCGGTGCCCCGGCGCCAGCTCACGCAGCGTCGGCGCCTCGCTGACGCAGCGCGCCTGGCGGTAAGCGCAGCGCGGCGCAAACGGGCAGCCCGACTCACGCAGGGCCGGCGCTGTTGCCTCAGCCGCGACTCTACTGGATGGCGGCGCGGCGCGCCCGGGCGCGGCCGGCACGGCGCCGACGCGCGTCTGCCGCGCCGCGGCGAGCAGCGAGCGCGTGTAGGGGTGGGCGGCGGCGCGAAACAGCACGTCGGCCGCGTCTTGTTCCACCACACGCCCGGCGTACATCACCAGCACGTCGTCGCACACATGGTTCACGACGGCGAGGTCGTGGCTGATGAGCAGGTAGGTCACGCCGAACTGGCTCTGCAAATCCTGCAGCAGATTCAGCACCTGCGCTTGCACCGAGACGTCGAGCGCGCTCACCGGCTCGTCGGCAACGATCAGCTTCGGCCGCGTGATGAGCGCGCGCGCGATCGCGATGCGCTGGCGCTGGCCGCCGGAGAACTCGTGCGGATACTTGCTGGCGTCAGTGGCGCGCAGGCCCACGGCATCCAACATCGCCGCGACACGCGTCTGCTGCTGCGCGGCGCTGGCGTCGAACAGCGGCTCGGCGACGATGCGGCCGACACGCTGGCGAGGATCGAGCGAACCATAAGGGTCCTGGAACACCATCTGAAAATCGCGCCGCGCCTGGCGCAGTGCGGCGGCGTCGAGCCGGTTCAGGTCGGAGCCCTGGAACAAGACCTCGCCGGAGGTCGGCGGCTCCAGGGCCAGCGCAATTCGCGCCAGCGTCGATTTGCCTGAACCCGACTCGCCGACCACGCCGAGGTTGCACCCGGCGCGCAGCGCGAGGCTCACGCCGGCCAAGGCGTGTACGACGGGGGCGGCGCGCCACAGCGCCTCGCGCGGCAAGCGGTAGTCGCGCGTCACCGCGCGCAGTTCCAGCAAGGGCGGCGTGGCGGGCGGGCGCACGGTGCGCAGGGCGTCGCCCGGGGCGGCAACGGGTGGCTCGGTCGGCATGGGTCGGCATCATCGGGCATCGCAAGCGGCGCCGAGCTGGCGCTGCGCATGGCGGCACAAATAGAACGGCCAGCCTAAACTCGCGACAAATTGCTGCAAAGCAACAAAAAACGCTTGATTTCGCGACTCGCGGGAATAGAATTCAGTCATGTTGCAGTGCAGCAAACAGTCCCTCAACCGAAGACCCAAGGAGTTCCTCATGTTCACCCCCGACCAAGTCATCGCCGCGCAAAAGCGCAACGTCGAAGCGTTCCTCGGCCTCAGCCAAAAGGCGTTCGAGAGCGTCGAAAAAGTAGTCGCCCTGAATCTGCAAACGACCAAAGCGTCGTTCGATGAAACGCGCGACAGCGTGCTCAGCACCAAGGACCCGAAAGCCATTTTCAACGCCCAGGGCGAGTTGCTCCAGCCGAGCATCGAGAAGGCCACCACCTACAGCCGCGATCTGTTTGAGATCGCCACGCAGGCCAGCAGCGAGCTGAACAAGGCCGTTGAAGACCACGTTGCCCAGGCGCGCAAGCAGATGCTCGCCTTCATCGACGACGCAGTGAAAAACGCGCCG
>JANOLJ010000228.1:0-6812 GCA_031419715.1 Burkholderiales bacterium | reverse complement strand
TGTTCACGCGCCAGTTCCTGCACAACGTGCTGGGCATGGTCGTCGTGCCCGAGCAGTTCGCATTGCCTGCGGCGGCGCAGGCGTTCGACACCGAAGGCCAACTGCGCGACGAGAAGCACACCCAGGCCACATTGCGCGTCGTGAAGAGCGTGTTGCGGCTGGGCACGGCGCTGCGCGCGGCGTCATGAGCAGTGCGGACTTGGCGAGCCGCTACAGTGCGGCTCCATGCAAGCTTTCTTCAAGCTGATCACGGTCCTGCCCGGCTGGGACTGGGCGGCATTGCTGATCTTCTTCAGCGGCTGGGTCGGCTACGCGCGCTTTGCGAAGCGCCGCGCAACCACCCAGCCCTCGGTGCTGGCGAGCACGAACCGCATCCGGCGCGAATGGATGCTGCAGTCGACGCGGCGCGAGGTACGGGTGCTCGACGCCATCGTCATGCAAAGCCTGTCCACCAGCCCGTCGTTCTTCGCTTCGACCACGATCCTCATTATCGGCGGCCTGCTCGCCGCGCTCAGCACCACCGAGAAGGCCAGCGAGCTGGTGCGCGAAATCCCCTTCACCGCGCAGACCTCGCTGCTCGTGTTCGACCTCAAGCTCATGCTGCTGCTGGCGATCTTCGTCTACTGCTTCTTCCGCTTCACCTGGTCGATGCGCCAGTACACCTTTGGCGCGATGCTGGTGGCGTCGGCACCGGAGATGGGGCAGTTCGACGTGCAAGGCGCGGCCGCCGAAATGCAGCGCAACGCCTTCGCCGACCGCGCCGGGCGCGTGGTTTCGCTCGCGGCGGAAACTTTCAACGACGGCCTGCGTGGCTACTACTTCGCATTCGCGACCATCGGATGGTTCTTCTCAGCGCTTGCCTTCATCGTCGCCACCATAGGCGTCATCTTCATCCTGTACCGCCGCGAATTCGGCTCCGAGGTGCTGTCGGTGCTGAACTCCTGATACCGAGTGGCGTTCAGTCACACAATGCTCTCGGCCCGTTTTTGACGGTCGATGCAGTGTCGGCCTGCCATTGTCGTGGCTGCAGGGCGACGCCGGCGCCCCCGTTCTCCGGCCCACGCTCGCGGGGCCGCGTCGCAAACTGCAACGCGCAGCCGCGTCAACACGGTTTCGCCCTGGATGTGTTGAGGACACCGCGAATGGTTCCTGCGTCCGGGGGCACCACCGCCGCCCTGTTTCAACCTGCGGTGGCATGCCACGCCGTGCCATGCCACCCGGGTGTCGGGGCTGGCGGTTTGGGGTACGGGCGCAGGAACCATTCGCGGTGTCCTCGACCTGAGCAAGAGAACACGGTGTTGATGGCACTACGCAGGTGGGCCAAGTCCGGTGCCCCGCGAGCGTGGGCCGGAGAACGTACCCCAGGCCGCCAGCCACGCTGCTCGACATCTGCACACAGCGAGCAACGAAGGTCAACAACGGGCCGATGGCAGACTGCCATTCCTACGGAATCGAATGCGAACCGATCTGATCTGATCCGCTATCGCGAGCTTGCTGCGCATTGGGCTTTGGGGCGGGCCCGGGCCGGAGCAGGTCGCGTCGCCGGGCTACGCGTCGCGCGCCAGACGCAGCCCGCTGAATTGCCATTGCGTCTCGGGCGGAAAGAAGTTGCGGTAGCTCGCGCGCACATGGCCTTGCGGCGTGGCGCACGAGCCGCCGCGCAGCACGAACTGGTTGCACATGAACTTGCCGTTGTATTCGCCCACGGCGCCTGCACTGGGCCGAAAGCCCGGGTAGGGCGTGTAGTTCGACGCCGTCCACTCCCATACGTCGCCGAACATCTGCACCGCCTCGCCCGACGCGTCTTCGGCCTGAGGCAGCGGATGAAACGCGCCGCGATCGGCGAAATTGCAGCGCTGGGTACTGCGCAGGCGCCGCGCCGCATGCTCCCATTCGCCCTCGGAGGGCAAGCGCGCTGCGGCCCAGCGCGCATAGGCGTCGGCCTCGAAGTAGCTGAGGTGACACACGGGCGTGTGCGGGTCGATCGCCACCAGGCCTTGCAGCGTGTGGTTGAACCAGCCGCCGTCGATCTGGCGCCAGTACAGCGGCGCCATGGGTGCACCAGTCGCGGCGCGGGTGCGCACCCAGTCCCAGCCCATCGACAGCCACAGCTCGGGCCGCTGGTAGCCGGCGTCGTCGATGAAGGCAAGGTATTCACCGTAGGTCACGGGCCGTGAGGCGAGTTCGAACGGCGCGAGCAGCGTTCGGTGTCGCGGGCCTTCGTTGTCGAAATGAAAGGCGCCGTCGAGCAGCGCCGCATGCCCTTGTTCGACGATGCCGCCCGCGAAGCCAAGCCAGTGCGCTTGCGCCGGGCGCACCTGTGTCATCGGCCAGCGCGGCGCATAGGGCGCGTGCGCCGGGTTCAGCGACAACGCGTGTTTGATGTCGGTGAGGATCAGTTCCTGATGTTGCTGTTCATGGTGCAGCCCGAGCAGCACGAGTTCGCCAAGCTCCACGTCGCCGGGCCTTGCCGCGAGCAGTGCCAGCACGCGCTCGTCGACCTGCGCGCGGTAGTGCTTCACCTGCTGCAGAGTCGGCGAAGTGATGAGCCCGCGTTGCGCGCGTGGGTGCTGCGCGCCCACGCCGTGGTAATAGCTGTTGAAGAGCGTGCGGAAGGCGGGATCGAAGGCCCGAAAATTGAACTCGAAACGCTCGAGCACGAAGGTCTCGAAGAACCACGTCACATGCGCGAGGTGCCACTTCGTGGGGCTGGCTTCCAGCATCGACTGCACTTGGCAGTCTTCCGCCGTCAGCGGGTGGGCGAGTGCGAGCGTCGTGTCGCGCACGCGGGAGAATTCGGCGCCAAGCGCGTCGCGGTGCCAATCCGGCTCATGACGAGCGTCCGGTCTGTTCATGAGCCTTCCTCCTTGACTCGCCCAGACCCAATATAGCCCATGCCCCATTGTGTCGCGCGCCACTCGAAATCCTCGAGGCGCGAGGCGATCAGGCGCCATGGCCGGTACAGCTCGTGGGCTCGCGCGTTGTAGGGGCGGTTCTTCAACCAGGCCAGCAAGTTCAGCGGCGCCAGCGGCCAGGGGAAGAACTTCATTCCCGCGATGGCTAAGCGTGTGCCCGGGGGCAGCTGCGAGAACAGGTTCGCCACGGCGTCAGGCAGGCGCGAGATGTCGTGCACATAGTGGAACAACGCTGCTGCGGGTGCTTTGGCCAGGCGCACTTGCTCGGCGCGCGCACAGTCAAGGTGCACCTGGAACCCCTGAGCGCGCAGCGCCACGGCGCGCGCCAATGCCTGCGCGTGCATCTCCGGGCTTTGCTCGAAAGCAAGCAATCGGCCGCTGCGCCCGACTTTGCCTAACAGGGGCTCGAAGCTCAAGCCCGTGCCACAACCGACATCGAGAACGGTGTCGCCCTCGCGCAATGCGAGCAGTTCGATGCAACGCAGCCGGATCGGCCACGTCGGGCCGGCGCTTGCATCGTAGTGGGCCGCGGCGACACGGTACTTGGCAATCGATCGAATGTTGTCCGGGGTCGGCTGCATCGCGCATTGTGTCCAAGCCTGGGTGTCGTCGGCTGGCGCAGTACCTTACTTCGGCTCCAGGCTCGCCAGCGTGCCGTCCAGCGCGGTGCGTTCATCGAACACGAAACAGCTCCCCTCGAAGTGCGCTGCGCCGTTGACCTCGAAATACCTCAGGATGCCGCCATCCAGTTGCACCACGTTGTCGATGCCCTCCTGCTTCATCCACAGCGCCGCCTTTTCGCAGCGAATGCCTCCGGTGCAGTAGCTGATGACGGTCTTGCCACTGAGTTCCGCGCGCCGCGCCTGCAGTGCATTCGGGAAGTCGCTGAAGCGCGCGAGCCGCCAGTCGAGCGCGCCCTTGAACCGCCCCTGGTCGACCTCGAAGCCGTTGCGCGTGTCGAGCAGCACGACTTCGCGCTGCTCGTCGTCGCGCCCGGCGGTAAGCCAGCGCGCCAATGTGCGTGCGTCCACGCTCGGCGCGCGCTGCTGCTGCGGCCGCACCACGGGTTGATTCATGCGGATGATCTCGCGCTTGACCTTGACGTTGAGGCGCCGAAACGGCAATGCCGCTGACTCGCTGAACTTGAGGTCCATCGCAGCGAAGCGTGTGTCGCCGCGCAAGCCACCGATCCATTCGCGAAGCCGCGCGGGCTCGCCCGCGAGCGCGACATTGATGCCCTCGTTGGCCAGGATCACCGTGCCCCTCAGGCGCAGCGCCGTGGCCGACGCGTGCAAGCGCTCGCGCAGCGGCGCCGCATCGCTCAAGTCGACGAACGCGTAGCCGCTGACATTGAGTACGGATTCCACGCACGAGATTGTCATCCATAGAATGCGCCACATGTCCTTCACCCACCTGCGCACCCACACCGAGTTTTCCGTCGTCGATGGCACGCTGCGCATCGACGATCTGGCCTTGGTCGCAGCGGCCGACGGCCAAGGCGCGCTGGCGATCACTGACATTTCCAACCTGTATGGCGCCGTCAAGTTCTATCGCGCAGCGCGTGCGGCGGGCGTCAAGCCCATCATCGGCGCGGACCTGTGGCTTGAGCCTGTGGGCAGTGAACGCGTGGCGAGCCGGCTTGTCGTGCTGGTACAAAACTCGACGGGTTATCACCATCTGTGCGAGCTGATTTCGCGCGCATGGCTGGGCAGCGGGCAGCGCGGCCAGGCGTGGGTCAAGTGGGCGTGGCTAGAGGAACTGGGCGAAGGCTTGATCGCACTGTCAGGCGCGGAACACGGGGCGGTCGGCCAGGCGCTGCTCGCCGGGGACAGCGCGCGCGCCGCACAAATCGCGCAGCGCTTGGCGACCCTGTTTCCACGACGCTTTTACCTGGAGCTGCAACGCGCCGGCCTGCCGGGCAACGACGCGCATGTGCGCGCGGCCACGCAACTCGCGGCGCTGCTGCGCCTGCCGGTGGTGGCCACGCACCCGGTGCAATTCGCCAAGCCGGATGACTTCGAGGCACATGAGGCGCGCGTCTGCATCGCCGATGGCGAAATGCTCGACAACCCACGGCGCGTGAAGCGCTTCAGCCGCGAGCAGTATTTCAAGAGCCAATCGCAGATGGAGGCGCTGTTCGCCGATTTGCCCAGCGCGCTGCGCAACAGCGTCGAAATCGCGAAGCGCTGCAGCTTGACGCTGGTGCTGGGCAAACCGCAATTGCCGGATTTCGCCACGCCGCTCGTCGAAGGTAAGCCCCTGCCGATGGCCGATTACTTCTCGCACGCCTCGCACCAGGGCCTGGAGGTGCGGCTGCGCCAGCTCTACCCCGATGCGCAGGTGCGCGAACAACAGCGCGAGCGCTACGTGCAGCGGCTCGACTTCGAAATCGCGACGATTCTGAAGATGGGCTTTCCAGGCTACTTCCTCATCGTGGCCGACTTCATCAACTGGGCGCAGACGAACGGCTGCCCGGTCGGGCCGGGGCGCGGCTCGGGCGCGGGCTCGCTGGTGGCGTATGCGCTGGGTATCACGGGGCTCGACCCTTTGCGCTACCACTTGCTGTTCGAGCGCTTCCTCAATCCAGATCGGGTCTCGATGCCCGACTTCGACATCGACTTTTGCCAGGCGAACCGCGATCGCGTCATCGACTACGTGAAGCAAAAGTACGGGCGCGACGCGGTGAGCCAGATCGCCACCTTCGGCACGATGGCGGCGAAAGCCGCGCTGCGCGACGTGGGGCGCGTGCTCGGCATGAGCTACGGCCATGTCGACAGCATCGCCAAACTCGTGCCCGCGCCACCGGGCAAGACGGTGACGCTGAAGCGAGCGCCCGACCCGCCCGATCCGGGCGTGATCTACGCGCGCGAAGAAGCGCCCGAGATCGAGCAGCGCGAGAAGACGGAAGTTGAAGTTGCCGAGCTGCTGGCGCTGGCCGAGCGCCTGGAGGGCGTGGTGCGCAACGTGGGCATGCACGCCGGGGGCGTATTGATTGCGCCCGGGCGCATCGCCGACTTCTGCCCCTTGTATATGCAGCCGGGCAGCGACAGCGCGGTGAGCCAGTACGACAAAGACGACGTCGAAGCGATCGGCTTGGTCAAGTTCGACTTTCTCGGTCTGGCCACGCTCACGATTCTCGAACTCGCCAAGGACTTCATCCGCCAGCGCCACGCCAGCCAGCGCGAGTTCACACTTGAGGGGTTGCCACTGGACGACCGCGCCTCCTATGAGTTGATGAGCGAGGGCAAAACAGTCGCCGTGTTCCAGCTGGAAAGCGCAGGCATGCAGCGCATGTTGCGCGACGCCAAACCCAGCGTCTTTGAAGACGTGATCGCGCTCGTCGCCCTGTTCCGCCCGGGCCCGATGGACCTGATTCCGTCTTACTGCGCGCGCAAGCACGGCCGCGAAGCCGTGCAGTACCCGCACCCGCTGATGGCCGAGGTGCTGCAAGAGACCTACGGCATCATGGTCTATCAAGAGCAGGTGATGCAGGTGGCGCAACTCGTGGGCGGCTACTCGCTCGGCGAGGCCGACCTGCTGCGCCGGGCGATGGGCAAGAAGAAGGCCGACGAAATGGCCTTGCAGCGCACGATCTTCGCGCAAGGCGCGGCGAAAAAAGGCATAGCCGAACTCCAGGCGAACGAGATCTTCGACCTGATGGAAAAATTTGCCGGCTACGGCTTCAACAAGTCGCACGCCGCGGCGTACGCGTTGCTGGCCTATCAGACGGCGTGGCTGAAAGTGCACTACCCGGCCGAGTTCACCGCGGCCAACATGAGCGTCGCGCTGGACGACACGGACAAGCTGAAGATCTTCCACGACGACGCGAAGGCGCTGGGCGTGGTGTTCGAGCCGCCGGATGTCAACGCCGGCGGCTACCGCTTCGAGCCGATCACG
>JANOLJ010000227.1:0-7275 GCA_031419715.1 Burkholderiales bacterium | reverse complement strand
TGGCGGATGAACTTCAACGCATCTTCGAAGAGCGGCTGCGTCTTCTCGAGGTTGATGATGTGGATCTTGTTGCGATGGCCGTAGATATACGGGGCCATCATGGGGTACCAGAAGCGCCTTTGGTGTCCGAAATGGACGCCGGCTTCCAGCATTTCACGCATGGTAATTGTCATGGGGGCTCCAAAGGTTGGTTCTAGAATCCGGCTTCAATCGTTGCACCGCGTTTGCCTCGGAAGACCCTCGGCTGACGCTGACAACGACACCTTTCGATTGCCGGATTCGCGATTTGCTCATTCGGGCGCATTGCGCGATCTTCAAGAAGAACAACGTTCGGCAGCGCGCTCAGATAAACCGGTGGAGTGTATCACCCAGCATGACAGTTGATCTCAGCACGGCCCGCGAACAGATCCTGGCCGGGCGCTCCCGCGCGGCCTCGTGCATGGACGGCTGCATTGCCGCCAGCGCCGCGCCCGCCAGTGCGCATGCCTTCATCAGCCAGCGCTTCGATCTGGCTCGAAGTGTGGCCGCCAGCGTCGACGCGGCGTTTGCCCTGGGTGCCCCGCTGCCGCCACTGGCCGGTTTGGCCGTCAGCATCAAGGATTTGTTTGATGTGCAGGGCGAAGTCACCGCGGCGGGCTCCATCGTGCTTGCCGATGCGCCGCCCGCGCGCACCGACTGCCCGGCCGTGGCGCGCCTGCGTCGTGCCGGTGCCGCATTCATAGGTCGCACGAACATGAGCGAGTTCGCGTTTTCCGCGGTCGGCATCAACCCGCACCACGGCACGCCGGCGAACGCCGCCACGGCGCGGTTTGATGCCACGGCCCGTATCCCCGGCGGCTCGACCTCGGGAGGTGCGGTGTCGGTGGCCAGTGGTGCGGCCTGGGCTGCGCTCGGCTCCGACACCGGCGGCTCGATCCGCGTGCCTGCGGCCCTGCAGGGTCTGGTCGGATTCAAGAACACGGCGCGGCTCACGCCCACGGCTGGCGCGGTGCCGTTGTCGACCACGCTCGACACCGTATGCGCCGTCACGCGTTCGGTGCGCGATGGCGCGTTGCTGCACTCCATCCTCGCGGATCGGCCGCTGGAGTTGCGCACGGTCGCGCCGCGCGCCTTGCGTCTGGCGGTGCCGCGCGGCTTCTTGCTGGATGAACTCGACGCCACCGTGGCCGAAGCCTTCGGGCGCAGCCTGACGCTGTTGAGCCGGGCCGGAATGCAAATCGACGAGATCGAACTGCCGGCCTTGGCCGATGTCGCCGGCATCATGGCCGGTGGCGGCTTTTCCCCGGTCGAAGCCTGGGCCTGGCACCGCGAGCGGCTCGCGCGCGAAGAGTCGCGCTATGACCCGCGCGTGGCGCTGCGCATCCGGCGCGGCGAGAGCATGAGCGCTGCGCAGTACATCGACCTGATCGCCAGCCGCCAAGCATGGATCGCCACGATGCAGCGCTCACTGCGGGGCTACGACGCCATGCTCAGCCCGACGGTGCCGATCGTCGCGCCGCCGCTCGCACCCTTGCTCCGCGACGACGCCGCTTTTTTCGCGACCAATGCGAAGCTACTGCGCAATCCGTCGCTCGTGAACTTGCTCGACGGTTGTGCGATCTCGCTGCCGTGTCATCGCGAAGGAGAAATGCCCGTGGGCCTGATGCTGTGGAGCGGCGCGATGTGCGACGACGCGGTGCTGAACGCAGCGCTCGCGGTCGAGGCCGTTCTCGGTTCATCCGGCGCGCGCGCGCACTGACCATGCATGTTGCCGTGATCGGTGCGGGCGTGGTGGGTGTCACCACGGCGTGGGAGCTGGCGCAAGACGGCCACACGGTGAACGTGTTCGATCGGCGCAATGCCGTGGCCTCCGAATGCAGTTTCGCCAACGCCGGAATCATCGCCCCCGGCTACGTGACGCCCTGGGCCGCGCCGGGCATGCCGGGCAAGATCTTGCGCCATCTGTTCAGCGCGCACACGCCGGTGCGCCTGCACGCGTCGCTCCGCCCCGCCGTGTGGCGCTGGGCCTGGCGCTGGTTGCTCGCGTGCCGGCAGGGCGTGCATGAGCAAAACCGCTCGGCAATGCACCATCTGGCGCGCTACAGCCAGGACCGGTTGGCCAGCGTGATCGAAAAATTGCATCTCGAATTCGAGCGCAACCACGGCTACCTGGTGCTGCACCGTGGCGAGCAAGAGGCCGAGCAGGCGCGCTCCGGTATCGCGCTGCTGCGCAGCCTGGGCGTCACGTTGCGCGAACTCAACGCCGCCGGTTGCCGAGAGGTCGAGCCCGGCTTGCAGGCCGACGCGCCGCTGCACGGCGGCATTCACTTGCCCGGTGACGATGTCGGCAACTGCCGCCAGTTCACGCAGTTGCTGCGCGACGACGCAGAAAAACGCGGCGCGGAGTTTCATCTGGCGAACGCTGTGCTGCGCATTGTGCCGGGCCAGCGCATCGGGCTCGAAGTGCGCCAGTTGGCGGTGAGCGACGGCTACGCGGCGTCGCGCCTGGCACAGGCCACCGACATCAACCCCGAAATCGTGTCCCAGGCGATGGCGCTGCGTTCGCGTGCCGCGGCGCGATTCGGCCATCCGATCAGCCAGACCGAGTTTGACGCCGTGGTTGTGTGCGCCGGCGCCGACAGCGGGGCTTTGCTGGCTCCGCTGGGCATGCAGCTACCCTTGCTGCCGGTCTATGGTTACTCCCTGACGTTTCCACTGCGCGCCGCCGAACACGGCCCGCGTTCCGCGGTGATGGACGAGCGCTACAAGGTCGCGATCAGCCGCCTCGGCCAGCGCCTGCGCGTGGCCGGCGGCGCGGAACTCGGCGGCCGCGCCGACCAGCAGCACCAAGGCGCACTCGGCACGCTCTACAAGGTGCTCAACGACTGGTTCCCCGGCGGCGCGCAACTGCGCCGTGCCCAGGTGTGGAAAGGCGCGCGGCCGATGTTGCCCGATGGCCCGCCGATCGTCGGCAAAAGCAACGTGCCAGGCGTCTGGCTCAACCTCGGCCACGGGTCGAGCGGCTGGGCGCTGAGTTGCGGCTCGGCGCGCGCGATTGCCGACATGGTGGGTGGGCGCGACGCGCCGCTGGACATGAACCCATTGGCGCTGAAACGACTGGGGCTGTGAGGGCACCGCAATGAAGCGGGTCTTGTCGATCGACAGCCGGCTGCCGCTGTACGACCTGGCCGGGACACGCGCCATTGAAGCACAGGCGAAACTCGCACTGCCGCCCAACACGTTAATGCAGCGTGCCGGCCTGGGCTTGGCGCGTCTGGCGCTCGCGCTGGCGCCGCATGCGCGCGGCATTTGGGTGATTGCCGGGCCCGGCAACAACGGCGGCGACGGCTTCGAGGCCGCGATGCATCTGCACCAATGGGGCAAGCGCGTGGCGGTCAGCTCACTGGCCGATGCGGCCTCACAACCCGCGGATGCGCGTGCAGCCCAGCAACGCGCGCTAGCCGCAGGCGTGAACATCAGCTCCGACGCCGACATCGGCTTCGCCCCGGACCTGGCCATCGACGCCTTGCTCGGCATCGGCGCACGTCGCGCGCCGGACGACCGCATCGGCGCCTGGATACGCCGCATCAATGCCTTGGCCTGCCCTGTCTTGGCGGCAGACATTCCCTCAGGCCTGCATGCCGACACGGGAAGCGCGCTTGGTCCGGACTTGGTGATCGCGAGCGACACGCTGAGCCTGCTCACGCTAAAGCCCGGGCTATTCACCGGCCTGGGGCGCGACCATTGCGGCAGCGTGTGGCTCGACACGCTGGAAGTTGACACCCCGCAGCCCCCGCCTTCGGCATGGCTGAGCGCAATGTCCGACGTGCGCGCGCTGCTGCCGGCGCGCCAACACGCTCAGCACAAAGGCAGCTTCGGCGACGTGGCCATCGTCGGTGGTGCGCCCGGCATGAGCGGTGCCGCATTGCTCGCCGCGCGCGCCGCGCTTGCCGCGGGCGCCGGGCGCGTGTTCGTCGATCTGCTCGACCCGCATGGCGCGACGCTCGACCTGCTGCGCCCGGAACTGATGCTGCGCCCGGGTTGGGCGAATGGCGCACCCGAAACCCTGCGCGGCAGCCTGGTCGTGTGCGGTTGCGGCGCAGGCGACGCGGCGCGCAAGGTCTTGCCCAAGCTGCTCAGTCACGTGGACCGGCTGCTGCTCGACGCCGATGCATTGAACGCCATCGCCGCAGACACGTCGCTGCAGAGCCAACTCGCGGCGCGCGCCGGGCGCGGCCATGTGACGCTGCTGACGCCGCATCCGCTCGAAGCGGCGCGACTGCTCGGGTGCACCGCCGTGCAGGTTCAAGGCGACCGGATCGGCGCCGCTAACCGGCTCGCCAACGCATGGAACTGCGCCGTCGTGTTGAAAGGCTCGGGCAGCGTGATCGCCGCGCCCGGCCGGACGCCGCATGTGAACCCGACCGGCAACGCCGCACTGGCCAGCGCCGGCACCGGCGATGTACTGGCAGGCTGGCTGGGGGGCTGGTGGTCACAGGCGGATGCCGGGGCAGGAGTGTCTGCCGCGTTCGATGCAGCTCGGGCTGCCGTTTTTCTGCACGGCCATGCCGCGCAAGGCATACACAGGGGGCCGCTGCGCGCCAGCGATCTCGTCGAACGCATGCACGACAGCACGTGCGATCTCGCAGGCTGAGTCCGCGCGCAAGGGCCCGAAAGGGGCCTTGCGGCTGACGAAGGCCGGGGCGGCATACGAGCGACCCGGCTGAGCCGCGCGCCGACAAACCCGCGACGCCGGATCGCGCCCCAGTCGCCTACTTGCGGCGTGTGCGTTTGCCCGCAGCCGACTTGGCGGCCCCCTTGGCGCCGCCGGTTTTGCCCAACAGACTACCGCGCGCGGCAGGCGCTGCACGCGCACCCTTGAGCGCCTTCGCGGCCGGGCGCTTCGCGCCGAGCCGGGCACCGACCTTGGCGGCCCGGTCGGCGTGCTTGAGCACCGCCAATTCGTCGGCGGCACTCTGCGCAATTTCGCCGCGCCGCCCACGCTGCGGGCGCGCCACCGGCAGGGCAGCTTCGCCGTCACGCACGAGGCGAAAATCGATGCGCCGTCCATCCAGGTCCACGCGGCTCACCTGAATGCGCACGCGCGAGCCGATGGCGTAGCGCACACCGCTGCGCTCGCCACGCAGTTCCTGGCGCGCTTCGTCAAACTTGTAGTACTCACCGCCCAGTTCGGTGATGTGGACCAGGCCTTCCACGTACAGGGTGTCGAGCTGCACGAACAGGCCGAATGCGGCGACAGCGCTGACCGTGCCGCCGAACTCTTCGCCGAGGTGCTCGCGCATGTAGCGGCACTTGAGCCAGGCCTCGACGTCGCGCGACGCCTCGTCGGCACGCCGCTCATTGGCGCTGCAATGCGCGCCGGCCAACTCCCAGACCTGCTCCTCCTTGCCCGCCGGCTTGACCAGCCGCGCCCCTCTGCGCAATGCGGGCGTGGCGACAACCGCCGCCGGCACCAGGTGATAGCGTTTGCCGCCGAGCAAGGCGTGAATCACGCGATGCACCAGCAGATCGGGGTAGCGCCGGATCGGGCTCGTGAAGTGCGTGTAGGCGTCATACGCCAGGCCGAAATGCCCGGCGTTGATGCCGGTGTAGATGGCCTGCTGCATCGAGCGCAGCAGCATCGTGTGGATCTGCTGGGCGTCAGCGCGGTCGCGCGTCGCCGCGGCGATGCTCTGGTACTCGGCGGGCTGGGGCTCGTCGCTGATCGACAGGCCCAGGCCCAGCGCCTTCAAGTAGTTCTGCAGCAGCACCTTGCGCTCGGGCGTCGGCCCTTCGTGCACGCGGTACAGCGACGGGTGTTTGGCCAGCGCAATGAAGTCCGCGGCGCACACATTCGCGGCCAGCATCGCCTCTTCGATGACGCGGTGCGCCTCGGTGCGCGTGCGTGGCACGATCTTCTCGATTCGGCCGTTCGCATCGCACACGATCTGGGTTTCGCTGGTCGCGAAGTCAACCGCACCGCGTTTTTCGCGGGCCTTGACGAGCGCGCGGTACACGCCGTGCAAGTTGAGCAGGTCAGGCACGATGGCCTCGCGGCGCAGCGCCTGCGCGCCGCGCGTATTGCCCAGGATGGCGGCGACTTCCTCGTAAGTCAGGCGCGCCTGCGAGCGGATCACGGCGGCATAGAACTGGTACGCGTGTACGTTGCCGGCGTCGGTGATCACCATGTCGCACACGAGCGCTAGCCGGTCTTCCTCGGGATTGAGCGAACACAGGCCGTTGCTGATGCGCTCGGGCAGCATCGGAATCACGCGGCGCGGAAAGTACACCGACGTGGCGCGCTCGTAGGCGTCGACGTCGAGCGGCTCGCCGGGTTTGACGTAGTGGCTCACGTCGGCGATCGCGACGATAAGGCGCCAGGCGTTGTGGCCACTCTTCTCGGCTCTCGCGCTTTTCGCGCCCGTCACGCGGCCGATGTGCGTGGGCTCGCAATACACGGCGTCGTCAAAATCGCGCGCGTCCTCGCCGTCGATCGTGACCAGCGCCACGTCGGTGAGGTCCACACGGTGCTTGCGATCTTGCGCGCGAATCTTCTGCGGCAGGCTCGCCGCCTGCGCCAGGGCCTCGGCGGAAAAGCGGTGCGGCACTTCATACTTGCGCACCGCGATCTCGATCTCCATGCCGGGGTCGTCAATCTCGCCCAGCACTTCGATGACGCGGCCCACGGGCTGCGAATACATCGACGGCGGCTCGGTGAGTTCGATCGCCACCACCTGACCCGCCGTCGCACTGGCGGTTGCGTTCTTCGGGATCAGGATGTCCTGGCCGTAGCGCTGGTCCTCCGGCGCGACGAGCCAGACACCGTTCTCATGCAGCAGCCTGCCGATGATGGGCGCGCGTTTGCGCTCCAGAATCTCAAGCACGCGCGCCTCGGGCCGGCCTTTGCGGTCGTGGCGCATGATGCGCACCTTGACGCGATCGCGGTGCAACACCGCGCGCATTTCCTGCTGCGACAGGTAAACGTCGGGCTGGTTGTCGTCACGCACGACGAAGCCGTGGCCGTCGCGGTGCCCCTGCACCGTGCCCTCGACTTCACTCATCAGCTCGGCGCCGACGTTGCTCTTCAATGGTGTGGATCGAATGGTATAGTCCCCGACTTCCTGAAATGCCCAGGTGGCGGAATTGGTAGACGCACTAGTTTCAGGTACTAGCGGGTAACTCCGTGGGGGTTCGAGTCCCTTCCTGGGCACCAAATAAACAGGCCGCAGTATGCGGCCTTTTTGTTTGGGGCCCAGAGCTGGGTGCCTGCGCACCCAGCGCGAAGGGACTCGAAAG
>JANOLJ010000226.1:0-31840 GCA_031419715.1 Burkholderiales bacterium | reverse complement strand
GGTGATTCGGTATGAGATCGGCCAATTGCTCGAACCAGAACAGCGCTGTGCGGGTGAGCAGTTCGCCTTTGCCGGGAATCGGCTCGGCCATGACGACGTCAAAGGCACTCAAGCGATCGCTGGCGACGAGCAAGAGGCGATCCGACCCCACGGCATAGATGTCGCGTACCTTGCCACGCGCCACCAGAGGCAGCGACGTCAATTGACTTTCAAAGAGTGACCGAGGCGGAGGCATGGCAGGGCCTGAGCGGGATGGTGCTTCAAGCAACGGGTAAGGGGCTCAATGATTGTAGGCAGGCCTTCGCGCCTCGAAGCGCAGGCGCCTCAGCACGCGCGCAGCGAGAAACAAAAAACCCGGCCGAAGCCGGGTTTGCAGTCTTGCGAGCTTGCGCCCTGATCAGGGCTTGGTGCCAGTCGGGAACGGCCATGCAGCTTGTGGGCTGAGGGACGTCTTCGTTGGCGCTACAGATGCAGCCGGGGCCGGAGCCGCAGCTGCTTTCTTCGCAGCCGGCTTTTTCGCTGCTTTCTTCGCGGCAGGCTTCTTTGCCGCTTTTTTGGCCGCAGCCTTCTTCGCAGGGGCCTTCTTTGCCGCCTTCTTGGCTGCGGCCTTTTTCGCCGGAGCCTTCTTCTTCGCAGCAGCCTTCTTCGCAGGGGCCTTCTTCGCCGCCGCCTTCTTCGCGGGGGCCTTCTTCGCCGCCGCCTTCTTCGCGGGAGCCTTCTTCGCCGCGGACTTCTTCGCAGCCGGCTTCTTTGCCGCTTTCTTAGCCGTAGCCTTCTTTGCAGTTGCCATTACGTTTCTCCTTGATCAAGTTGAAAAAGAACCACGGGGCATCGACGAGTTCTTCGGCGCCCAGTGGCTATTCACCGCCCGAGGCCTGCCCAGGAGGGGCGACCCAGTACGATGAATCCGGTAGCAAACCGCTGCAATGCTTCTGTGTCACTGCCTAGCGATTTCGCGAATCTTGATCTGTCATCACCTTGCGGTGTTTGCTGCGCAACCGCGCAGCGCGGGAATGCCCGGCATGGCTTGGAGTCGTGATGCCATTTCGCCTGCGTTCCCGTTCAGTCCCAAGACAGTGCGCCGCCCGATTGGTACTCGATGACACGCGTCTCGAAGAAATTGCGCTCCTTTTTCAGGTCGATCATTTCACTCATCCAGGGAAAAGGGTTCTCTTCATTCGGGAACAACTCTTCCAATCCAATCTGGGTCGCACGCCGGTTCGCAATGTAGCGCAGGTAACCCTTGAACATGGATGCGTTCATGCCCAATACACCACGCGGCATCGTGTCTTCGGCGTATCGATACTCGAGCTCGACGGCGCGTGCGAAGAGCAATTTGATCTCTTGCTTGAACTCCGTGGTCCACAAATGCGGGTTCTCAAGTTTGATCTGGTTGATCAAGTCGATGCCGAAATTGCAGTGCATCGATTCGTCGCGCAAGATGTACTGATACTGCTCGGCGGCGCCGGTCATCTTGTTCTGGCGACCCAGCGCGAGTATCTGCGTGAAGCCGACGTAGAAGAACAAACCTTCCATCAGGCAGGCGAACACGATCAGCGACTTCAACAGCGCGCGGTCGTTCTCGGGCGTGCCGGTGCGAAAGTGCGGGTCCATGATCTTGTCGATGAACGGCAGCAGGAATTCGTCCTTGTCGCGGATCGACTCGATCTCGTGATAGGCATTGAATATCTCGCTCTGGTCCAGACCCAGGGACTCAACGATGTATTGGTACGCGTGCGTGTGAATCGCCTCTTCGAAAGCCTGCCTGAGCATGAACTGCCGGCATTCGGGCGCTGTGATGTGCCGGTAGCTGCCCAACACGATGTTGTTCGCGGCCAGCGAGTCGGCGGTCACGAAGAAGCCGAGATTGCGCTTGATGATGCGGCGCTCATCGTCGGTCAAGCCGTTCGGGTTTTTCCAGGTCTCGATGTCGCGCGACATGTTGACCTCCTGCGGCATCCAGTGGTTCGCGCAGCTCGCGAGGTACTTCTCCCAGGCCCACTTGTACTTGAACGGAACCAGCTGGTTCACGTCGGTCTGGCCGTTGATGACGCGCTTGTCCGTGGCGTTGACTCGCTTCGTCGACTCCACCGTCGCCGCAGGTTTGGCAACCGCCGTCGTCGCGGTGACTGGCGCAGCAACTGACGCGGCTACGGCGCTGTGTCCAAGCGAAGGAGACAGCCTTTTTGCGCGGCCCGCCGACATCTGGCCCAGGGTCAGCGCCGCGTCTTGAAGTGTCGAAGGTCTCAGGTCGTCTTCCCAAACCAGCATGTTATGTCCCGTCGAAGTAGATTATGAAAGCGATGGGCGAAATCGCCAAGCGATCGCTCACTTTGCGGTCGCGGTTCTGTTGCCAGATTGCATCGGTCTGATTGCTCATGGGTCGGTGGGCACGAGATGCGCAGGCATGTCGTGCAAGCGGCGATGCTTCATTGGCAAGCCTCGCAAGTCGGATCGTCGATGGCGCAGAACCGTACTTCAGGTTCCGTGTCGAGGGCATGATCGTTCACAGACGCAGCGATACCGGAAGCCGCGTGCGACGAGCCCGACTCATGGCTCGACACCGAATTCATGTGACCGGCCTTGACCGTCGACTTCTCGGCCTGCGTGGCACCCACCGTGCGCAAGTAGTAAGTGGTCTTCAAGCCGCGCAGCCAGGCGAGTTTGTAGGTCTCGTCGAGTTTCTTGCCCGATGCGCCGGCCATGTAGATGTTCAGCGACTGCGCCTGGTCGATCCATTTCTGACGCCGGCCCGCCGCCTCGACCAGCCAGCTCGACTCGATCTCGAAGGCCGTGGCGTAGAGATCCTTCAGGGCTTCCGGGACACGATCGATGCGACGCAGCGAGCCGTCGAAGTGTTTGAGGTCCATCACCATCACGTCGTCCCACAGGCCAATCTTCTTCAGGTCGCGCACCAGATATTCGTTGACGACGGTGAACTCGCCGGACAGATTCGACTTCACCGACAGGTTGCCAAACGAAGGCTCGATCGACGCACTCACGCCGATGATGTTGGAGATGGTCGCCGTCGGCGCGATCGCCACGCAGTTGGAATTGCGCATGCCGTGCAGCGCGATTCGCTGGCGAAGCGTGTCCCAGTCCAGGCGCGTCGAGCGATCGACTTCCACATGGCCACCGCGTTCCTCGGCCAGCAAGTTGAGTGAATCGATGGGCAGGATGCCGCGATCCCACAACGAGCCGCGATAGCTCGAATAGCGGCCGCGCTCGGCGGCCATGTCGGTCGAGGCCCAATAGGCCTGATAACAAACCGCTTCCATCGACTCGTCAGCGAAGTTCACCGCCTCGTCCGAGCCATAGGGAATGCCCAGCTCATACAGTGCGTCCTGGAAGCCCATGATCCCCAAACCGACCGGGCGGTGCCTCAAGTTGGAGTCGCGCGCCTTCTTCACTGCGTAGTAGTTGATGTCGATCACGTTGTCGAGCATGCGCATCGCCGTGGCGACGGTCTTCTTGAGCTTGACATGGTCGATCTTGCCATCGTGCAGGTGGTGCACCAGATTCACCGAGCCGAGATTGCACACAGCGATTTCAGACTCGTTCGTGTTCAACGTGATTTCGGTGCACAGATTGCTTGAGTGCACGACACCCACATGCTGCTGCGGCGAGCGTACGTTGCAGGCATCCTTGAACGTGATCCAAGGGTGGCCCGTCTCGAACAGCATCGTCAGCATCTTGCGCCACAGGTCGCTCGCGCGCATCGTGCGGAACAGCTTGATCTCGCCACGCCCCGCCTTTGCCTCATAAGCGGTATAGGCAACTTCAAAGGCGCGGCCAAACTTGTCGTGCAGGTCCGGGCAGGTGCTCGGCGAGAACAGAGTCCAGTCACCGCCTTGCGCCACGCGCTTCATGAACAGGTCGGGAATCCAGTTCGCCGTGTTCATGTCGTGTGTGCGGCGTCGGTCGTCGCCGGTGTTCTTGCGCAACTCCAGGAACTCTTCGATGTCGAGGTGCCAGGTTTCCAGATAGGCGCACACCGCGCCCTTGCGCTTGCCGCCCTGGTTGACGGCGACTGCCGTGTCGTTCACGACCTTGAGAAACGGCACGACACCCTGGCTCTTGCCGTTCGTTCCCTTGATGTGGCTGCCCAGCGCGCGCACGTTGGTCCAGTCGTTGCCCAGGCCACCCGCGAACTTGGACAACAACGCGTTCTCTTTCAGCGCCTCGTAGATGCCGTCCAGGTCATCGGCCACCGTCGTCAGGTAGCAGCTCGACAGTTGTGAGCGGCGCGTGCCGGCATTGAACAGCGTGGGCGTGCTGCTCATGAAGTCGAAGCTCGACAGCACTTCGTAGAACTCGATGGCGCGCGTTTCGCGATCGATCTCGCCCAGGGCCAAGCCCATCGCGACGCGCATGAAAAACGCTTGCGGCAACTCGATGCGCGCTTCGTCGATGTGGATGAAGTAGCGGTCGTACAGCGTTTGCAGACCCAGGTAGTCGAACTGCAGGTCGCGATCCGCTTTCAGCGCCGCGCCCAAACGCTCCAGATCGAACTGGAGCAGCGCCTCATCCAGGCGCTCGGCCTTCACGCCTTTGCGTATGAAGGTGGGGAAGTAGGTGGCGTAGCGCGTCGCCATGTCGGCGGGCAAGACTTCTTCGCCGAGGACTTCGCGCCGGATCGTGTGCAGCAGCAACCTCGCCGTCGCGCGCGAGTAGCCCGGGTCCTTTTCAATCAGCGTGCGTGCCGCGAGGATCGCCGCCTTGTGCACTTCGTCGATCGGCACGCCGTCGTACAAGTTGCGCTTGGTTTCCGCCATGATCGGATCGGGCGAAACGTCGGCGCCCAAGCCCGCGCATGCCGACTCAAACAAGCCCTGCAGGTGCGCCAGATCCAGCGGCCTGCGCTGGCCGTTGTCGAGCACGCTGAGCAGCGGTTCCGCGGCCGGGGCGCGCTTGTCCTTGCGCGTGCGCTCCTGCGCACGACGCTCCCGATACAGCACATAGGCGCGCGCGACTTCGTGATGCCCGCCGCGCATCAAGCCCAGCTCCACTTGGTCCTGCACGTCTTCGATGTGGAACGTGCCACCTCCCGGACGCGAGCGCATCAAGCCGCGCACGACACTTTGCGTCAGACCATCCACGGTTTCGCGCACGCTGGCCGAGGCCGCACCTTGCGTGCCATGAACCGCCAGGAACGCCTTCATCAGCGCCACCGCGATCTTGCCCGGTTCGAACGACACCACCGAACCGTTGCGCCGAATGATCTGGTAGCCCTCGTACTCAGCGCTGTCCGCGCTGGGCGTGGCAGGTGCGCGCGCCGTGGAGAGTTTGCTCGGGTTTCGAGACGTGACAGCTTGCATTGAATCCCCTTTTTTGTGTTCTGACCAAGTGGTCTGTGAAATTGAATGGTGCCGGAATGATTGCGTCGATGCGATTTCGTGACAGCCATCGCTGCGGCCGACGACGCAATCCTGGTCCCATGAAAATGCGCCAGGGCCTTGCCGTACACGCCCGGATCCGGGCGCGACATACCAAGCTGGCAAACCTAAGGGCCTCCCCTGATGGACACGCGCCTCACGCCGGCTTGAGCGGTGTGCGACTCAACGAATGTATGAAGCCTGTCACGACCGCACACTATATCTGGGGTCTGAAGCGGTATCAAGCGCTAGCCCTAGCGTATGGCGGCAACCTCGACGCGCGGGAACATGCGTCGCGGCCAACGCAACGCACGCGCGAGTCGGCGCCATTCGAAGCCCGCGCCGGGATCTCCTTTTCGACCCGCAGCGACATGTTCGTGCCCGACGACGGCGCCCAGTGAATAACGCCGAGCCACGGCCCTCAACAGGCGCGCCAGCGACGTGTATTGAGCGGGCTCGAACAGCCCGCCTTCGAGGCCTTCAAGTTCAATGCCGATCGAGTAGTCATTGCAATTTTCTCGGCCGTTCCAGGACGATTTACCGGCATGCCAGGCGCGAAATTCACATGAAACGAATTGCAACAGTTGGCCGTCGCGGCGGATCAGGAAGTGCGCTGACACTTCCATGCCCCGAATCGTCTTGAAGTAGGGGTGCGCGTCCCAATCGAGGCGGTTCGCGAAGAGGCGTTCGATCGCGTCGCCGCCGTATTCACCCGGAGGCAGGCTGATCGAATGAATCACAGCGAGAGTCACGTCGGACGGCTCCGGGCGAGGCCCGAAGTTGGGCGATGTGCGCACCGACGCCGCACTCCACCAGCCGTCTTGCCACGTCGCGCCGCGGCTCGAACCGCCGGCCGTTCGAGCTGTCTTCGCGGGCGGCGCCGCGCTCACTCGCGTTCGCCGTTCGGGTCGGCGTCAACGCTCACACCCAGACGCGCCATGCGGTAGCGCATCTGGCGCAGCGACAGGCCTAAGCTCGCCCCCGCCGCGGTTCGATTGGATCGGTAGTGCTCCAGCGCGCGCTCAAGGATGTCGCGTTCCACGGTGTCGAGGTGCTCGGCCAGGTTTGCAGGCAATGGCGCATTGATGTCAGTGTGGACTAGCGTTGCCGTGGGCGCGGAAGGCTCTGGCGCAGTGTCCGTTCGAACTTCGCTGGGCGGGGGGTGGCCGACGGCGGGCAACTGATTCGCGAATGCGATCGTCGGCAAGCCGATGTCGCTTACGCCGATCGAATCGCTCGCAGACAGTGCCACGGCGCGGTGCAACAGATTCTCAAGCTCGCGCACATTCCCGGGAAACGCATAGCGCGCGAGGTGTTCGATCGCCTCGGGAGTCAGACGCGGAACCGTTGCAACGCCAGCATCGCGCGCGATCCGCTCCAGCACGTACGCAGCGATGTCGCCCAGGTCGGAGGCGCGTTCCCGCAGAGGCGGTACGCGAATCTGGATGACGTTGAGCCGGTAGTACAGGTCTTGCCGAAACTGCCCTTGGTGCACTTCGGCGCCGAGATCCTTGTGCGTGGCGCTGAGCAGCCGCACGTTGACAGGCAGCTCCACGACCGCGCCCACCGGGCGCACCAGACGCTCCTGAATGGCCCGCAACAACTTCGACTGCATCGAAAGTGGCAGGTCGCCGATTTCGTCGAGGAACAGCGTGCCACCGTTGGCGGCTTGAAAGAAGCCTTCTCGATCCTCGGCGGCGCCGGTGAATGCCCCCTTTCGATAGCCGAAGAATTCGGCCTCGAGCAGCTGTTCCGGAATCGCGCTGCAGTTCACCGCGATGAACGGCTGCGCGTTGCGCACGCTCACCTCATGGATCGAGCGAGCGACGAGCTCCTTGCCCGTGCCGGACTCGCCGTTAATCAGCACCGGCGCCATGCTGCGTGCCACCTTCTCGATCAGGTTTCGAACCTGCTCCATGGCCGCGGAACGACCCGCCATGCGTGCCAGCCAGCGACCGGGCGGCGCAGGCCCCGCGGCTGACGCGAGCAGCGGGCGCACGGCTTCTGCCGGCACGGGTTTGCTGCGCTCCGACGGCAGGCTCGAAGGATTGATCGGCGCGACCGAGGCACCACCGCGCCCGAGCGCGGAGCCAATGACGGCACGAAATTGACGGAGGTCGACCGGCTTCGTGAGGTAGTCGTAGGCCCCGGCGCGCAATGCCTCTACCGCGTTCTCCGCCGAGCCGTAGGCGGTGATGACGATCGCCTTCTCGGGGCGATTGCCCTGCACCAGCCAGCGCAGCAGATCCAGGCCCGTGCCGTCGGGCAGGCGCATGTCGGTGATCACGGCACTGTAGGTGCCGCCCTTCAGGCACTCCAGCGCATGTTCCACCGTGCCCGCCGCTTCGACGTCGTAGCCTTCGCGCAGCAGGGTCAGCTCATACAGCGTGCGCAGGTCGGGTTCATCATCGACGACAAGCAGGCGCAGTGGCGGCGCGGAGGTCATGGCAGGGCGGGCGCGCTGGTGTCTTGCGGCGTCAATGTGCAGCGGCGCATCGCCACGAAAAACTCGTTGCGCTCGCCTGCGTGGGTCGGGCGCAACCGGTAGTCGATGCTCGCGCCATAGCGTTCGCACAATTCACGGCAGATGTACAAACCCAGGCCGGTACCGCGGCTGCGGGTCGAGAAGAAAGGTTCGAATAGATAGTGCTCGACATCGGGGGGTATGGGCGGGCCGTCGCTGGAAACACTCAGGAAGACACGGGTCTCGTCGCGCGAATCGAGCCGGACCTCGATCGCCCCGACAGCGCCACTGGCGTGCCGCTTCGCATTGTCCAGCAGATTGACGAGTACCCTGCGCATGTGCTCGGCGTCGAAGACAACCCCCAAAGCTTGCCCGGGCAGGCTCAAGGCCAGCATGCCGCCTTCACCCGCAGTCACGCTGGAGGCTCCCGCCCACTCTGTACAGGCGGCCTGAACTTGCGCGACCGCGTCCAGCGGCGGCACGTCGTCGGCGAGGCTGGGCGCGGCGGCCATGACGTCGTCGATGATGCGTTTCAGGCGATCGACGTTGTCACTCACCATCTTCGTCAACTGCCGCTGCTGCGGCGCGCTGGCGTCTTCCGCGAGCAGGGCATTGGCCTGCGCGATCGCGGCCAGCGGGTTGCGAATCTCGTGCGCGATTCCGGCCGACACGCGACCCATCGCCGCGAGTTTCTCTTGGCGGCTGCGCGCCTGCATGTTGCGAATGTCTTCGAGGAACAGCACACAGAATTCCTCCCCGACTTGGGGCTCGGACTTGCGGGTGAAGCGAACCCGCACGCGCAGTGTGCGGGTCGGGCCGGGCTCGAATTCGAGTGTGACATCGCGTCCGGCTTCGGGCCAGACGGCATCGACGAACGCCCGTTCCGCTGACTTCACGAGCCCCTGCCAAGGCGCCACACCGCGCATCTGAAACGGTGCGGCACGCGCCATGCCCGAGGGGGCGAGCAGGCGACGCGCCGCGGGATTCGCGGCGCGCACACGGCCGCTGCGATCAACGACGAGCACTCCGTCCTGCATCTCTTCGATGACCAGCCGGTTCAACTGGGCCTGCTGGCGGGCCATCTCCAGGCTGCCGCGCGACGTCAACTCTTCTCGGGCCAGCCGGCTCGCCAGCTCGCTGGACAAAACCGCAAGCACGAAAAATCCGCTGCCTGCCAAACCGGCCTGCGTCATGGCCAGTGAAGTGTCCGCGCCGAGGGGCGCGCCCAGCGCGGCGCTGGCGAGCAGCATCAGGGTGACGCTGGCAGCGGTCGCCAGTGCCATCCTGCGCGGCGTGAGCACGCCAGCCATCAACACCGGCATGACGAGCAACGCCACATAGTTCAGGCTCGAACCCGGCGCGAGCACATGCAGTGCCGTGAAGGTGAGCAAGTCGATGCCGATGGTCAGCAGCCATTGCGGGCTCGTCGGCCGTGCCATGGCCTGAGGATTGGCCGCCGGCCCCAAGCCCGGCAGCAACCACATGCTGGTCGATAAGGTCGCATACACCAGGCTGACCACGATGAGGGGCAGACTCGGCTGAGCACCGAACAGGCCCACCAAGACGAGCGTGGCGATCAAGGCAATACCGAGCACGGCGCGCGCACCGATAAAGGTTCGGTGCAAGCGTGCGAAACCTGATGCGCGCGAGGCGTCATGTCGCGCGGCGTGGCGCGCCAGCATGCGTGAATCGGCGTGCACGTCGCCCTCCTCGGCGAACGGGGATACGCCGAGTCCGGAATCCTCGGCTGCGGCGTCGGGCTCAGTCAGCACACTTTCGTCGTCGGATTCGAACGCACCGAACCAGGACTCGTCGGCGGATGGCGAACGCCGCGCGCTGCGGCGCTCGCTGACACGGCGCTCGTTGTCGCGCGGTACGTTGCTCATGGGTTGGGCGGCGGGCCCTCGAACGCGTCGCGATGTTCCGAGCTGCAGAACACACCGTCGGGGCCGGGAAGTGCTTCATTGCCCGGAATCAGAACCCCGCACTTCGCGCACGCGACCATGGGCTGCACGCCCACGGGCTTCGCGGCGGTATCTGGTTTGGGTGGTGGTACGCGACGCCGCAGTGTTCCGCGCAGCAGCCAGGCCAAAGCCACGATGGCGAGAACGAGCAAGATGAACTTCATGGATCAACGCCTCAAGTCGCCGGTGAGCGATGCAGCAGCACCTCAAGAACAAAGCGCGATCCAACGTAGGCCAGCAGCAGCAGCCCGGCGCCTGCGTAGAGCCAGCGCGTCGCGCGTGGTCCGCGCCAGCCGAAGATGCGGCGCCCGGCGAGCAGCGCCGCGAAGACCACCCACCCCATTATCGAAAACACCGCCTTGTGATCCCAGCGCCATGGGCTGGTGAACCAGGCGCCCAGCAGCAGGGCCGCTGACAGAACGTAAAAACCCGCGGCGACGAAGCGAAACGTGAGCCGCTCCAGGCTCAGCAGGGGAACGCCCGTTGCGCTCGCAGGCTCGCCAGCGCCCTTGCCACGCAACTGGCGCTCGGCGTTGCCCAGCATCGCGGCGTGCAGAACGGCCGCGCCAAACAGACCGTAAGAGGCAATGCCCAGCACCCAATGCAAAGGCGCCCAAGGTGACATCGGTGTGGACCGAATCTCGGCGGGGAACGCCCAGGCCAGTGCAACGACGGCCATGCCCAGCAACGCCAGAGTTCTGCGCACGCCGCGCATCGGCACGAATCGGCTTTCGATGCCGTAGACGATGACGACGAGCCACAAGGTGGCGGAAAGCGCTGCGGCGAAGCCGAAACGCGCACCGCTGCTCGGGCTGAACAGCCCGGCCGAATCGACGACGATCGCCGCGCCTTGGGCGAACCAGCCGACAAGCATCGCCAGGCGCTGTGCCCCAGCGGCGCGGTCATGGCGCAACGCGGCACAGGTGGCGTAACCGAGCAACGCGACTGCGCTGGTCATGGACAGCGCGAGCGTCGTCGCGCTCGTCGCAGCGAGACCGGACCCGAACGATAGAATCATCCGCACAGTGTACTTTCGCGCCCGCACTGGGCGCCCTCCGCGCCACACCCATGGCTTCCACTCTGACCGAACGGCTCAGCCAACTCGTCAAGACCGTCAGAGGTCAGGCGCGCATCACGGAAAGCAACGTGCAAGACATGTTGCGCGACGTGCGTGTGGCCTTGCTTGAGGCTGATGTGGCGTTGCCCGTGGTTCGCGAATTCACGGCGCGCGTCAAGGAGCGCGCACACGGCGCGGAGGTCGTGGGGTCGCTGACGCCGGGGCAGGCGCTGGTGGGCATCGTCAACCGCGAACTTGCGCTGACGATGGGCGAAGGGGTCGCCGACCTGAACTTGTCGACCCAACCGCCTGCGGTCATCCTGATGGCCGGTCTGCAGGGAGTGGGCAAGACCACCACGACGGCCAAGCTCGCACGCCACTTGATCGAGCGCCGCAAGAAGAAAGTACTGACGGTCTCGACCGACGTGTACCGCCCTGCGGCCATCGAACAGCTTGCGACGGTGACGGCGCAGGCCGGTGCGCAGTGGTTTGCGTCGAGCGCTGCCGACAAGCCGGTCGATATCGCCCTGGCCGCGCTCGACTACGCGCGAAACCACTATTTCGACGTGCTGCTGGTCGACACCGCCGGGCGCCTGGGCATAGACGCCGCGCTGATGGCAGAGATCGGTGAGCTGCACGCCGCGCTCGCGCCGGTCGAGACGCTGTTCGTCGTCGACGCGATGCAAGGCCAGGACGCGGTGAACACCGCGAAAGCCTTTGCCGCGCAGCTGCCGCTGACGGGAATCGTACTGACCAAGATGGACGGCGATGCGCGCGGCGGTGCGGCGCTGTCGGTGCGCCAGGTGACCGGCGTGCCGATCAAGTTCGCCGGCACGAGCGAAAAGATCGATGGTCTCGAAGTCTTCGACGCCCAGCGCCATGCGGGTCGCGTGCTCGGCATGGGCGACATCGTCGCCCTGGTCGAGGAGGTGCAAAAAGGCGTCGATCTCGATGCGGCGCGCAAGCTCGCCGACAAGGTGCGCGGCGGGCAGACGTTTGACATGAGCGACTTCCTGGCGCAGATCTCGCAAATGAAAAAGATGGGCGGTCTCTCCGGACTGATGGACAAACTGCCGACTCAGTTGACGGGCAAGGCGGGCAGCCTCGGGCAGGGCGACATGGACAGGGCGGAACGCGACGTGCGGCGCATGGAAGGCATCATTTGCGCCATGACCAAGCTCGAGCGGCGCAAGCCCGACCTCATCAAGGCCTCGCGCAAGCGCCGCATCGCGGCGGGCGCCGGAGTTCAGGTGCAGGACGTGAACCGCATGCTCAAGCAGTTCGATCAGATGCAGGACATGATGAAGAAAATGAAGGGCGGCGGCATGATGAAAATGATGAAGCGCATGGGCGCGATGAAGGGCCTCGGCGGCTGAGGCGGCCGATGCGCTCCATCGGGTGCGCCGCACGAGTGCGTGAACGCGTCTAGCGAACACCGAATCCGGGTTCAGCTCAACAGGGCTTGCGCAAATTCGCTGGCCTTGAATGACTGCAAGTCGTCCAGCTTTTCGCCCACACCCACGAAGTACACCGGCAGCGCTGGGCCGCCGCGCTGTACCCTTGCCCGCGACCAGAGCGCCACCGCCGCGAGCACGCCGCCCTTGGCGGTTCCATCCAGTTTGGTGATGAGCAAACCGGTGAGCTGCAGCGCGTCGTCAAAGGCCTGAATCTGGGCCAGTGCGTTCTGCCCGGTGTTTCCATCGATGACCAGCAGCACCTCGTGAGGCGCACCCGCCTGCGCCTTGCCGATGACGCGGCGGATCTTCTTCAGCTCTTCCATCAGGTGGACCTGCGTCGTCAGGCGACCCGCGGTGTCTGCGATCACCACATCACAGCCACGCGCTTTGCCCGCCACGGTGGCATCGAAAGTCACCGCTGCCGGGTCCCCGCCAGCCTGGCTGATGATATCAACTTGGTTGCGCTGCGCCCAGACTTCCAACTGCTCGCGTGCCGCCGCGCGAAAAGTGTCAGCCGCCGCGAGCAGCACCTTCAGGTTCACCTGCGCGAGGCGATGCGTGAGTTTGCCAATGCTCGTGGTCTTGCCCGCGCCATTCACGCCGACCACCATGATCACCGCCGGCTTGACCTCTGGCAACACGAAAGGGTGTTCGAGCGTGCCCAGCAGATCGGCCAAAGCGTCGGTGAGCAGCGCCTTGACTTCGCTGGGCTGCGTGGCGTTGCCCGACTTGACGCGACGCTTCAAATCTTCCAGCAGGAACGCGCTCGCCTGCACGCCAGCATCGGCCAACAGCAGCGCCGATTCCAGCTCTTCGTACAGCGCATCATCGACACGCGCGCCGGTAAACACATGGCTCAGCGCGCTGCCGGTCTTGCGCAACCCGTGGCGCAGACGCTCGAACCATGAGGCCTTGGGCTCATCCGCCGCCGCACCGGGCTGCTCTGCGGTGACGAGCGCCTCATCGGACTGCGAAAGCCGCTTCTTGAAGATGTTGAACATGCGTCGTCGGGTTGTCGAAGATTCGCCGGCCACCGGGAGGCACTGACGGTTTGCCAGCAACCTGCTCGGCCGGGATCGGGGCCGAAAGAAGGGGTCGCGCCGCTATACTCCCGCGTTCAGGCGCTTTAGCTCAGTCGGTTAGAGCGACGGAATCATAATCCGCAGGTCCGGGGTTCGAATCCCTGAAGCGCCACCATGAGCACCATGCATCGCCTATTCTTCGCCACCTTGCTGGCGATCGCGCTAGCCTCACCGAGCATCGCGCAGGTTCAGCGGCAGTTCCCGCAAAACGCACTGCGCGGTCAGGTGCTGTTCGGTCAGCCCCCTCACGTTGCACTCAACGGCGAGCCCAAGCAGCTTGCTCCGGGTTCGAGGATTCGCGGAACGAACAACATGATCGTGCTGTCGGGGTCACTGGTGGGCAGTTCAGGGGCCGTGCACTACACGATCGACCCGTTGGGCCAGATCAAAGACGTTTGGATCCTTCGCACCGACGAGTTGACCAATCTGCCCTGGCCGAGGTCGGCCAATGAAGCCCAGGCCTGGAGCTTCGACCCGACGGCGCAGCGCTGGACTCGCCCATGAACCCGCCGAACGCGGGGAAAAAGGTCTACGTCAAGACCTTCGGCTGCCAGATGAACGAGTACGACTCGGGCAAGATGGTCGACGTGCTGCATGCCGCGCAAGGCTACGTGCAGACCGAGAACGTTGACGAAGCCGATTTGATCTTGTTCAACACCTGCTCGGTGCGTGAGAAGGCGCAGGAAAAGGTCTTCAGCGATCTGGGCCGCGTCAAGCACCTGAAAGCCAAGGGCGTGATGATTGGCGTCGGCGGCTGTGTGGCGAGTCAGGAAGGGGCGGCCATCGTGGCGCGCGCACCTTACGTGGATGTGGTGTTCGGCCCGCAGACCTTGCATCGCCTGCCTGAGATGTTGGTCCAGCGCGAGGAGCAGAACCGCCCGCAAGTGGACATCAGCTTCCCGGAGATCGAGAAGTTTGATCATCTGCCGCCAGCGCGCGTGACCGGGGCGAGCGCTTTCGTGTCGATCATGGAAGGCTGCTCGAAATACTGCAGCTATTGCGTCGTCCCTTACACGCGCGGCGAAGAGGTGTCGCGACCCTTCGACGACGTGCTCGCCGAGGTCGCCGGGCTCGCCCAACAAGGCGTGAAGGAAGTAACGCTGCTGGGCCAGAATGTGAACGCCTACCGTGGCGCGATGGGCGCCACGGCGGAGGTGGCGGATCTGGCGTTGCTCATCGAGCACATGGCCGACATTGCCGGGCTCGCTCGATTTCGCTACACGACCAGTCATCCGAACGAATTCACGCAGCGCCTGATCGACGTTTACGCCAGGGTTCCGCAGTTGGCGAGCCAGGTGCATCTGCCGGTCCAGCACGGCAGCGACCGAATCCTGATCGCGATGAAGCGTGGCTACACCACGCTGCAGTTCAAGAACATCATTCGCAGGCTGCGCGCGGTACGGCCTGGCATCTCAATTTCCAGCGATTTCATCGTCGGCTTTCCGGGCGAAACCGACGAGGACTTCGCGCTCACGCTGAAGCTCATCGACGATGTTGGGTTTGATGGAAGCTTCAGCTTCGTGTTCAGCCCACGTCCGGGCACGCCCGCCGCGGCCTTGTCTGATGCGACGCCGCAGGCCGTCAAATTGGGGCGGCTGCGTCAGCTCCAGATGCTGGTGGACGCCCAGGCCAGCGCCGTCAGCCAGACGCGCGTCGGAACGGTTCAGAAAATTCTGGTCGAAGGGCCTGCGCGCAAGGACCGCTCGGAGCTGACTGGGCGTACGCCGTGCAATCGCAGCGTCAACTTCAAGGGGCCGGCGCGCTTGCGGGGTGAACTGGTCGATGTCAGCATCACCGAGGCACTCGCGCATACGTTGCGCGGGCAACTGTGCGACGCGCGTTGGCGGCCCGCGTCAGCCTGACCGGCGCGCGAGCCACCACACGCTGAGGGTGCTGCTCGTCAGCATCACGGCGTAAGCCGCCATCCTGCCGTCCTGCCCCAGCCAAGCGACAATGGCAGCGTAACCGAGCGCCGAGGCGGCGCCACTGACGACACTGAGCCGAAACCCGCTGATGGCCCGAAGTTCAGCTCGCCACAAGCACTTCGCAGTCAAGGCGGTCAACGCGCCGACGGCCAATGCCGGCACGGCAAAGCTCAACAGGTGCCACAAACCGTCCATGGGGGTCAATTGAGTGCTCTCGCGCTAGAGGGAAAGCCATGAAACCAGGCGGGGATTGACGTTGATCAAGCGCCTTGTCACGAATTGACCAGACACCAAAGCCCTTGCGGTCAGCCGCGATTTTATAATTCACCAATGAGTGTGATCGCCCTCGGTTTGAACCACGCCACTGCGCCAGTAGACATGCGCGGGCGGTTCAGCTTCTCGCCGGAGCGGTTGACGCCCGCCTTGCGTGGCTTGCGCGAAAGTTCGAGCCTTGTTGATGAAGTCGCCATCGTGTCGACTTGCAACCGCTGCGAGCTGTACATTGGTGCGCAAGCGGGCGCCGTGGCTTCCGCTGTCGATTGGTTGGCGAACATGGGTGGCGTGAGCAGCAAGACGTTTCGCGATCACGCCTATTTTCACGAGGGCAGTGCCGCGGCACGTCACGCGTTCCGTGTCGCCAGCGGCCTGGACTCCATGGTCCTGGGCGAGCCACAAATTCTTGGCCAGATGAAACACGCCGTGCGCGAGGCCGAGGCCGCGGGTACGCTGGGCCGAACCTTGAACCAGATGTTCCAGCGCTCCTTCGCCGTGGCAAAAGAAGTGCGAACCTCCACTGAAATCGGCGCCCATTCGATCAGCATGGCCGCCGCTGCGGTCCGTCTGGCCGGCCAATTGTTCGAGGACCTGGGTCAGGCCACGGTGCTGTTCGTCGGCGCTGGCGAAATGATCGAACTGGTCGCGACGCATTTCGCTGCTCGCGCGCCGAAGTCCATGGCGGTGGCTAATCGGACCTTGGAGCGCGGTGCCCGTCTAGCCGCACGCTTTGGTGCGCAGGCCATGCGCCTTGCCGACTTGCCAGGGCGGCTTGGCGAGTTCGATATCGTGATTTCATGTACGGCGAGCTCGGTGCCCATCATTGGGCTGGGGGCGGTGGAGCGCGCATTGAAGGCGAGAAAACATCGCCCGATGTTCATGGTTGACTTGGCGGTTCCTCGCGACGTTGAAGCGGAGGTTGCAGGCCTGTCGGATGTCTATCTGTACACGGTCGATGACTTGTCGGCGCTGGTGCGCACCGCGGGCGAAAAGCGGCAGGCGGCGGTTGCCCAGGCCGAAGCCATTGTCGAAAGTGGCGTGCAGAGCTTTTCCCACTGGCTCGACCAGCGTGTCTCGGTGCCGCTGATTCAGGCCTTGCACAGCCAGGCGGACGAATGGCGCGCCACGGAAGTCGCACGGGCGCGCAAACTGCTGGCCAAGGGTGAAGACGTGGAGACCGTGCTTGAATCGCTATCGCGCGGCTTGAGCCAAAAGATGCTGCACGGCGCCCTTGCAGAGTTGCACGCGGCGCCTGCCGAGCAACGGGCGCAATTGGCGCAGACGGTGTCGCGCCTGTTCTTGCGCCGATTCCCGCGCGATCCGGTTGACGGCGCGAACTAGCGAAACCCTCCGCCGACGCAGCCTGCGCAGGCCGAAGGCTGCGCCTGTGCCCGCGACGTTGTCACCCCTGAAAGCGCATGAAAGACTCTCTTCGTCAGCAGTTCGAACGCCTCGCGCTGCGCCTGAGCGAGCTTGAAGCGACGCTCGCCGACCCGGCGGTGGGCGCCGACATGACGCGCTATCGTGCGCTGAGCAAAGAGCATTCCGAAGCGTCGGCGTTGACCCAGCTGTACGCGCGCTTCGAGTCGCGTGAGCAAGACCTGGTGTCCGCCAGAGCCTTGTTGGCCGATCCCGACATGGCTGAATTGGCCGAGGATGAAGTCCGCAAGGCGGGCGCGGACATCGAGCGTTTGCATCGCGAATTGCAACTCGCATTGCTGCCGAACGATCCGGATGACGCACGCAATGCGTTCGTCGAGATTCGCGCCGGCACCGGGGGTGACGAGTCGGCACTGTTCGCCGCCGATCTGGCGCGGATGTACTTGCGGTATTGCGAGAGGCGGGGTTGGCGCACCGAAGTCATGTCGGAGTCGGCGAGTGATCTTGGTGGCTACAAGGAAATTGTGTTTCGCGTTGAGGGCGGCGGCGTCTACGGCAAGCTGCGGCTTGAGTCGGGTGGCCATCGCGTGCAGCGCGTTCCGGCAACGGAAACGCAGGGCCGAACACATACGAGCGCGTGCACCGTCGCCGTGCTGCCCGAACCCGACGCTGCCGATGAGGTGCAACTCAACCCTGCGGAATTGCGCATCGATACGTTTCGGGCGAGTGGCGCCGGTGGCCAGCATGTCAACAAGACCGACAGCGCGATTCGGATCACCCACTTGCCGACCGGCCTGGTGGCCGAGTGTCAGGACGATCGGTCCCAACATCGGAACAAGGCCAAGGCCATGGCGGTGCTGGTGGCTCGCCTGCGGGACAAGGAACATACCGAGCGCGCTGCCAAGGAAGCGGCAACGCGCAAGGGGCTCATCGGCAGCGGCGACCGCAGCGATCGAATCAGAACCTACAACTTCGCGCAGGGACGCGTCACTGATCACCGGATCAACCTGACCCTATACAGGTTGCAGGCGATCCTTGACGGCGACCTCGAAGGCATTGCCGAGGCACTACAGGCCGCCCGTGCCGCCGAACAGTTGGCGGCTTGGGAAACGGCGATCGCGTGAAGCTCACTGTCGCCCAAGCCCTTGGCTCGGCCCGGGCTGCGGGGTTGGATGGGTTGGATTCCCAAGTGTTGCTGGCAAAGTGCCTGGGCCGGCCCCGTTCCTGGCTGCTCGCCCACGGCGAGACGGACCTTGAGACGCCGCAGTGCGAAGCCTTCTCCGGTTTCGTCGCGCGCCGCGCCGGTGGGGAGCCCTTGGCCTACCTGACGGGCGAAAAGGAGTTTCGCAGCTTGATCCTCGGCGTCGATCCTGCGGTACTCATCCCTCGCCCAGAGACGGAGCACCTTGTCGAGTGGGGCTTGGAGATTCTTGGTCAGCGATACACCGAGGTCTCGCGCCCATGGGTACTTGATCTGGGCACTGGCAGCGGCGCGATTGCCCTGGCGTTGAAAACGGCGTACCCGGCGGCACAGGTCGTAGCGTCGGATGTTGACCTGCAAGCGCTGGATGTCGCGCAGTGCAACGCGAAGCGCCTCGCCTTGGACGTTGAGTTTCAAGCTGGCGATTGGTGGTCGGCAATGGAGAACCGACGTTTCCACGTCGTGCTGTGCAATCCCCCGTATATCCCGAATGCGGACAACCACTTGGCCGCTCTCCTCCACGAACCCATTTCGGCCTTGACACCCGGCGCCAGCGGACTGGAGGCGTTGCTTCGCGTGGTTCAGGACGCCCCCGCACACTTGCACGCGCAGGGGTGGCTGCTGCTGGAACACGGGTACGACCAGGGCGAGGCCGTGAGAAAGCTGCTGCTGCGGCGCGGGTTTGTTCAGGTGCTGACTCGCCAAGATCTGGCGGGTCAGCCGCGCTGCACCGGCGGGTGCTGGCCGGGCAAGGACTGAAAGAGCCGGGGTTCAAAGATCGCGACTGCGTTTGTGCGAAACGTCGCAACTGTTGCAGTTAGGGGGTGCATGCCGACGCGCGCAAGTTCACAATTGACTCCTTGCTGTGGAAGATGACCGCTGAGGGTCAGCGTTACACCCGATCACAAACGCAAGAGTGAGGCTGCCGGGAGACTGCCATGCGAAATTGTCAGAAGGTCGCGTTGTTATGCGCCGGGCTGGGGTTGGTGTCTGTGGCGTGGGCGACAGGCGGCGAGGGCCTGAAGGTGCCGGAGGGCGATCTCACCTGGGCGCGTTGGCAGGCGCGGCTGAGTCTGGGGGCCTCCGCGCCCGCGTGGCGAGCCAACCTGAAAGACACGGAGCCCACTGGCCTGCGGGTCGGTGCGGTCAGTGTTTCCGGTGACTACTACTTCACCGACGCCTCACTTGACCGGGGTAGATTGGGAGGCTTGCGCGCGACCAGCGGCTTGATCGTGGGGCCTCGCGCCCAGGCGACGATGGGTCAACCGGCACTGGGTGCGCGGGGTTCGGTGTTTTCAGCAGAACGACGCCTGCTTTCGGCGCCACCGTCGAGCGACAACGCACCCGACCTGGCGTCAATCCCTTACTTCGGTTTGGGCTACACCGGGCTCTCGCTGCGTGGCCAGTGGAGTATCAGCGCTGACCTCGGAGTCGTGGCACTCTACCCAGGCCATGCCGTTCGGCTGGGGCGGGGTGCCAGTGGATCCCGATCGTTCGACGACGTGATGCGCGACTTGCGCTGGGCGCCGGTACTGCAAATGGGTGTCTCCTACGCCTTTTGAGTTGCTTCGATGCAGGGGCTTGCCGCGCGAAATCTGCTGGATATCAGAGATTGCCGTATAAAGTCGGGTTCCCCAGCTTCGATGTAAATCTCATGAGCGACGTTCAACAGCGTATCGATACCTTGGTCAAGGGCCATCGCGTGGTGCTCTTCATGAAGGGTACGGCACAATTTCCGCAGTGCGGCTTCTCTGGGCGCGCGGTGCAGATCCTCAAAGCCTGCAGCGTCGGCGACCTGACGACGGTCAATGTGCTCGAAGACGAAGGAATTCGTCAAGGCATCAAAGGCTATGCCAACTGGCCGACGATTCCGCAGCTCTATGTCAACGGGGAGTTCGTTGGCGGATCGGACATCATGACGGAGATGTACCAAGCTGGCGAGTTGCAGCCCCTGCTTGGCGCCTGAGCGGCCGCGCAGCCGTGGCCGAATCACGCGGCGTTAGCGATCAGGCGCGCCAACGGGTTGTCGTCGGCGTCACAGGCGCCACCGGGGCCGTGTACGCCGTCAGGTTGCTGCGGCGCTTGCGTGAAACCGGTCGCGAGACGCACCTGGTCGCCACCCCTGCGGGGCTGCTCAATGCGCACCATGAACTGGGTCTGGGGCGCAAGGATCTGGAAGCCCTGGCCGATGTGGCCTACAACCCGGCCGATGTCGGCGCCAGTATCGCCAGCGGTTCATTCGCCACGCAGGCGATGGTCGTCGCACCTTGCTCGATGAAGTCTCTGGCGGCGATCGCGTTGGGTCTGTCAGACAACCTCCTGACCCGAGCCGCCGACGTGACATTGAAGGAGCGTCGCCGTTTGGTGCTGCTGGTGCGCGAAACGCCTTTCAATTTGGCGCACCTTCGCAACATGACGGCGGTCACCGAGATGGGGGGCGTGATCTTTCCACCGCTGCCGGCGTTCTATCACCTGCCGCAAAGCATCGAAGAAATGGTCGATGAAACCGTGGAGCGTGTTCTCTCGCTGCTCGGCGTGGGCTTGGCGGTACCGAAGCAGTGGCAGGGGTTGTAGCTCGCGCTGAGTGAGTTGGCCGAGTCTGCGAAGAGGCGAGCCCTCACCGGCTCACTTGGGCCGGTACTCCCAGGACTTTCGAGCGCGCAACACTGCGTCGGGGTACTCGGGCTTGCCGCGGCTGCCGTTGTAGCGGCCCAGGGCGAGGAAAAGATCGCCCTTTTCCAGATCAAGATAGTGGCGCAGGATCACGCAGCCGAAGCGAAGATTGGTCTGCATGTGAAACAGGTGCCCGGCATCGCCATCGCCGATGGCTTTTGCCCAAAACGGCATGACCTGCATATAGCCTCGCGCACCCGCCGAGCTGATGGCGTATTTGCGGAACGCGCTCTCCACTTGCACGATCGCCAAGACAAGGTCGGGCTCAAGCCCGGCACGCTTGGATTCGTACCAAACCGTCTCAAGAAATTCGACGCGTGCGACATGTTCCGCTTTGCGCCGTTTCAACCGGGTACTGATTTCGCCCAACCACTCCAGGTAGGCCAAGCGCATCTCGAGCGACTCGAATGACGGCCTCGGTGGGGCGCTGCGAGCCACCGCGGCGGCGAGCGCCGAACGAATCGAGTCGGCAAGTGGTTCTTGAACCTGCGCCCCGGCAAACGCGTCGCGGCAGGCAACGAGGGAACACGCAAGCGCGCAAAGCACCGCGACTTGCGCGAGCCGGCGTCGCCACCCGCCCCAGCCCACGATCATGCCGCCAACTTGGCCTTCACGAACTGTGTGGCCTGTGCAACTTCAACCGGAGTTGCCTGGGCATCGCGTCGGCCCTGATACTCAAGCTTGCCCGCCGTGAGGCCGCGATCGGAGACGACAAATCGGTGCGGGATGCCTATCAGTTCCCAATCGGCGAACATCGCACCGGGTCGCTCTGCCCGATCATCAACGAGCACATCCACGCCCGCTTCGCAAAGCGCATCGTGCAAAGCCAAGGCCGCTTGTTGCACAGCGGGCGAGCGCTCGTAGCCGATGGGACAAATGACGACCTGGAATGGCGCCAGCGCTTCAGGCCAAACGATGCCGCGTTCGTCGTGGCCTTGTTCAATTGCGGCTCCAAGAATGCGCGTGACCCCGATCCCGTAGCAGCCCATCTCCAGGAGGCGCGGCTTGCCCGTCTCGTCGAGAAACCTCGCGTTCATCGCTTCGCTGTACTTGGTGCCGAGGAAGAAGACATGGCCGACCTCGATGCCGCGTTGGAGGGCAAGAACCCCCTTGCCATCGGGTGAAGGGTCGCCAGCGACGACGTTACGGATGTCCGTCACGACATCGGGCTCAGGCACGTCGCGGCCCCAATTGACGCCAGTCATGTGGAAATCCGGTGCATTGGCGCCGCAGATGAAGTCGCTCATCAGGGCGACGGTCCGGTCGGCGATCACCTTGACAGAGGTCTTCATGCCCACCAAGCCGAGATAGCCGGGCTTGCAGCCGAAATGCGTATCGATTTCCGATTCCGTGGCGAAACGGAAACCCTCCTTCAGTCCTTCGATCTTTCCGGCTTTGACTTCGTTCAGCGTGTGATCCCCGCGGATAAGAAGAAGCCAAATCGTGGTGCGTGCGGGACGGTCGCCGACCTCCTTCTCGTCGGCGGCAAGGACCAAGGACTTGACAGTCGTTTGCAGCGGCACACCGAGGTAGGCAGCCACGTCTTCGCAGGTGCTCCTCCCGGGTGTCGCGCACTTGATCAGCGCTTGGCGGGGCGCGTCACGCTGACTGAGCAGCGCCAGCGCCTCCGCCAGTTCGATGTTGGCCGCATAGTCCGACGCCACGCAGTAAGCGATTTGATCCTCTCCTGTCTCAGCCAGAACCTGGAACTCGTGCGAGCGGTCCCCGCCGATGGCCCCGGTGTCGGCCGCGACGGCGCGAAAGCGCAGGCCCATGCGTTCGAAGATGCGCGAGTAGGCGGCGTACATTTTGTCGTAACTCTTCGCCGCGCTTGCTGCATCCCGGTCGAACGAGTAGGCGTCCTTCATCGTGAATTCGCGGCCACGCATCAGCCCAAAACGCGGCCGGCGTTCGTCGCGGAACTTCGTCTGGACATGGTAGAAATTCTTCGGCAGTGCGCGATAGCTCTTCAGCTCCTGCCGGGCGATGTCGGTGATGACTTCTTCGCTCGTGGGCTGAACGATGAATGAGCGATCGTGCCTGTCCTTGAGGCGCAACAGCTCCGGGCCCATCTTCTCGAACCGGCCGGTCTCTTGCCACAACTCGGCGGGTTGCACCACGGGCATCAGCAACTCGATGCCTCCCGCCCGGTTCATTTCTTGTCGGATGATCGCCTCGACCTTGCGTATGACGCGCAAGCCCATCGGCATGTAGGTATAAATACCCGCACCCAGACGTTTGATCATGCCGGCGCGAACCATCAGCTTGTGGCTTGCCACTTCTGCGTCGGCGGGAGCCTCTTTGAGTGTGGAGACGAGAAACTCTGAGGCTTTCATTGGCAAGGAATCGACGGGTCGCGCGGCATCGGACAGCGGTTCGGGAAACCCAAGGGTTTGATTCCCACGGCACCAATGCAATAATCGATTTCAACGAGTGATTTGGGGTTGATTATGCTCGACCGTGAGGGGTTCAGGCCCAACGTCGGCATCATCCTGCTCAACCAAAAGAACCAAGTGTTTTGGGGCAAAAGGATACGTACCCACTCCTGGCAGTTCCCGCAAGGGGGCATCAAGTACGGCGAGACGCCCGAGCAGGCGATGTTCCGCGAGCTGCACGAGGAAGTCGGGCTTTTGCCCGACCATGTTCGCATCGTCGCGCGCACACGCGACTGGTTGCGCTATGAGGTGCCGGACCACTACATCCGCCGCGATGCGCGGGGTCATTATCGTGGTCAGAAGCAGATCTGGTTTCTCTTGCAGCTCGTCGGTCACGACAGCGACATGAATCTGCGCGCCAGCGAGCACCCCGAGTTCGATGCGTGGCGCTGGAACGAGTACTGGGTTCCTCTTGAGTCGGTGATCGACTTCAAGCGCGACGTCTACCAATTGGCGCTGACCGAACTCGCTCGGTTCATCCCACGCGGCCACCCGCACAACCGATACCTGCGCTCGCGCATGCGGCAGCAGTCAGGCGTTTCACCGGGCGAAGAGCCGGGTGTCGTGGGGGGTGCTGCAGTGCGGGACAGTGAGTCCACGCCGCCGTCGACGATGCCGGACGACGCGCCGCTGGCGTGATCTCACGTCAGCACGAGGTTGTCGCGGTGGATCATCTCGGGCTCGCCAGTGAAGCCTAGCAAGGCTTCGAAAGCGCTGGATGGCTTGCGTGCAATCAGGCGCGCCTCCGTGCTGCTGTAGTTTGCAAGTCCACGAGCGATTTCGGTCGATGTGCTGCTTCTCACCGCGATCACGTCGCCGCGCTGGAAGTCGCCTATGACCTCGGTCACTCCGACGGGAAGCAGGCTCTTGCCTTCCTCGCGGACCTTGCGCATAGCCCCTTCATCAATCACGACCGCGCCACGCAACTGGAGATGATCTGCCATCCACTGCTTGCGCGCCGCGAGTTTTTGAGTTGATGCGGTCAACAGCGTGCCAATCGCTTCGCCTTGTGCCAGTCGGGTCAAGACGTCTGGCTCGCGCCCCCACGCAATCACCGTAGAGGCTCCGCTGCTGGCGGCACGTTTGGCCGCCAGCACCTTGGTGATCATGCCGCCGCGGGCGATGTGGCTGCCGGCGCCGGAGGCCATGCGTTCGAGTTCGGGCGCGCCGGCGCTCGCTTGCTCAATCAGTTTCGCGCCTGAGTCGACCCGCGGATCGGCCGAATACAACCCCAATTGATCGGTCAGGATGATCAACGCATCGGCTTCGATCAGGTTGGCGACCAAGGCTCCCAGCGTGTCGTTGTCGCCGAACTTGATCTCGTCGGTGACCACCGTATCGTTTTCATTGATGACCGGTACGACTTTGAGGCGAAGCAATGTGAGCAGCGTCGAACGCGCATTGAGGTAGCGCTCACGATCGGTCAGGTCTGCGTGTGTCAGCAGGACCTGCGCGCTGCCCATTCCGTGCTCGCGCAGTTTGGACTCGTAGATTTGTACCAAACCCATTTGCCCCACTGCCGCAGCCGCCTGCAACTCGTGAATTTCACGAGGCCGGGAAGTCCAGCCCAGGCGTTTCATGCCTTCAGCGATCGCCCCGCTGGACACCATGACGACTTCACGACCCTCGGCCGCGAGCCATGCCATTTGACGGCACCAGTTGCCCACGGCCTGAGCGTCAACGCCGCGCCCCTCGTCAGTCACCAGGCTCGACCCAACCTTGACGACGATGCGCCTCGCACTTTGCAGAATGCTTGCCATGAGTGGACCTCAGCGCGTGTCACCTGCATTGGAAAAGCGCAGGTCGGGCTCGGGAACTGGCGGATTTTTCATGACTGCGATGCGTTCGTAAGCGGCACGAATCAGCGGCTCCAGGCCCGTTCGGGTCAGCGCCGAGATCAAGAAGACCGGGCCTTTCCACTTTAGCCGTTTGACCAGGGTCCTGACGCGCGCGTCAAGCTCATCGGCAGGCACCATGTCTACCTTGTTCAATACCAACCAACGCTCCTTGCGAACCAGTGAAGGGTCGAATTTTCCGAGTTCATGCACGATGACCTTGACTTGATCGACAGGATCGACGCCGTCCTCGAACGGGGCTAGATCGACAACGTGAAAGAGCAGCTGCGTGCGTTGCAGGTGGCGCAGGAACTGATGCCCCAACCCGGCGCCCTCGGCGGCGCCTTCGATGAGCCCAGGGATGTCGGCCACGACAAAACTCTGCTCGGGCCCGACACGCACGACGCCGAGGTTGGGATGCAGCGTGGTGAAAGGGTAGTCGGCGATCTTCGGGCGGGCGTTGGACACTGCGGCAATCAGCGTGGATTTGCCCGCATTGGGCAAACCGAGCAAGCCCACGTCAGCCAAGACGCGCAATTCCAGTCGCAACTTTCGATGCTCACCAGGCCAGCCGGTGGTCTTTTGGCGCGGCGCCCGATTCGTGCTGCTCTTGAAGTGGAGGTTGCCGAACCCGCCATCGCCGCCCTTGACGATTCGCACCTTCTCGTCGGGAACCAGGAGTTCGGCAAGCGTTTCGCCAGTCTCGGCGTCGGTGATGATCGTCCCCATCGGCATACGCAACACAATGTCCTGTGCGGCGGCGCCGAACTGATCGGAGCCGCGCCCGTTCTCACCGTTGCGTGCAACGTGCTTTCGGGCATAGCGGAAGTCGATCAAGGTATTGAGGTTGCGGTCACCCATGGCGAAGACGCTGCCGCCTCGGCCGCCGTCGCCACCGTCAGGACCGCCGAACGGTATGAACTTCTCGCGGCGAAAGCTCATGCATCCGCCGCCACCGTTACCCGCGATGACTTCGATGCTGGCTTCGTCGATGAATTTCATTCGGCTTCAAGAATTGAAAAAGCCCCGGCGCGCCGAGGCTTTCTCGCGGCGCGTTGGGGCCGGTTATCCAGCCTGAACGCTGACCGTCTGGCGGTTCAATGGGCCTCTGACCGCAAAGCTCACCGTGCCGTCAATCAAGGCGAACAAAGTGTGGTCACGGCCGATGGCCACATTCGTGCCCGGGTGAAACTTCGTGCCGCGCTGGCGAACAATGATCGAACCCGCCGGAACCACCTGTCCACCGAAGACCTTGACTCCCAACATCTTGGGTTGTGAATCACGGCCGTTACGCGTCGAGCCGCCGCCCTTTTTCTGTGCCATTTTCGACTCCTGAAAACTATGCCGCCCAGATCAGGCGTTGATCGCGCTGATTTCAAGCTCGGTGAAGGCCTGCCGATGTCCCTGGCGCTTTTGATAGTGCTTGCGGCGGCGCATTTTGAAAATCCGCACCTTGTCATGCCGACCCTGGGACAGCACGCGCGCCGTCACATTCGCGCCAGCGATCCAGGGCGATCCGACCGACAACTCGGCACCGCTGCCGACTGCGAGAACCCGATCGAGCGTCACCTCTTGGCCGATATCCGCCGAGATATGCTCGACTTTGATTTTTTCGCCTGCGACGACGCGGTACTGCTTGCCGCCGGTTTTGATGACTGCGTACATATGGATGGATCTCTCACACTTCAACTGACCTGCCGGACGCGCAGCGTTGCACTGCCCCCATGGCGAAGCCGCGCAGTATAGCACTCGGCGGCGTGCCGATCTGAAGTGGCGCGGTGCTTTGGGAAGGATCGCCGCCGCCGTCGGCGTCGCCGCGAGGGCATGCGGCGCGAGCATTTCTATAATCCACTTCCAGCATCAAAGCCTCGCGCGTGCAACCCCCCACAAAGCTCGAACCCGCCTCAGTGTCGTCAGTCCACCATTTGATGTCGGCGGAGATGCGGGAAGTTGACGCCGTCATTCACCGTCGCTTGGCTTCCGACGTTGCACTGATCAATCAGATCGCACACCACATCATCAGCGCGGGCGGCAAGCGAATGCGGCCGATGTTGGTGCTGCTGTTCGCAGGCGCGCTTGGATTCCGTGGACCCGAGCGCTTTGAGCTGGCGGCGACAGTTGAATTCATTCATACGGCGACCTTGCTGCATGACGATGTTGTAGACGAGTCGGTGCTGCGACGTGGCAGACAAACGGCCAATTCCATGTTCGGCAACTCGGCCAGTGTCCTGGTTGGCGATTTCGTCTACTCGCGCGCGTTTCAAATGATGGTCTCGATCGACAACATGCGCGTGCTCAAGATCCTGGCTGACGCGACCAACGTGATCGCCGAGGGCGAAGTTCTGCAGCTGATGAACATGCATGACCCCGACCTCACAGTGGATGACTATCTGCGCGTGATTCGCTTCAAGACCGCCAAATTGTTCGAGGCCAGCGCGCGCATCGGTGCGGTACTGGCCGGAGCCGACGTCGCGATCGAGGAATCTTGTGCCTCTTTCGGCCGTTCGCTCGGAACGGCGTTTCAACTCGTTGATGATTTGCTCGACTACGAAGGCACGACCGCGGAGCTTGGCAAGAATGTCGGCGACGACTTGCGCGAGGGCAAGCCTACGCTGCCCTTGTTGATCGCGATGGAACGCGGCTCGGTCGCCGAGCGGGCCATGATCCGAGCGGCAATTCAATACGGCGAAGTCGACAGACTGCCGGACATCGTTGAAATCGTTCGGCACACGGGCGCGGTGGCCGCCACCCGCGATGCGGCCCGGGCCGAAGCCGACAAGGCCTCGCGCAACCTGGCGCTTTTGCCGGCCTCGGTGTACCGAGACGCTCTGGTAGACTCCTGCGCTCGGTCCGTCGAGCGCTCATCTTGATCTCTCGGCGCAATCGGTGCCATTCAATCGTCTGGCCTAGAATCGGGGTGTAGCTTAGCCTGGTAGAGCGCTACGTTCGGGACGTAGAGGCCGGAGGTTCGAATCCTCTCACCCCGACCAGGTTTCATTCCTCAACCCACCCTTCGTGTGCGAGGTTGCTCAGCTTGTTGCAAATTGCTGTCGCAGCCGTTGTGACAAGTTGACGCACAGCCTCGGACGGCAGCGTTTACAGGCCCGCTCGATTCGGCGATGATTGTGCGGTTTTCCCCAGTCCGGAATCGAGAGCACGAATCTTGGATACATTGGCAGAAGCTCCGCAATCCGCACTGTCCGGCGTGGCGCGAGTGCTCGTGCACGCAGGCAAGCTCAATGCCAAGGCTGCCGAGGAGTTGGTGCGAAGTGCCAAAGACAAGCGAACCAGTTTCATTGCATCGGTGATCGCCGCTGGCGCGGTGTCACCCGCGGACCTCGCGCACACGCTCTCCAACGCGCTGGCACTTCCTCTTTTCGATTTGGGTGCGGCCGATATCCAGCGCCTGCCCCGCAATGTGGTCGACCCGAAACTTGCGGCGCAGTATCAAATCGTCGTACTGGGTAAACGCGGCAGCAGGCTGTTCATCGGCGGCGCCGATCCCACTGATCAAGAGGCCGTCGAGCGCATCAAGTTCGCGACCCAACTGGCGCCGGAATGGGTCATCGTCGAGCACGACAAGCTCGCGAAAATTCTTGAGGGTGCGACCGCCACTGCAACGGAGTCTCTGGAGACACTGACTTCGGGTGACTTCGAATTCGACGTCACTGACGACGTTACCGCCCCCCAAGAAGCCGCGGACTCGGCCCCCGATGTCGAAGACGCCCCAGTCGTCCGGTTCCTGCAAAAGATGTTGATCGACGCGATCAATGCGCGCGCTTCGGACCTGCACTTCGAGCCCTACGAGTACCACTACCGTGTGCGCTTTCGCGTGGACGGCGAATTGCGCGAGATCACCCAGCCGCCGATCGCCATCAAGGACAAACTGGCGTCGCGAATCAAGGTCATCTCGAGGCTGGACATTGCCGAAAAGCGCGTGCCTCAAGACGGGCGCATGAAGCTGAAGTTCGGCAACAAGGCGATCGACTTTCGCGTCAGCACACTGCCGACGCTGTTTGGCGAGAAGATCGTGATCCGGATTCTCGATCCCTCCAGCGCTAAGCTCGGCATTGAGGCGCTCGGGTATGAAAAGATCGAAAAGGACCGCCTGCTCAAGGCAATCGGCCGACCCTATGGCATGGTGCTTGTCACCGGCCCCACTGGTAGCGGCAAGACGGTCTCGCTCTACACCTGCTTGAACATCTTGAACCAGCCGGGAGTGAATATCTCGACGGTCGAGGACCCGGCTGAAATCAACCTGCCCGGCATCAACCAGGTCAACGTGAACGACAAGGCGGGGCTTAATTTTTCCGTCGCTCTCAAGTCGTTCCTTCGCCAGGATCCGGACGTCATCATGGTCGGCGAGATCCGCGACCTGGAGACCGCTGACATCGCCATCAAGGCCGCACAGACGGGCCATATGGTGATGTCAACTTTGCACACGAACGATGCCCCCACGACGTTGACCCGCTTGCTCAACATGGGCGTGGCGCCTTTCAATATAGCCTCCAGCGTGTTGCTCATCACGGCCCAACGCCTGGCACGCAAACTGTGCGAGAACTGCAAGGCACCGGCTGAGTATCCGCGTGAGGCCATGCTCAAGGCGGGGTTCAAAGAGTCCGATATTGACGGCACATGGAAGCCCTATCGGGCGGTGGGGTGTTCAGCGTGCAGCAATGGGTACAAAGGCCGGGTGGGCATTTACCAGGTCATGCCCATCACGGAAGAGATCCAGCGTCTGATCCTGGCTGAGGGGACGGCGATGGATCTGGCTGCACAGGCGCAGCGTGAGAACGTACGCGATCTGCGCCAATCCGGCCTGATCAAGGTACGCGTCGGGGTGACCACGCTCGAAGAAGTGATCTCGGTGACGAACGAGTAGCGGAAACAACCAAAGGACGGGGAACGGAGTCCTCGGAAGAATCATGGCGACTGCAGCGGCCGTAAAGAGTCTCAAGGAAATTGTCTTCGAGTGGGAAGGCAAGGACAAGAACGGCAAAGTGGTCCGCGGCGAAATGCGTGCTGGCGGCGAGGCCATGGTCAGCGCGAGCATGCGCCGCCAGGGCGTTCTCGTCACCAAGGTCAAGAAACGCCGCTTGAGCGGCGGGCGCTCGATCAAGCAGAAAGACATCGCGATCTTTACGCGCCAGCTCGCGACGATGATGAAAGCGGGCGTCCCGTTGATTCAGTCGTTTGACATCGTCGGCCGCGGAAGCACGAATCCGCGCATGACGCGCATGCTCACCGACATACGCTCCGACGTTGAAACCGGAACAAGCCTGTCGTCAGCGTTCCGCAAACACCCGCTTTACTTCGATTCGCTGTACTGCAATCTGGTTGAAGCCGGCGAAGCTGGCGGCATTCTGGAGCAATTGCTTGAGCGCCTGGCCGTCTACCAGGAAAAGACGATGGCGATCAAGAACAAGATCCGCTCCGCCATGATCTATCCGGTGGCGGTGCTTGTGGTTGCGTTCGTCGTTGTCGCGGTCATCATGATTTTCGTGATCCCGGCGTTCAAGGACGTGTTCAAGTCCTTCGGCGCCGACCTGCCGGCGCCGACGCTGGTCGTCATCGCGATGTCGGAATTTTTCGTCAAGTATTGGTACTTGATTTTCGGCATCCTCGGCGGAGGTGTTTACGTCTTCTTCGAGTCCTGGAAGCGCTCGCCGCGCATGCAGAAAGTCATGGACCGGATGCTGCTGCGCGCCCCCGTGTTTGGCGATCTGGTCATGAAGTCCTCGGTGGCGCGCTGGACGCGCACCCTGTCGACAATGTTTGCCGCAGGGGTGCCGCTCGTGGAAGCTCTTGACTCGGTCGGTGGCGCATCGGGCAATGCCGTCTACGCCGAGGCCACGGAGCAAATTCAGAAAGACGTGTCCACGGGCTCGGCCTTGACGACGTCCATGCAGACCACGGGTGTGTTCCCCGTCATGGTCATTCAAATGTGTGCGATCGGCGAAGAGTCGGGTTCGCTCGATCAAATGCTCGGCAAGGCGGCGGAATTCTTCGAAGACGAGGTCGATGAGGCGGTCAAGGGGCTGTCCAGCCTGTTGGAGCCCTTCATCATCGTGATCCTGGGCACACTGATCGGCGGCATCGTCGTTGCGATGTACCTGCCGATCTTCAAACTCGGCTCCGTGGTCTGAGTGACCGAAAGTCTTTCGATCATGCTCGCTCAGAAAACTCTCAGTCTCTGAGCCGAGGAGATGGACGCCCGCGTCACTGAGTTTTTGCTGTCGCCCTGGGGCCTGCTGCTCCTGGGTCTTTGCATCGGAAGCTTCCTCAACGTCGTGGTGCACCGCTTGCCACTCATGCTTGAGCGAGGCTGGAAGCTTGAGAGCGCCGAAATGCTGGGCGTCAAGGTTGACGAACCCGCTGCGGTGAGTCTGACCAGCCCACCGTCGCGCTGCCCGTCGTGTGGGCAAGGCATCGCGTGGTATCAGAACATTCCATTGCTGAGCTTCGTCTGGCTGCGCGGCAGGTGTGCGGCGTGCAAGAGCCGAATTTCTGCACGTTACCCATTGATCGAACTCGCGACAGGCGTCTTGTTCGCGGCATTGGGGTGGCGCTTTGGCGCGGTTCCGACGGTGCTGCTATGGTGCGGTTTTGCGGCCGCGCTGGTGGCGTTGGCCGCCATCGACTGGGACACCACCCTATTGCCCGATAACCTTACGTTGCCGTTGCTCTGGGCAGGTTTGATCGCCAGCGCATTGGGCTGG
>JANOLJ010000225.1:0-1615 GCA_031419715.1 Burkholderiales bacterium | reverse complement strand
GCCGGCCAGGTATTTCTCGCGGACCGCCACCAGGAAGTCAAGCCCGGGCTGCTCGCCGAAGACCGAGCCCTCGACGATCACGCGGGTTGGCTGGCGGTTCAAGTCCTGGAACAGGCTGCCCGCACGGCCGGGCGCGGGCAGCTCGGCGAAGTCGCGCGTCTCCATCGTCTCGAGCCGGGTGACGCGCGGCAGTTCGAAGTCGCCGAGCATGGGGGTGAGGCTCATCTCAGTGGCGCCCGGCCGCCCGAAGCCACTGGGCGCTCCCGAGGGGACGCAGCGAGCGCAGGCGAGCGTGGGGGCTTCATTTCAGGTCGACCCCGCGCAGCCAGGCCTGGTCGACCAGAGCCCGGGTCATGGCTTCGATCGGGTCGTCGGCGAGTCCGCCGATGGCGGGGCCGGCCGGGTCGGACTTCGGCGCGACCGGCGCGACGGCTGCGTCAGGGAGCAGCCGCGACGCTGCCCGCGGCGCTGGGCCGTCGCCCGCGGTCGTCGCTGGCGCCTGACCGGGCGAGAGGCCCGGGGTCGGCAGACCGTTCGGTCGGCCACCGCTCTTCACTTCGAGCGAACGCTTGGCGGCGACGCGTTGGCGTGCGGGTTCGGGCTTGTCTTGCGCCTCGAGCTGGGCCTGGATCAGGGCCAGTGCCGAAAGGGCGCCGACCGCTTTGGCCGGCGCGGTGGACCGGCCGGCAAGTGCGTCCTCGAGCGAGGCGACCGGCGCCTGCGCGACGCCGCGGCGGTCGACCCAAGTCGCGAGCCAATCGCCGACGAGCAGGGCGGCCTGGGCCGGGACGGCGAGGGCGTTGCCGTGGCTGGCGGCCGGGGCGTGCATCGCATCGCCGAGGGCTGCGAAGGGCCGGGGCAAGGTCGCGGTCCGCCGGGCGGCCATGGCTGTGGCGTTGCTGACCACTCGTGCGAGCGTCGCGCCGGCGCCGGCCAGCGCGGCGGGCAGGGCGGTGAGCGCGGCGACGAGGCTCGGGCTCTGCGCCGACTGCGGCGCGGCCGGAGCCCGCCGCGCGGGGCTGCGCTGCGATCGGGCGGCCGCGCGCTTCCCCGCACCGGGCTCGTCCGGGCTCGGCTCGTTCGCCGTGTCGCCGAGCGCGGCGAAGGGTGCGAAGGTGACCGCTGCCGGCAAGGCACCGAGTGGCCCCAGCAGCGCCTCGAGAGCATCCTGCGCACCGCCACCGAGCGCGTCGAGCCGATGTGCCATGCCCTGCACCAGGTCGCGGCTGCTGGCGAAGGCGCCGATGGCTCCGGCCGCCTCAGCCATGCCGGACTCCGGGTTCGCGCAGCATCTGCAGGTGCAGCAGGATCTGGCCGAGGGTGAGCGCGCCGATCTGCTCCGGCGTCCAGCCGAGCTGCTTCGACAGGACGAGCGCGGCTCGCGCGATCGGCTGCTCGGCCGCCGCCTCCAGCGCGGCCGGCGGCATGACCAGACCGCTCACCCGGTTCACTTCGCCGAGCAGGAACTCCAGCAGGCCGATCGACATCGCATTCACCTGGGCCAGCGTCAGCGCCGGCTCCTCGACCGCGCTCTTGACCATCAGCGCCGCGACCAGGCTGTCGCTCTCGCGCGCGGCGCGGCTGATGCGCTGCAGGTCGATCACGGTCAGCGGCC
>JANOLJ010000224.1:0-11376 GCA_031419715.1 Burkholderiales bacterium | reverse complement strand
AGTACCTGGAGCACCATTTCGAACCCAAGCCAAACGATGATTTCCGCATGGAACCGGAATAGACGCGTCGTTCAGCCGACGCGTATCCGGACTTTCAGTCCGCAACACAAACCCACCGGCTTTAGCCGGTGGTTGTTTAGTCAAACGTCGAAGCTGCCGGCGCTCACCGCGCCCGTGCTGGCGGGTCTGCGAATCCTGGTGGCTGAAGACGACCCGAAGATGCGCAGGCTGGCGAGCCAGGCCTTTGCCGAACTCGGCGTGTCCCCGCTGTTCGCCGGTGACGGGGCGGAGGCCGTCGCGCTCGCATGCGGAATCGAGTTCGACCTGATTCTGATGGACCCGGGCTTGCGTGTCCTCAGCGGCTTGGCGGCCACGTCAGAGATCCGCGAGTTCGAGGCCCAGCACCGGCGGGCGCGCGTGCCGGTGGTGGCCTACAGCCACGGCGCGCCCGGCGCCCGGGCGTCCTTGTTCGAGTCATACGGAATCGATGCCACGCTGGAGAAGCCGTGCAGCGCGCAGGCGCTGCGGCAGTGCTTGTCACACCTGGTGATCCGCGCGAGGCCTGAGACCTTGCATTGCCCATCGCGAAATGGCGCTGTGGCATCGCAGGGCGCCGCCCGAGCCTGATTGCGGCGCCGCTGCTGTTGACGCTCAATTCGTCGGGCGTTGCGCGGCTATTGCGCGGCTCTGAAGGCGACCACTGCCGGTCTGTCGGAATCCACGGCGCGCAGCGCCGCGACACGTTTGCGCGTCGCCGGGTGGGTGGGTGTGTCGCTGCGCGCGCCCGCGCGCATGAACGCCGCCACGACGTCGGGCACCGAGCCGCCGTGTTCACGCACGCTGTGCAGCGCGAATGCATCGGCTTCGAATTCATGGCGATGCGCCAGCGCTGACGCGTCGCGACCGAGTGCATCCGCGACGCCGTCGGTGTGTTGCTGCGTCACGCGGCCCGGCACCCATTTGCGGTAGAGCGTGCCGAGCTGCGCCCAATGCCCGAGCATCACATGACCGAGTTCGTGGCCGAGCACGAACAGCCGCTCTTGGTCGGGCCAATCACCTATCACCTCGTTGACGACGACGATGTGGCCCTGCAGCGTTTCCGCCATGATTTCGGCGCGCACGACGCGTAACTCCACGATCGGTGGCAGATCGAGCCCGCGCGTCAGCGCGGCGAAGCTGTCGCGCAGCCGGCGGGCGCGTGGGCTCTCGGGATCGGCCAGCGCCATGGCGTCAAGCCGAAGCTGTTGGGAGGCGTGCAACACGGCCACGATGTGGTCGGAATCCGCGGGAGCAAGCGCCGCGGCGGGCGCGACCACCGCGTCGTTGCCGCGGCTCAGGCCAACGCTGAGCGCCAGAAAAACCGCCACGAGCCATTTCATGGTGCATCCCTCCTGGAGGAATGTTCATCGCAAGGGGAATGACACGTCGTCGGACATCGGCACGCGTTCTTGTAGGTGCATGAGCCGGCTTCACCACGACCGCGCCGCGCACGCCGCCACGGGCGGCTCCGTGTGCTGGCGAACAGTGTGGCGCGCCGATCAGGCGGATGATTTCTGCTGAGACGCGAAATCAAATGATCAGCACCCCCACACCCGATGCGCCACCGACCGCCGCCCCGAACGCCGCGGCGCTGCCGCGCGGCGCGCGCGTCGAGGGTCTGGAGATCGAGCGCGTGTTGCGCAGCAGCGCCACCGGTGTCGTTTATCTGGCGCGGGATCAGGCGCTCGATCTGACAGTCGCGCTGAAGGAGTACTTGCCCGCCGCGCTCATGGTGCGCGGCACCGGCGGCCAGGTCTGGCTGCGCGCGCCGTCCGATGCGCAGGCCTTCGAGCGCGGCCACCTCGCCTTCGTCGAGCAGGCGCGGGTGCTCGCACGCTGTGATCACAGCTCGCTGCTGCGCGTGCACCGCGTGTGTCATGCCGATGGCACGGTGTACTGCGTCATGCCCTACTACGTGGGCAAGAACCTGCTCGCGGTGCGCCAGGGCATGCGCGGCGCCGCCGACGAAGAGGCGCTGTGCGCGCTGCTGGACGCGCTGCTCGGCGCCCTCGAAACCCTGCACCACGCGGGCCGGAACCACGGCGACGTGACCCCAGAAAACATTCTGCTGCTCGCCGACGACCGGCCCGTGCTGATGGGCTTCGGCGCGGTGCGCCGGGCGCTCGCGGCCGTGTCGGCCCAAGCGACGCCCGCCGCCGAGCCGGCGCGAGCGGCGCCCGCCGCCGGGCACACCGCTGCCGCGAATGACGCTTCGCCCGCGGCGCTGGACCCCAGCACCGACCTGCGCGCTCTCGCCGCGGTGGCTCGGTTCTGCCTGAGCGGCAAGGCCCCTGCCGCGTCGGCTGCGGCGCACGACCAGGTCTTGCGCGAGTTGCCCGACAGGCTTTACTGCGGGCAAGCGCTGCATGACACGATCGAGGCGCTCGGCGCCGCGCGGCCCGGCAGCGCGCTGCACAGGGCCGCGCAGTGCCGCGCGCTGTTGCGCGCGCAATCGGCGCGCGTCTCCAGCCGCATGGCAGCGCTGCCCAACCCTGCGGTGCCCACCCCGCCCAGGTTGCAAAGCAAGTGCCCGAGCCGGGCCTCACGAACGAAGGTTTCTTCGAGCAACTTGACCAAACCATTGCCGACGCCGCGCGCCAGACGAGACTGGGTAGCCGCGCCACGCCGCCGCCGCGACCGACCGCGAAGGCGGCGCCGCCGCAGCTGGCGCCCCGGCCACGGCCGCCGCGCGCTCTCGGTTGGGTCAGCGCGGTGGTTCTGATCGCGTCGGTCGGCAGCGCGGCGGTGTGGGGGCTGAACGAGCGCAAAGTGGTTCGCGTGCCGCAACAGCTCGCCGCCGCCGCGGCGACGGTGGCTGAAGTTGCGCAGCAGCCACCGCAGTCACCTCAGGAAACGCACGCAACGCAGGCAACGCAGCCAGAGCCGGCCTTGCCGGCACCTCAGACACCCGCGAGCCTAGCGCCGCCGCCACCCCCCGCACCGAGCACCGAACGGGTTGAAGCGCCTGAGCCGCAAGTCACCGCGAAACCGCCGGCGCCGCTGCCGCGCCCGGTGGCAAAAGCGAATGGCAGCCCGCGCGAAGAATGCGGTGCACGAACCGAGTTCGCTCTCTACCGTTGCATGAAGCTGGCCTGCGCCGCTGCGTCGTGGCAGGCGCACGCGCAATGTGTGCGGCTGAGGGAGACGGACGAGGTTGACTGATTCGCTCGCCGTTCGGCCAGGCGCCGCGCAGGCCCACTCAGGCAGATCAGGTAGCGTCGGTTCTGAACGGCCGCGGCCGCGCCGCCGGGTCGGTTCTCCCGACGCGTTCGTACTCGGAGATCACCTGCGCGCCAAGCAGCACCAAGGTCGCCGCGACCTCCAGGCTGAGCAGCACGACGATCGCCGTCGTCAACGACCCGTAGACACTGCCGATCTGCGACAGCGTCGCGAAGTACCACACGAGCAGGTGCCGCGACAGCTCCCACAACAACGCCGCGACCACCGCGCCGACCAAGGCGTGGTGCAGCGACAAGCGGCCCACCGGCATCACCAGATACACCGAAGCGAGGGCGCAAACCTCGCCCACAAAACCGAGCAGATAGAGCAATACGCCGGAGACGCCGACGAGCGACCAACTGCGCCTCAGAAACTCCAGCCGCTCCTGGCCGATGGTCTGCAAGCTGCCCGCGACGAGTGTCACGAGCAGCAGCCCGAAGCCGAGGCTCAGGATGTAGGCATAGGGAATCAACGCCGACACGAGGAAGTGGCGGCGCCGGATCGCCACCCGGTGGTGGAAGATCACCGACATCGCGTTTTCCAGAACCGTGAACGCGAGCGAACTGAAGAACAGCATCGTCACCAGCAGCACCCAGCCGATGACTTCGCGGTGCAGCAGGAAATTCCCGAGTTCCGTGACGATCGCGCGCGACTGGCCCGGCACCAGCCACTCAAGGTAGCGCCCCACGGTTTGCAGCAGCTCCGCCTGCTCGACCACATGCGACAGCGCGATCACGGTGAGGATCAGCAGCGGCACGATCGACAACAGCGCGTAGTACGCCACCGCGCCGGCCAGCAGCAGGCCCTGGTTGGCGCGAAACGCGCGCAGCGTGCGCACGCTGAAGCCCCAGGGATCCTTCAGAACCGCGGCCGCCTGTTCGCCGACGATGTGCATGGCGCAGCTTAACCCGTGAGCATCGGCTCCCTCTCCCGCTGGCGGGAGAGGACAGGGGTGATCATTGGCTCCCTCTCCCGCTGGCGGGAGAGGGCAGGGGTGAGGGTTCGGGCGATCAGTGCACGGCCTCGAGGCCTTCCATCATTTCCGCCATCAGCATTTCCTTGCGCGCCACCATGCGTTCTCCGATCGCCATCAGATCCATCGTCGACTTCCGGCACTTCGGGAACAGCTCGTCCTGCTCTTCCTTGACGTGGTGATCGATGTACTCGCCGAGCACGGTGACCTTCGCGTCGTAGCAGTCCTCGTCGGGGCCCATGTTGCGGATCTGTGCGATGAGATCCTTGCACGTCGCGTGTTCGACCTCGGCCTCGTCGAGCAGGGCGGCGTCGACCTCGGCCTTGCGCGCCGCCGGATAGAAGATCTCTTCTTCGATGGCCGCGTGCACCGTCAGCAGCACGCAGATCTGCTCGGCAAGCGGCTGGCGCTCGGTGCCAGCCTGGTCTTTGCCGATCAGCTTCTTGTACTTCACGAACAACGCGTGCACTTCCCTGTGGTCGTCGGTGAGCAGCTTGATCGCATCGTTCGTCGCAGCGGGGAGGGTGGCTTTCTTCGGGCCTGCTTTGGTCGTCATGAGTAATTGCTTCCTTGGGTAGGTGAGTCGGGTCACTGTGGGTCGGCGGGACGGCGCCGCGCTGGCGCCGCCCCGACCGGTTGTCTACTTGCCGTCGCGATCGGAGTCGCCCGGAGTGGCGCGCTCGACGGCATCGCTGACGCGATTCCAGGCGTCGCGCGAGGCGAGCTTCGCGCCGTCCCAGCTCAGGTCGGAGTCACCGCGCGTCGTGCCCCAGTTCTTTGACAGATCGGGCTCGAGATCGTCGAAGCTGCGCCCCGGATGATTGGTGTACGCATCAACGCCGTAACCGTAAGCGGGACCATAGTCGTCGTAGCTGGATCCTTGCTGGACGTAGGGGCGCTCCGTGAAGTTCTCGCGCCAATAGGCGTCCTCGCGGGTCGGGTCGATCGCCTCGGCAACGCTCTTGCCGGCATAGCCTCCGACCAGCGCTCCGACAGCGGCTCCGATGACGGTGCCTACCGGGCCGGCCATGGTTCCGGTGGCGGCGCCGGCGGCTGCGCCGCCCAGCAAGGCGCCGATGCCGGTGCCCACCGGGTGTGAGCCGGGCTCATCGGTGATCGGGTCGCGGTTCGCGTTGTTTTCAAGCGTCGTGTCTCTGGCGTTCATGTGCATGTCCTTGGTGGGTTGAAAAGGGGTTGTTGGGCTGCGTCAGCGCACGCTGCCGCGGCGGAACAGGTTGACGATGGCCAGCAGAACCGCTGCGCCGATGAATGAAACGAGCATCGCCGCGATGCTGAAGTTGTTCTGGTTGATCGTTGCCACGCCCACCAGGGGCGAGATGAACCAGCCGCCGAGCATCGCGCCGACGATGCCGACGACAACGTTCAGGAACATGCCTTGCTGTCCGTTCGTCTTCATGAGAATGCTCGCGAGCCAGCCGATCACGCCGCCGACGATGAGCCAGATGATGAAATTCATGGTGTGTTCACTCCTGGAAAAGCAGTTGAAGTTGATGATGATGATGTGCGTCGTTGCCGACACGTGTTGCATCGTTGATTCCAGCAATGCTGCGCAAAGGTTAGGCGCCAGGGGCGGCGGGCGTCGGTGCGTTGCGCCACATTCGGTCTCACATTTCGCGCTTCTGTTCTCGTCGGTGAAGTCCGACCATCCCACGTCGCGTGCGCTCTGCGCGCCAGCGCACAGAGCGCAAGCGCCGCGAGGCATAGAGTGCGTGGTGTCGGGTCGGTGCCGCCCTTCAGCCCCAAGGGTGTGCCATGAAATCGTTGATCGCCGAAGTGAAACCGCTGCTGGGCCACCTGGCGGCGTTTTCGTTCGCCATCAACCTGCTGTTCCTGGTGCCGGCGATCTTCACGTTGCAGGTGTTCGACCGGGTCATTCCCAGCAACAGCGGCGAGACGCTCGCGGTGCTGCTGGCAGGGGTGGGCATCGCGCTGGCGATCCTGCTCGTCCTGGACTATGCGCGGCTGCGCCTGCAGCACGTGACGGGCAACATCATCGACGAGCGGCTCTCCCCGCCGGTGATGCAGACGATCGTCAAGGCGACCGCGCTCGCGCCGCACACGGTGCGCGCCGACGCGATCCGCGATGTGGGCTTGTTGCGCAACCTGTTCTCCGCGAATGGCGTCACCGCCTTGTTCGACGCGCCATGGGTCGTGGTGTATGTCGGCGTCATCTGGCTGTTTCACCCGCTGCTGGGCATCGGTGCGGCGGTGTGTGCCGCCCTCATGCTCGGGCTGGCTTGGTTCAACGACCGGCTCACGCGCGGCACGCTCGACACGCTGCAAACCGAGGGTCAACGCATCTCGCGCTATGTCGAAGGGTCACTGCGCAACGCCGAGGTGCTGCAGGCGATGGGCATGACGGAGCGCCTGCTCGGCCGCTGGCGCACGCAGCAGGATCAGCTTCTGGACATGCAGACCCGCGCCACGCGTGCCAGCGTGACGTTCATCGCGATCACGAAATTCGTGCGCCAGGCGATTCAGGTCGTGATGCTGGCGTTGGGTGCCTACCTGGTGCTCACGCAGCAGGCCTCGGCCGGCGTGATGATCGCCACCACGATCCTGCTCGGCCGCGCGGTGCAGCCGGTGGAGCAACTCGTGGGCAGTTGGCGCACCTTGAGCGATGCGCGCGCCGCGTACCACCGCCTGCTGGAGATCTCGAAGTATTTCGACGCCGGCCAGCCACGCGTCGCCCTGCCGCGCCCCGAAGGTCGGCTCAGCGTGGACGGGGTGTCGTTCCGCCCGGCGCAGTCGGACCGGCTGCTGCTCGCCGGGGTTTCGCTGGACCTGGCACCCGGTGAAGCGCTGGCCATCATCGGCCCCAGCGCGGCCGGCAAGTCCACACTGGCGCGCCTGCTGACCGGCATCTGGCTACCCAGCGCCGGCAAGGTGCGGCTGGACGGCGTGGATGTGTCCGACTGGCCGCGCGCCGAACTCGGCCCGTGGATCGGCTATGTGCCGCAGGACGTGGAGCTGTTCGACGGCACGGTGGCAGAGAACATCGGGCGCATGAACGATCTGGACTCCGAAGCGGTGATCCGGGCCGCGAAGCGCGCCAACGCGCACGAACTGATCGTGCAGTTGCCGCAGGGCTACGACACGCCCGTGGGCGAGCAGGGGCTGCGCTTGTCGCCGGGGCAGCGCCAGCGCATCGCACTGGCGCGCGCGATGTACGGCGACATCCGGCTGCTGATCCTCGACGAACCCAACTCCAGCCTCGACTCGGACGGCGAGATGGCGCTGGCGCGTGCCCTGAGCGAGATTCGCGCCCAAGGCGTGACGTCCGTCGTCGTCACGCACCGGCCGAGCCTGATCGCCCACGTCGACAAGATCCTGATCCTCGAAGCCGGCCGCGTCAAACAATTCGGCGCGGTGGCCGACGTGATGAAGTCGATGCAAAAACTCGCTCAGGCTTCGCTTCAGCCGCACGCCGCCTGATCTGACTCGACCTGAAGCGACGCACCCGCGATGAGCCCCGTACAACTTGTCAAGACTTCCGGCGTCCCGGTGGCACCCGAGGCCACGCCGCGTTCCAGCAAAGAGCACGCGGCGCGATTCGCGCGCGCGGGTTGGTGGGTGATCCTCGGCGCTGTCGTGCCGATCGGGTTGTGGCTCACGTTCGCTGCGCTGTCGATGGCGGTGGTCGCGCAGGCGTTCGTCAAGGTCGATCTGAACCGGCGCCCGGTGCAGCACCTCGAGGGCGGCATCGTGCATTCGGTGCTGGTGCGCGACGGCCAGACCGTCAAGGCGGGCGACCCGATCCTGATGCTGGGTGACGTGGGTGTCGAGGCGGACCGCAATCGCATTGCCTTCCGCGTCAGCACCGAACGCGCCGCCATCGCCCGCCTCGAAGCAGAAGAGAGCCTGCGCGGCACGCTCGTCTTTCCGCCCGCGTTGCTAGACGCTGCCCGGCAGGACGGGCGCATCCAGGAGGCACTGGCCAAAGAGACGAGCCTGTTCAACGCGCGGCGCGACTCCTTGTCCAGCGAGGCGGCGCTGATGCGCGCGCAAGGCGACCGCGTCGACCAGGAGATCGCCGCGCTCGTCGCGCAGATCGGCCACGCGATGACGGCGACCGCGTCGCACGCGCAGGAGCTCGACGCGCATCGGCGCCTGAGCAGCGAAGGCTTCATTTCGCCGACCAAAGTGGTCCAGCTCGAGGCGGCGCAATCGGACTATGCGTTGCGCATGGAAGAGCGCCGCTCCGAACTGGCACGAGCCCAACAACGCCGGCTCGACAACGACTTGAAGATCAAGGCGCTCACCAACACCTACGTCAGAACGGCGAGCGACCAGATCAAGGTGACGGCAGCGCGCTTGACGGAAATCGAGCAGGAGCGGCGCAAGTCGGACGACGCGTCGTTGCGCCAGATCGTGCGCGCGCCGGCGGCAGGCACCGTGATCGATCTCAAGTTCACCTCGCCCGGCGCGGTGGTGCGCGCCGGCGAGGCGATCGCCGAAATCGTGCCGAGCGATGCGCGACTGATGATCGAGGCGCAGGTGCGCCCCGAAGAAATCAACAACGTGCAGCGCGATCAGAGCGCGCGCATCCGCTTCACCGCGTTCAAGTTCCGCAACGCGGCCATCGTGACGGGCAAGGTGACCTACATCTCCGCGGACCGCCTGATCGACAGGGCGAGCAACGCGCCTTACTACAGCGTGATGATCCTGGCCGATCCGCAGTCCGTGGCGGCCGCCGGCCACGACCTGCAATTGCAAGCGGGCATGCCGGCCGAGGTGTTCATCGACGGCTCGACGCAGACGCCGCTGGAATACGTCACCGCGTCCATCACCTCGGCGGTGCGCCGCGCCGGGCGGCAGATGTGAGGAGGGGTCCACCGGCGGCCGCGCTGTGGTGGCCACAGAGTGGCCGCAGTGGAAAGAAACGTCGCTCTGCGCGCGAACAGACAGACTGATCGCCCTGCAAGGAATAAGGTTCGTGTTGTGGGGTTCAGTGCCTCCCTTCAGCCTACAACTCAGGTGCTTCTCAAGTCGATTCTTTAGAAAGTAAACATCATGGCCAACTACACCTACGGCTCACCGCCGTTTACCACCACCACCTTCACCGCGCCGGTTGCAGGCACGAGTGACGTGATCAGCGCGATCAACCCGCAAGCCTTCACGATCAACGGCAACGGCGGCAACGATGTCGTCTCCACCGGCAGCGGCAACGACACCATCACCACCGGCAGCGGCAGCGACAGAATCAGCGCGGGCAACGGCAACAACACCGTGAACGCCGGCAACGGCACGAACTCGGTGACGAGCGGCAGCGGCAATGACACCGTCACCACCGGCACCGGCAACGACACGATCGTCGTCGGCGACGGCAACAACACGGTGACCGGTGGCGACGGCACGAACAGCGTCACGAGCGGCAGCGGTAACGACACCATCACCACCGGTTCCGGCGCGGACAACGTGTCCTCGGGCAGTGGTGACGACATCATCCGCACCGGTGCGGGCAACGACTTCATCAGCTCTGGAGCCGGCAATGACACCGTCAATGCAGGTGCGGGCAATGACACGGTCCGATCCGGCGCAGGCGTCGACTCGCTCACTGGCGGAGGCGGTCACGACACGTTCGAGTACCGTTCGTTGGCCAATGCCCGACTCGGCGCCGACACGATTGCCGATTTCAGCACCGCCAGCTTCAGTCAGCAGGGCGAAGGCGACCGGCTCGACCTGCGCGGTCTGGTCGATGACTTCTCACGCGTCGGCGACAGCACCAGTCTGGCGCGGCTCGTCGCCAGCGGTCACCTCGACTTCAGCGCCGGTGGCGGCGGAACCGTGCTCAGCTTCGACAGCAACGGCAGCGCATCCGGCGGCACGATCGGCGTGCTCGCGACGATGGTGGGTGTGGGCTTCAGCACCGAATCGGCGGCCGTGTCGGCATTCGCCGACAACATCCTCGTCTGAATCCGCGGCTGCGGCCTCGCGCAAGACCCGTGGGTCTTGCGCGCCGGTCGCTTAGCTGCTGGCGGCTGCGGCGTCCATCGCCTTGCACGACGGTGAACACACCACCTGGGCGCGGCCGAGCATCTTGCGCGTCGTCATCAGGCTGCGCGGGCGGTGCTTGCCGCACAGGAGGCACGACATCGTGGCACCAGCGAACGTGGGCCCGACCTTGAACGGCGAGCCGTTCACCTTGGTCTTGTAGCGCAGGCCATCGGCCAGCACTGTCGTCTTGGGTTCAGGCTTGGCCATGCGCAGGGCCGGTGGGGCCGGTCCCAGTGCGGCGCATCGCGTGTTCGATCACCTCGCGGGCGCGCAATTCGGCGGCCAGCGACACATCGAGCGGCGAGCGGCACAGGCCAGCGTGTTGGTAGCGCAGGTTTTCATACAGTTCGGCCGCAGCCGGGTACGAGTCGAGCAGGCGGTTCAGCTCGTCGCCGGGCGGCGCGTCGTTGAATTCGGCGACGAGGTGCAACACGACCGAGCGGTACTGCTCGGCGCCCACGGCGACGGCGCTGCGGTCCAGCCGCTCAAGCAACTGGGCGAGCAAGTACGTGACGGCGAGGTTCGCCCGGGCGGTGGCGGAGGCTGAGGTGTTCATGGCCCACATCTGGGGACGGCACGGCGCGATTGCAAGCGTTGATTGCAGTCAGGTGTCGCGCTTGCGGGCGCGCTGCCCGCTCTTTGCTGCGGCTCGCATCACTTCGGGCGTGGCCACTTGACGTGCTTGTCGGGCTGGCTCAGCGTTCCGGCGCGCAACGCCTTCACCGCGCGCACCACCGAGCGCGCGACATTGCGCACTTCCTCGAACACAGCCTTGTCCTTGTCCAGCACGTCGTGGCTGTTGTAGTAGGGCTCGTAGTAACCGATGTAGCGATCGAGTTTCGCGGCGACACCCGCATCGACGAGCCCCATCCATTCCAGCCAGTCGGTGAGGTTGCGCCGGTGTACCTCGACCCCGGCGACATCACCATGCACGACCACGCCATAGGCGCGCCCGGCCACATGTTTGGGGTAGTCCCAGCCTTTCTGTTCGAGGCGCTTCGCTTGCGCGACGTTCTTGCCGTGCGTCGTCGTCGGGTCGGGGTTGCCGCCGTCGGCGCACACGAGGCGGGCGATCATCAGTTTCAGCGGGCTCGGCGACTGGTACCAATAGGTCGGCGCGAAGATGA